>JAMCPQ010000053.1 GCA_023379825.1 Thermoplasmatota archaeon | reverse complement strand
ATTATTAATAAAGAATCCATGGGTATCTGATAAAAATGGTAAAGATAAAATGGCTTGGACATGCTGCATTTCTCGTGGAATTCAGCAAAAAGAGAATTGTTATAGACCCCTTCATTTCCCAGAACCCAAGTTCAACAATCAAGCTGGACCAGCTTGGAAAGGTTGACTATGTTCTTGTCACACACAACCACTTTGATCATCTTGGGGATGCTTTTGAAATATCCAAGAAAACAGGAGCAAAGATTGTTGGTATGTTTGAGCTCTCGCAGATGGGAAAGGAGGCCGGTGTTCCAGATGATAATTTTATTGGAATGAACAAGGGAAGCCAGACTGAATTTGATGGCATAAAAATAGGCATGACCGCAGCAGTCCACAGCGGGAATGAAGCGGGTTTTGTTGTAACAGGTGACGGGAAAACAATCTATCATGCCGGAGATACTGCCCTGTTTGGGGATATGAAGCTAATAGGAGAGATCTACAAACCGGATCTTGCACTTCTCCCAATTGGTGGCTTCTTCACTATGAGTCCACTTGAGGCAAAGTATGCGGCAGAGCTCATAGGTGCAAAGATAACTGTTCCCATGCACTTCAACACATTTCCTCCAATCAAACAGGACCCGAAGAAATTCAAGGATATGGTTCAGAAGAACACTGAGGTCAGGTTGCTTGAACCGGGGCAGGAACTTACCCTTTAATTTTCCCCTTTATTATTAGTGATAATTTTTAATATGTATGAGTAATGGTAATTTTTTTAAATCCCCTATCACTCTCATGCATACAACCAATGAATCAGAAAATAGCCTTAAAGGTAATTAAGATCGGCGGAAGCATTATTTCCGACAGAAATGAATTCAGAAAAGTGGCAGAAAGAATCAGGGTTGAATCAGAGCTGTGCATTAATCTGACTGTGGTAATCTCTGCCATGAAAGGTGTCACTGACAAACTGATTGCTTTATCTGAAGGTACTCGCGAAGATAAATTTTCACTGTTAGAGGATATACTGAAAAGATACCCGAAACTCCCCGGGGATTTGCTTGATTCAAATGGTATCATAGATATGACCTTCAGTAATATTAAAGCTGGAAATGTGGATTCGGTCATCACCATGGGTGAGAGGCTTTCCGCTCTCTGTCTCCACTCATTGCTCCATGATCTGGGTGTGGAAAGCATAATCATGGATCCTGGAGAAATTATATGCGCAGATGAGATTGTTTCCTCATTTTCTGCGGGAAATGATTCCGATTTTGTGAGGCTGCAAAGAACCGGTGTCTGGATAGTACCTGGCTTCTACGGGCGAAATAAGGAAGGCAGTATTAAAGCATTCAGCAGGGGAGGTTCAGACCTGTCTGCAGGTGTGATTGCAGGATCTCTTGGGGCCACGGAACTTGAATTCTGGAAAGATGTCAGCGCAGTGATGACTGGAGACCCTAAAATTGTGGAATCCCCAAAACCAATTCTTTACATTAACAGAAACATGCTCAGAGAAATGGCTGAGCTTGGCTCCAGGATACTGCATCCGCTCTCCCTTGATTATGTTGACCTCAATGTTACAAAAGTTAGAATAAGAGGTATCGAACCGGCAGGAGAGAGTTCAACTGAAATTGTCAGCAACAGTGTGAATTGCCTTTCAATTGTCGTAAGTGAACCATCAGATGAAAAGAGACTTACCCGGGATTCATCCGGGAAAGAAAGGTCCGGAGTATATGTTTTAACAGAGGGGGAACCGGAATTTGTCACCACCGTTTCATCCAGGGTAAGACGGTTTTTTGAGATTATAGGATCAGGAATTCCAGGTACGCTTACCCAGGATAATGGTCTCATTAGTTTCAGAAGTTCCTATACTGAGTGCAGGTTTCTTGCTAATGAACTTCACAGAGACCTATTTTCGGGTGATGATGTTTGAGTAGACTGAGGGCTGCCATCCTTGGCGCAACAGGTATTGTGGGTCAGAAGTATTTGAGGATTCTGAGTAGACATCCGGAGTTTGAGGTTTCAGCACTTTTTGCGTCCAGCCATTCAGGAGGGAAGAATCTGAATGAGGCATCAAACTTCATGCTACCTGATGATATTGCAGAATTCGGAGAAATAAGGGTTGAGGAAGCCAGTGATAGGATTCTTGAGCGAAATGATATTGATCTCATATTCAGTGCACTCCCGTCTTCAATGGGTGGCCTGGAAGAGATTCTTTCCAGAAAATTTCCAGTTATAACCAAATCCAGTTCACACAGGCTTGACCCTGACGTTCCGCTTATTATCCCTGAAGTGAATCCTGGGCATTTGCTTCTGATAGAGGAACAGAAGAAAGGCAGGAAGAAAGGATTCATATCCGCCGATCCAAACTGCTCCACCACCCAGCTTGCAATTCCTTTGAAAGCGCTTGAACCCTTTGGTATCGAGACCGTGATTGTATCTACAATGCAGGCACTCAGTGGAGCAGGTTACCCTGGAGTTTCCGCACTTGATGCCAGCGGTAATGTTATCCCTTACATTGAAGGTGAGGAGAAAAAGATTGAAAAGGAGTCTTTAAAGATTCTGGGCAAAATTGGAACGGGGGTAGAAATCACCCCTTCTGATCTAAACATAACTGCGAAATGCGCAAGAGTACCTGTTCCGGACGGACATATGGAAAATGTCTTTGTCAGATTCTGTTCCAGTCCTGAAATCGATGATGTCAGGGATGCTCTTATAAAGTTCAGGGGTCCACGGAAAGTGCAGCATCTGTATTCCTCTCCGGAGCATCCGGTGATTTTTATTGATTCTCCTGACAGACCCCAGCCACGGCTTGACCTAATGAAAGGTGAAGGTATGTCCGTTGTTGTGGGAAGCCTTCGAAAATCAGGAGGTTTCTACTGCTTCACAAGCCTGAGCCACAACATAATAAGAGGGGCAGCAGGAGGGGGAGTGCAGCATGCTGAACTTCTCCTCAGCGAAGGATACCTCTGATCCTCTGACTTTTGCAATGGAATAATTAAAATTGCTATCTAGCTATAGCGGTATATGATAGGGGCAATCCTTGCAGGTGGTTTCGGAAAGAGGCTGAAACCTCTTACTGATGAGATTCCAAAAGCAATGATTCAGATTAAGGAAAATTACACCATTCTGGACAGACAGATATTTGATTTCAGGAATCTGGGGATCAAGGAGATAGTAATACTTTCCGGCTATCTTGGTGAAAAGATAGAGGAACGCTATGGAAAGGAGATGGACGGAATCAAATTTACCTACCTTAAAGAGGACAGACCTCTGGGAACTCTGTACTCCATGAGAAACCTTATCAATGTCCGGTCAGATTCAGATGTTCTCCTCAGGAATGGAGATACTGTTACCGACATGAACTTTCAGAGATTTGTTGAATTCTCTTCCAAATCGCCTTATGACATGACCATGTTTGTTACAAGAATGAAAAGCCCATTCGGAATCGTTGACCTTCTGGGGGATCAGATCCTAAGCTTCAGGGAAAAACCTCATCTCGACCATTTCATCAATTCAGGAGTATACTATATCAAGAAAGGAGCATTGAGATATTTCTCCCAGGAATACTACTCCAAGGACATAGAGACCACTGTCTTTCCCAGAGTTGCTTCCGAGAGGAAAGCTGGAGCTTATTTTGAGGACACACTTTGGCTGGGCATAGACAGCGAAAAGGATCTGGAGCAGATAAGGAAAGAATATGAAAACCGTATGGACTTTCCTTGGGGCTTCAGGAAGAGAGTCTTCTCTTCCGGAGATCGAAAGATGGATGATTATTATGTCAGAGCAGATCAGAACCTTGCAGTTGATATTGATGGTTCATCTGTTGTGAGAATTACCTCAGGAAGAGGTAGAATTTCTTCTGACACAGAAAAGATGTATTCTGAAAATGATGTTCTGTCTGTATCCTCAGGATTCAGGATTTCACCTCTTGAGAATACAAGGTTCACTGTTATGTCATTTTAGTCCGATTTTCATATTCATATTTCATTATTTTTTACCCATATATTCATTTTCCCATACATCTCTATTCCCGCAGTGATACGATATTCGTATTCACCTTTGCCTCATACGGAAAGATTAATATCCGGTTAAAGATGAGGCTATGAGTCCTATGGGTGTAATGACTAGAGACGTTTTGATAAGGGCTCTCGAAAATACCTACGGTAAGAAAGGGATGGCCCATGGAGACATTGAGGAACTCTGCGACTTTGTCCTTTCATTCTTCGGCTATGAGGATTATGTTCTTGATAACGTTCTTTCTTCACCTGAGAGAGACGTATTTTACAACCTCGAAGAATATGGTTTCCTTGAGACATACAGGGAGGAGATCAATATAATAAAAGGCCGTACCTGGCGCATCAACCAGTGGAGATACCGAAAGGAAAACATCCTGAAAGTGGCAGAAGAGGCCGAGATCCCCAAGGAGGAAGAGGACATTTACGATTCGATCTTCAGGGAACTGGAGACCTAATCACAATTTCTGAAGCGAATAGTCCTTTCCGAGCCTGTTGAATGATGTGCATTTTCCATTCTTCACAAAGGTGGTATCTTCTATTCTGATCCCGTATTTTCCATACCTGTACACACCTGGCTCTACTGTGAAGACTGTCCCCTCCCTTACCTTTCCGGAATTATCTGTTGTCAGGAAAGGTGGTTCATGAACCTCGATTCCTAGTCCATGGCCCAGCCTTATCTCCATCTCACCATATCCCTTTTCTCGGAGCAGTTTCCTTGCTGCAAGGTCCAGATCTTTGTATTTTGATTGCTGGGAAACTGCCTCCATTGCAAGAATCTGGGCTTCAGCCACTGCTTCGTAAGCGTTCCTGAAATCACCACCCGGTTCCCCATATGCGAATGTCCGGGTTGTGTCAGAACTGTAGCCGCCATAGGATCCTCCAAAATCTATTATTATAGAATCTCCGTGCTTCAGTTTTCTCTTCCCCGGTTCATGATGGGGCTTGGCACAGTTCTCCCCGAAAGCCACGATTGAACTGAAGGCAGGTCCGCTGAGCCCTGCATCAATGAAATTCCATTCCAGTTGTCTGGCAATATCCTGTTCGGATACTCCTTCACCTATACTTCCAATTGTTTCTTCAAGAGCTTTCTCAGACCGTCTTATAGCCTGCCCTATCAGGTACATCTCTTTTTCACTCTTTATCTCCCTGAATTCAGAAATCATGTCATTGATTATGCCTGTTCGGGTAAATTCCTCAGGTGAAAACATCCTGCTGTAATGCGAATAGGTGAGGCTGCCATCCAGGCCGATTTTCTGATTTCTCCCGATATCAGTAAGTCTCCGGAATGCTTCGTAAGGATTCTCCGTATCCTTCCATGAGACTATGTCACTTATCCATGTATTTTCCCTCACCTGGTCTTCCATAAGCCCGGGAACAAGTAAAGTGCATCCACCATCCTTTATGATCAGTACTGTAAGTCTCTCCATAGAGATGTAAGAGTACCCTGCAAGATACTGGAAGTTGGCCCCTGCAGGGATCACTGCAATATCAAGGCCACAAGACTTCATGGAATCCATTAGTCTTCTGATCCTTTCCCTGTATTCTGAAATTCCAACTTTTTCCCATTCAGGGTCCCCCATATCTGCATTCATATGAAACATGACAGTTAGAGCAGCCCTGTCAATAAGATTTGCATTTTACCTGAATTAAATTCCCATGTGGAACTGACAATCTTTATTTACCTCTGAACCACATTTCAGGGATCACCTTCTTCTGAACAGTGTGAACATTAGAGCACTGAAAATTCCGATTCCAATTATCTGAAAAAGGGTCTTGGGACTGTCATGGACAAGATGCCTGACCGGATATCGATCAGGATCGTATCTGTCTATGTGCACCGAATAGTGATCCTCAAACTCCACAACATGAACCCCTGATTCCGTTCCATCCAGAGGGCACCTGAAATCTGCAATCTGCCCTTTTCTCTCACCGATGGATCTGTGAAAGATGCCGGAATCCTCCGGAGATGGGATTTTTTCCCCATTAACACCAATCTTTGTAATCTCTAGAGAACCTGAGGAAATGGTGTCCGTGATAACTTCATTCCAGAAATCTTCAGGGGTACCCATCATACTTGAATGCAGTTCTTAATGATAAGAATTCCATTACATTGAAAACTATCTGATCATTTAAATTGTAAAATGAAATAGACGGGAACAGGAAATGGAGTCAAATGAACCTGCTCAGAGCGAAATTGACAGGAGATTTTTCTTTCTTCTGCTCTCACGTGCCGCAAGGTCCTGTGCCCTGATATATGCCAATCTCTCCATTCCCCTCTATCTTCTGGCAATTCATTATGATATAGTTACCATCGGCATAATTTACGTATTTGTTGCACTTGCCACCACAGCAGTTAGCCTTCTGATAGGATTCCTTGGCGACAGAATAGGATTCAGAAAAGCCATGATACTTGGCGAAATACCTGCTCTCTTCCTTACTGCAGCCCTCACATCAACAACAAACCATGACCTCATAATTGCAGGGATTATAGCATCTGGATCAGCGGGAGCAGCAGGCGGACTGCGTGGAGCCTTCAGCCCCGGAATAAATGCATTCATTGCCACCAACTGGCCGGACACAGGTGAGAGAGTCAGAAGAATGGCACTGATCACTTCGGTTGCATCTGCATTTTCTATCGCAGGGAGCCTGATGCTTTTTGCTTATGATTTCATATCCGGAACTTATGGAACAATAAACACATTCAGGCTTCTCTATGGGATTTCATTTGCTCTTATCCTGACATCATTCATCTCCCTCTTCCTTCTGAAGGAGAGACCAGTGGCTAAAAAGACAAACCGTGTTATGAACAAAGAGAGCGGAAAGTATGTTCTTAAGGTGCTTGTATCCAATGCAATAAATGGTAGCGGCCTCGGGCTTTCTATTGTCCTTCTCCCGGCATGGTTTGAGTTGAGATACGGTATTGACACCTCCCAGGTGGGGCTTGTCTTTCTGTTTTCCTATGTGGGAACTGCTGCCGGTTCATTTTTCATGTCCAGGTCAGGACTCCTCAAGATGCGAAAACGTTCCACGACTCTATTTACAGCATCAGTTACAAGGGTCATACAGGGTGCACTCATGGCAGTTGTGGCTTTTTCCCCGTTCCTTCCTCTTGCTGTGGCTGTTTATGCCGGGAGATCCTTCGTTGCTGGAGTTGGAGCTCCAAACAGGACAACAGTGAATGTGAGCGGAATCAGCAGTGGAGATTATGGAGTCGGCACAAGTATTCAGGGTATTTCTTCCAGAGTCAGCCAGTCTTTCTCCGGCCTGTCCGGTTACATGATGGACATATCACTCCCGCTTCCCCTCCTTACCGGAGGGTTGCTGCAATCTGTTTCCGGGATTGTCTATTACAAACTATTGAAAAAAGGGAACTCCTGAATTAACCATTACATGAGAGATTAACATTTATGAATTTAAGATTCATAGAAAATAATTAGTGTGTGTACCGTGTATTCATGGCATGGTGAACCTGAGGGCACTTCCACTCTATCTGATACCTCTTGTTATGCTTGGAATTCTTGTCTTTTCCATACTTGCCTTATAGATAAAAACTCCTGCAATGAGCTTATTTGCCATGACAATTTTCACTATACATGGCAGACAGAATTTTGATGCATGTGGGTCCCAGCAGGGGAAATATAGAGGTTGCAGAGAGTGCCGCCGTTCATGATCAGGGATTTTCATCCTCGGAATTCTCCGAGAAGATGAGGTTAACACTGAAAGGGATACTGGAAATATCAGGTGCGGCGTCAGGATACAGTCCTTTTGTTATACCGGGTAGTGGCACCGCAGCTATGGAATCGCTCACAACATTCCTTTCTCCTGGCGATAATGTGCTTGTTCTCAGCCATGGAACATTCGGAGACAGGTGGAAAGGTATCTTTTCAAGGTATCCTGTGAATGTGAGATCTCTGCGTTCCGCTCCCGGAAAGCATCTGAAAATAGAGGATATCAGAAAAGCAGCTTCCGATCAGCACTACAGGATGGCCATAATGACACATGTGGAGACAAGTACCGGACTTCGTGCGGATCTGGAAGCCATAATAGATTCAGTCAGGCAGTCAGCGGATATCATTGTTGTAGATTCGGTAGCAAGCCTTGGTGGCGAGAGACTTGAACTCTCAAAGCTTGGAATTGATGTTACTGTATCTGCATCGCAGAAAGCTATTGGAGCGGCACCTGGTGCTGGCATAATTGTAGCTTCAAATGACGCAATCGAAAAGATAAGGGATGGTGGCCTCTCCGGTTACTTTCTGAATCTTAGCAACTGGAGACCTGTGATGGAAAAATTCCTTGACGGCTCCTGGGGATATTTCGCAACCCCGCCCATAGGCGTGGTTTACACAATGGCCAGAGCTCTTGAAATGATTCGCAGGGAAGGCATGGAAAGCAGATTAAAGAGGCACAGCAGGCTGGCTTCACTTCTCAGAGATGGCATTGAAGACATGTGTTTGAGCATAGTTGCAGAGCCCCAATACAGGAGCAACACAGTTACCGGCGTTTACGTGAATGGGATCGATTCATCAGAATTTATAAGAAAATGCCTGAAAAGTGGAGTTGAATTCGCTGACGGAGCCCTTCCTGAACTGAAGGGAAAATATTTCAGAATCGGTCACATGGGCTGGGTTCAGGAGCAGGACATAATCAGGTCACTGGATGCCATCAGGAAAACACTAAGTGAGATAAAGTAACCTGCCCAAGCCACTTAATGTAGAGATCAGGATTGTTAAGCGGAGCCTTTAAAAAAGCATATTTACAAAATATTTGGAAGAACGTATATACCTGGATGTCATATATAACTGAGGGGTGATGAGATGAACTATATCTGCCCCAAATGCAGAGGTTCCGGCTACATCAAGGATGAATCAGATCATCTGGATATATGCGATAGCTGCTGGGGGCTTGGCTACGTAGAGGAGATCAAGGCTGAACAGAAGTTTTCTGCATCTCCAGAGGAGAAGAGAATCAGAAGGAATGCTCTGATTGTACTTGCTATCTCCGTATCTGTTTTCTATGCAATTCTTTTCCTGCTTTCACCGTTCATAAAATACACCTCAATAGAGATGGTTATTCTAATACTGGCTTCCTATTATAGCGGGATTATAGGCAGCTCTCTCTACGTGAGGCATGCCATGAAGAAAATTAATTCCGGTGGAGGGAGGAGAGACCTCCCTGGACAGCATTAGATAATTCTATGAACATTTTCCTGGATTTATCTGATCCCTGAAAAGCTGGACATAAGGGGAGTCAGCAGGTACATTTCCATTGAGTGAGAGAAATGTGGAGGGGTTAGGGGTGTAGCCCTTCAGTGCAGTTCCTGTCTGACTGTCCCAGTCCTTTACCTGCTGTTCATCATATTTTATGCAGTACTCCCTGCTCGAAAGATCACTCAACGTATAGCAAACCGGTCCTTCTGGCACAATTCCATTCACAAACCCGCCCTCAAGCATGCTCCATTTCTGTCCTGGAGCCAGCGTGAACACAAAGGCAACAATGCTTTTGCCTCCAGGGAAATTAACAACCATGAGAGGAGGAGAATTGTTTGCAACACCCTTATCGACAAGCGTTGAATTTGTGGGCGTAAATGCTGTGTTAAAGCTGCTGTTGTTAAGATATACTGGCCAGAATGCGTTCCCGAAATAGTATCCTGACCTGTAAAGAACCCCGGATATTTTTCTGGTCGAACTGTTGGAGAAACTCCACTGAACTGTACCATTCTTCTCGTCGTACCACTTCCAGCTCACGTTTATTTTCTCGAGTATTGCCCGGACCATACCGATTTCGTTTATCATGGTTCAGTATACACCAATTGATTATAAAAATCTGAAGATTTTCAATATTTTTAAATTATATGTTCAGAAAAATATTGGCTTCATAACTGTGCATGAAGCTCCTGAAGCAGTTCTGTCTCCACATGCTTTGTCCATAGTATCTCCGGTATGTCTATGAATATGAAGATATCAGAAAGGAGAAGTACTTCTATTGCCGTAACTGCTAGATTCTGAACAAGTTTCCCGACACCCACATCAACCTCAAGGTTACTGGAACCATCCGGCTGCTTGAATACAAATGTCAGAGCTCTATCCGCAGATATGATATCCCTCAGAAAGCCTGCCTTCACTGCCTGAAGTACTGCCTGGCCATTCTGGACGTTCGACTGAACTTTCCATCCCTTGAACTGAAGGGAATTTGCAAATCCATCAACTATATCCTGCAGTTTCTTTGATGTCTGTAGCTGTACAGTTTTTTTAAATATCTCCATGATTTTATATGGATAACTTCTGGCTTAAGCCTTTTGGTATGATTGCGGGAGGATGTAATGCCCGACCTCTTATTTTTTCAGAAGGTTCTTTAAAGCTGCCTCCAGTTCCGGGAAACGGAAAACGTAGCCATACTTTTCAGCTCTGGCTGGAATAACCTTCTTTCCCTTTATGAGGAGATCAGAGACATCTCCAAACATCATCCTGATTATTGTTACGGGAACCCTGATCCTTGAAGGCTTGTTCATGACTTTTCCCAGTGTATTTGCGAATTCACTCATTCTGGGAACTGAAGGAGATGCTGCATTTATGGGGCCGGTTACATCATTCTTTTCCAGCGGAAAAAGGGCCAGCCCGACTTCGTCCTCAAGATGGATCCACGGGAACCATTGATTTCCTGGTTTTATAGGTCCTCCGAGGCCTCTGTTAAATACCTTTACCAGCTGTTCAAGTGCTCCTTCGTTAGAGTCAAGAACCACGCTTGTCCTTATGTTCACAACCCTTGTTCTTTCTGAACCAGCCTTATTTGCAGACTCCTCCCACTCCCTTACAAGAACACCCCAGAAGTCATCCGCTGCCGGCTCATCCTCAGTTATTTCTCTGTCGTCCCATCTGTCATAACCATATATTCCTGCTGCGGAACCGTTCACAAAAAGGGTAGGCGGATTTTCACAGGATTTTATTGCATCGGAAATAGCCGAGGTATAATTCACCCTTGATTCATATATCTCTGTTCTGTAATCCCCCTTCCATTTCTTGAATATGGGAGCTCCAGAGAAATTGAACACCGCCTCCGATCCGTTAATAATTTTCCCTATGCCTTCCTCTTTCCCTGTGAATTCAAAATATTCTGCAGCCTCCGGAACTCTCTGGCTGACCTTCTCTCTGTTCCGTCCCACTGCTGTTACTGAAAACCCCCTTTTCGCAAGTTCTCTGCATATTGCAGAGCCTATTAGCCCTGAGGCGCCAAAAACTACAGCTCTTTTCTGATCTCCCATAGGAGAATATTATGAATTGTAATATAAAACCGAGTAAATGGCAGCTTTACATTTTCACTGAAATCACATAAATGTCAGGGTATTGGCTGTCAGATATGACCAAGATTCTTCAGCACCAGATAGGCAGCTGCCACATCCTCTAGACCTACTCCCATTGTCTTGAATACAGATCTTTCTGGTTCTCTTGCAGGTGGTTTTGTAACAAGGTCTTTGAGTTCTATAATCTCCTTTTCAGGATTGTTCTTTCTTAACCCGATTATTTCTCCGGATTCCTTCATAGCCTGTTCAAGATGTTCCACCACCACCATATCACTCTGAAGTAGAACGTCCTCTGCTGCCTCTTTCCTCATTGGAAGGTTACCTCCGCAGAGGTTCACATGATATCTTTCTCCCAGATCCTTGCGTGAGAAAATGGCATCATTCGAGTTTGTTATGGAATTTATCACGGTGGCGTCCCTGGTGGCTTCACTTACTTTTTCATGAGCTCTTGCCTCCACGCCGAATTTTGATTGCATCCTTCTGGCAAAACTTCTTGCATTTTCAGGGTGCCTCGAATAAACATGAACAAGCCCTGCATCGAAGACCGAAAGCAAACCTTCAAGCTGTGTCTCAGCCTGGTATCCTGAGCCTATTATGGCAATCTCCTGTTCCTTCTTTTCCAGAAGCAACTGCGATACCATGGCAGGAAGTGCACCTGTGCGTACCTGACCGAGCCTGTTTGCTTCAATTACCGCGATAAGATCCGAGGATCTGGTGTCAAAGACCAGGACCACAAATCTTGCCCCTCCCTTTGCTGCTATGTAGCACTTCATCCCTGCAAGATGGTATTTCGCAAATATGCCAGGCATTGAATTGAGCACAGCACCATCTGAGTGGAGCCTCTCCCTTGGAGAAACTGAGGATTTGCCCACACCGAGATCCTGAAAAGCCTCCCGGAGTATTGCCACGGTCTCCTTCATATCCAGTGTCTGTTCAACTTCCTTTTCCGTGATATAATGCATGGTTCTTCATGCATTCAGCACATTAAAACAGTTTCATCTGAACCCATGCATACATTTTGGTCACAGAAAAACAATATAATTTCAACCCATTACCATGACAGTATCTCTAGTTTATAACATATCTTAACTTTTATGATAGTATTTTGTCCTGGGCATTTTAGGCTCTTTATGTGATATCTCACTTTCAGATGCGAATATTTTCCCTTTGGAAAACAAAAATTACTTATAATATACATCATATAGAATGTTGATAATTGATGTCCGTTTCATTGAACAATGAACGGACCCTTGTTAGGAGATTGACACTTCGCAATCTCATTTTCCTTGGCCTTGGATACGATATGGCCACAGGGGCACTATTCAGCGCTACAGCTATTGTGTCAGCAGCGGGTCCAGAAGGAATAATTACATATCTGGTTGCAGGGTTGTTCTATTCTGCGCTTGGGGTCATATTCATAGAGCTTTCAAGGGTCTATCCTGAAGCAGGGTCAGTTACAAGGTTCACACTCTACTCCCATGGAAGAACGCTGAACCTTATCAATGGGTTTGCAGATCTTATATGGTATCTGTTCATACCTCCGGTTGAGGCCATCTCAGTCTCATATACACTGAATGTATTCTTCCCATACTTCATCAACAAAGCTGGTGATCCCACAATATACGGGGCCATTCTTGGATTCGGTATTGTCCTTCTAATGCTCCCCGTAAACTACTTTGGAATTTCACGGTTCGGAAGGGCAACGAACTATATTTCAGCAGTCAAGATAGCCCTGTATCTTACTGTGCCCATAGCACTCATTCTTGTTGTCCATAATTCTGCCAATCTCTTCCATGAGGGTGGATTTGCCCCCTTTGGAATCGGATCCATGTTTGCGATCCTCCCACTTGCGATGTATAATTTTGGTGGGAGCAGGATGATTCCGGATTTTGCGGAGGAAACCACCAAGAAGAGTTACATAACACTTGGCATAATAATTGCAATCCTGACTGAGACGGCCATTTATACTCTTCTGGCTGTTGCTGTCGTTTTCGGAACAAACTGGTCAGCAGTCCACCTTGCCGCCGGTTCCTGGCATTCTCTCAAGGGTCTTGCAGCTAACCCGTTTCTGGTCTTCTCCAAAAGTACTGGTCTGGAATGGCTCCTCATAATAACACTCATTGTGAGTGTTGTCTCACCTTACATTTCAGGTTACATTTCCGTGGGTGCAGGAACAAGAGCTCTGTTTTCAATGGGAAGATCAGGGCTGGTAGGGGACAGGATAAAAGCTATCCATGAAAAATATGCAATTCCGGTATGGTCTCTTGTTGTTTTCATAGTGGTGGGGGGATTCCTTGCGCTTGTCTCTGCTCCGGCTCCCAGCATCTACAACCTTATAGATGACGCTACAGCGGCAGGTTACCTTGGCTTTGCTGCCATACCTGTTGCAATGATCGTTGCGCGCAGACAGCGTGTTACATCCTCAGTGCAGAGGATAAGAGGCGGGAACATTCTTGCTCCCGTAGCAATGGGTGTGTCCGGATTAATCGCATACTGGGCAGGATGGCCTGATGAACCTTATGCAGTTCTTCTCATACTGGCCGCCTCTTTGCTCTTTGGAATATATTCCCGCGCATCACAGGGACTTCTGAATTCCCTGTGGTACATATGCTATATGGGATTCATAACGCTGATGGTCGCCACAGGTTCCGAGGGGCTTTTTGATTTCGTTCCCAGCAGTATCGGGCCATTCATAGTGTTCGCAGTGACAGTTGCATTATTTTACCCATGGGGAGTGTTTTCCGGCCTTGAGAGCAGATTCAGGGACAGGGAATATACTGAATTCAAGGCAGAGAGGTTTGAGCCTGAATAAGCCAGGGGCAATACATCAGTGATGCCATTCAGGAATATGACTTCCGGTAAAGGCTATTAGTGAAAAATCAATATGGTACCCATGGACAAATTGCCCTCGATCAACGCGCAAAAACTTTATGATTACATTTCAGGGAACAATTCATACTGGCTGGAGAGGGACGGAGATACTGTTGAAGTCCATTTTTCACCTGAATTCCCTGAAGCCATGTCACATCTTCCAGATGGGAAGTCGGTGGAGCATATTATGTATGGGAAGGAAAAGAATGGAATGATATTTTTCTACAGGTTCACCACGCTCAGTTCCTTCGGAGAGACCTCATCTGAGCTGATTGAGGACGATCCCATAATGGAATGGCTCAAGTACATCTAAAGGAAGGGCCCGACTAGTACTGGAAGTATAACAGTTGCGTCACCATATATGTTGACAAATTCTGCGTCCTCCTTTACCTTCTTCCAGGATATGGCCTCCTCAAGCTTTGCTCCAGATAGTGAACCGTCATACTCCTGTGCTGTTGTGAGATATACCGCATAATCAAGACCTCCTCTGAACTGGTTCCACCAGATAGTGTGATGTTTTGATATTCCTCCACCGATCATGAGAGCACCTGTTTTCTTTGCATCAAACACAATATCCGAAAGCTCATGCTCATCTTTCAGCAGATCTATTGAGAAATCCCTGTTCCTCTCATAGAATGACCATAGCTGGGATCCGAATGAGCCGTCGGTGATTCCTGGAACATATACAGGAATATCGTTCCTGGCTGCATTATACAGTATTGAAGAATCCGACTTAAGCTGTAGTCCCACCTCATGTATGAGATCTGCCACACCCCATTTCTTCTTCCTGCTGTAGAGGTCTTCAATGATTGGCTGTATCTTCCCCTCTATGATTTCCCCGTAACTCTCGTCCGGGACGAATACGTTCCCCAACCTGTTTATTCCAAGTTTTCTCAATTCCCTGTCACTGTAGTCGAATGAGCCAGCATAATAATCCAGGTAAGTACGGGCTATATCGTGGTCAAGGGTTCCGCAAGTTGTTATGATGACGTCTACCAGCCTGTTTCTTACAAGATCATTGATGATTCCTCTTGTTCCAGTGGATATAATGTCTGCTGGAAATGACAGGAATGTTGTGTTTTCCTCACTGAACATTTTTTCAAGAATGGCGTGACCGGTGGCAATCTTGGCAGAGGTGAACCCTCCTGAGTTGCCATACTGCTTCATAAGGTCCCTTATTGATGTATCTGCCTTTACAGAAGTGTCTCTGACAGGATATCTGAGGAGTTCTTTTCTATCCATGACGGATAATATTTCAATGGGTTAAGGATTTTTAGTCCTGATTCTTAACCTGAGAGCCCCATGATAAAAAATTAATTCCGGACAGGCATATCATTTAATGATCCTGCTTAATTTTATCATACTCTGGATACATATATTCTCAGCGGTCATTTTCGTTGGAGGGTCATTCTTCATCTGGCTTGTTGTGTGGCCTGCCTCCTATGATATAACATCCGATGAAAAGGAAAGAACAAGGATTGTTGGGAAGATTGCAAAGAGGTTTGCCTATTTCACCCATATAACTGTGGGCATACTCATAGTGACTGGAATATACAATGCAACCTGGTACCTTAACGATGACCCGTCGCTGCTATTTACCACTGGCTATGGGGAACTTCTGCTTGCAAATATCATCCTTGCAGGGATAGTCATAGCAATGATTTACGGAAACAACATATACCACGGAAAGAAAATCATGAGGCTTTCCAGAGAAGGAAAACTGGAACAGGTGAAAAAAATAAGGAAACTCACCCATCTGATCTCTTTCATCTCCCTTGCCCTTTTACTGGCAGTAATAGGAATGATGACAGCTATGCAGTTTTACTGAAATAAAAAAATGTCTGGAGATTATCTCGCAGACGCAGCAATCCTTTCAGTCTCTTCCTTCTTGTTCACCGCAAAGGAAGATGCCTCATTTCTCGAGGCGTTTATGATTTCATCTGCAAGGCAGGATGAGAACGGTTTCTTGCTCTTGAAGGAAGCGTTGGTTGCACCTATGCTTATATTCCTGAGTGCAACGTCCACCCTTCTTGCCGGGGACACATCAACAGCTTTTGGAACTGCTATTCCACCGTATTTAAGTCTCGTTACCTCCTCTCTTGGAGCAGCATTTTCAATGGCATCAATGAGAACCTGAATCGGATTCTGTTTTGTCTTCTGTGCAACAATCTCGAAAGCCTCTCTCAATGCTCTGTAAGCACTGTATTTTTTGCCGTTCCACTTCTCTGTTCTCATCAGTTTGTTCAGAAGCCTTTCAACTGTGTTGACATTTCTCTTTCCCGCTGAATAGCTGGAAAATCTGCCTCCACTGTGAAGATTCAGGTTTGCGCTGAGGTTTATGTATTTGGAAAGACCTTCATCATGAACCTGCACATCATTGAAAGTATATGCTCCCATAAGTTTGATTTCAGGCAAATTACCTCACCGTCTTTTCCTTTCTTCCCTTCACAAGCTCAAGCAGGGATATCCCATTGACCTTGACAACCTTGTACCTTACTCCAGGAATATCTCCTTTACTTCTTCCCTGCCTTCCCCTGATTCCGGCGACCTCTACCTCGTCGTGCTCATCAATGTAGTTGATAGCCCCGTCACCAGGTGCGAAAGCAGTGATCTGCCTTCCGTTCTTTATGAGCTGAAGCTTAACGCACTTCCTGATTGCAGAGTTAGGCTGCTTAGCCTCAATCCCAATTTTCTCTATTACAATTCCCTTGGCTGAAGGTGCCAGCTCAAGCGGGTCGCTCTTTTTCTTAAGCTGAAGCTTTCTCTTCTTGTACTTGCTATCCGACCACCTGAAATGCTTTCTGACAGCCTTCAGTTTTCCTCCTGCATTTTCTCCATTTGCCAAGTATTCACCCAATTGAATGTGATTTGTGTAGACATGGTATAGATAACATCTATTAAATATTGACACTGCCATCTGAGAGGTCAGCTGATTTTTGAGACTATTTTTATGACATCTCCCTGGTTGAGTACGTAGTCTTTTCTCACTGCCATCTTTTTTCTGCAGTCAATAGCCCTTATGAACCCACTTCCTATGTCGGAGTGTATTCTGAATGCCAGATCAAGGGACGTTGTTCCCGGAGGTATTAACACCGCATCAGGAAGAATGTTACCCTTGCTGTCAGACCATGAGGTCTCATCAGCCACAGGATATACAACAGAATAGTTCATAACACCGAAAACAACATGGCTGAGTACATCCCACACTCTTGAATGAATGGGATTTCTGTAAAATTTCACTATTCCTTCCAGTGCATTCAACTGCTCGGCATTCCCCTTTCCAGTTATATTGATAGTTGATCCCTGGTCAGTGACCAGTCCAATCTTTGAGGCCTTTTCAAGTAGCAGCTCATACCCTCCTGACACAAAGAAACAGTTTGGATCCTCCTTAAGGAATGACTGAAGCTTTGATTCACTGGATAAGTCTGCTCTGTTTCCCACCCTGACAATAGGCTTTACCTTCCGGAATATTTCGGAGACCAGATTTATACTGTCCTTTTCCTTCCATTGGGAGAACTTCTTCGGGAGTCCAAGGCCTGAGAGAAGCGAGGCAGTCTGATGTTCACTAATACCGTAAGAGGCCAGCCTTTCGTGAAGTATTTTCTCCTGCCTTTCCTGTGAGGCGTCTGCCTTCCTTGAAAACTTGTCCCAGTCCCGATACAACCTCGATGACAGCCAGAGAACCATTTCCCTTTCCACACTGAGAACATCTCCCCACTGCTCCTGATCCTCGGTGATTGGATTCCCTTCGGAACTTACTTTTCCAGATGTGTCAAAAACATGGATTATTATCTCTGATTCCCTGATATAGTCCAGAAATTCATTCCCCATGCCCTTTCCTTCACTGGCTCCTGGAATCAGACCTGGCACATCTATGATCTCCACTGGAACCAATCTTCTTCCTCCACTGCATCTCCCCTCCCTCGGGTTACAGTTCTTTCCCAGCTCTGTGTCAGGGCATTTCGTTACAACGTAACCAACTCCCACATTGGGCTTTACAGTCGTGAATGGATAGTTGGCAATTTCTGCCTGGCTGAAAGTAAGGGCTGAAAAAAGGGTAGACTTCCCGACATTAGGTTTTCCTATGAGGGCGATCTTTAGCAAAAGAGACCACTGGCCTCAGGATATCTGAACTCTCTTCAGATCATACCCTTTGGGGCACTCCACATTTCCCTCTATCTTCTTCACCACTGCCTTTCTTCCTTCCCGGTCATAAATAAGATTGCATTTTTCAATATTGGGGCAGGTGAACTGATCGCAGTCCAGAGATTTCAGGGTTATGGATGAGCCCTCCTGAAGCCTCTTTCCGCCGGGAATATTCAGATATTCCTTAACTTCTTCAATTTCAACAGTGGCAACCTTGTCATGGTTGAAGACGAAGCATGGGTTTTCCTTTGCCCTAACTCCTGTTATCCTGTATGTCTTACCCGGATCAAGATTGAAGCAGACACCTTTTATCCTGCATTTTGAGCATCCTGTTAGAGGGCCGACAAATTTGAATTCCAGACCCTCTTTAGCAAGATCTAATCCTATAAGCGAAATTTTTGGCATTTAATGAGACCTCCTTAAATTATACCTGTAACTTCCAGAGTTCTTTCACAGGCATTTTTGCTTATATCAGTTTCCCCGAGAATAGTGTAGCGCTCAGGCCTTATGCTGTGGGCAGTACTCAGGGATTTTATCACTGTGGACTCAGTTATCCCGTAGTCCCTTACCCTTATGGAAAGACCCATCTTGGAATAAGCATCAGAAAGAGCCTGCCAGTCTCCACCATGAAGGAACATTGAAATCACAGAACCTATGGCACATTGTTCTCCATGAATTGAGTTTCCAGGACCAGTCCTCTGAATTGCATGTGCAATAAGGTGTTCACTGCCGCTAGCTGGCCGTGAGGAACCGGCAATTGCCATTGCTGTTCCGGATGCAAGTATCTGTTTGGTCACAAGCCATACAGACTCCTCGACACCCTCCATTACCATGTGTGACTTTTCCAGTAGTTCCTTTGCCGCGTACTCTGATATTGCAGCAGCACTTGAACTGAACTCTTCTCCCTTCAGACGATGAGCCAGTTTCCAGTCCAGTATTGCAGTAAGATTTGAAATCACATCTGCTGCACCTGCCCTCAGATACCTGTAAGGAGCTCTGGACAGAATAACTGTATCCGCAATAATGCAGATAGGCATTGATGCTTCCTTGGATAGAGTGCAGTTGTCCTCAACAATTGATGCCCTTGGTGATGCGATTCCATCATGGCTGGGAGTTGTCGGAACACTGATGAAAGGAATACTGAGATCAAAGGAGGCTTTCTTGGCAAGGTCAATCTTTGAACCCCCTCCTGCACCCACAAGCATCCCTGCCCTGACCTCAGAGCTGAAAGCCTCCAGTGCCTGAAGGTTTTCCCCTACGGCCCTGTCTGTTTTGAACACATGAACATCAAAGCCATTGTCCACAAGAAGTGACTCTATCTCCTTTCCGGCTATGCCGTATGTTGTATTGCCTGTTACAATTACAATGGAACCTGATTTTAAATACTGCCTGGCAACATTTATAATGTTGGGCATAACACCATGCCCCACGTATACATCTCTAGGGAACTGCATGGTTTTAAATTTTTCGAACTCCATTTCTGAACCTATAAACTACTAAGATAATAACGTTTCCTACTACTTTTCAGTCATGATGAAGATATGAAGGTGCATTTATTCCTCTATGCAGTATGTAGCCATGTTTGAGTTTGCCATGGAGACCTGCTCATTGTCTGATACTGCTATCACACCTGCAAGAATATCACCAAATTCTTCGATCAGGTCTTTAACTATATTTTTCAGGCTCCCGTTCCCTATCTGCTCGTAAATCCTGAAACTGAGCATCCTCCTGATGATCTCCTCCCCTATTCCCGTTGCCACAACTGCTCCCTTGCTGCCTGCATAAATTCCGGCCCCTGGAAGCGGAGAATCCCCTATTCGCCCCCTCATCATGGGGGAAGACCCTCCAGTGGATACTGCTGCGGCAAATTTTCCATCTACACGGGCAACGGCCCCTACCGTGTCCTTGTTTTGGGAAAAAATGCTCTGGAATTTTCTATACTCCTCATATCTTGGGGGAAGGTCAACTTTTTCTCCCCTGAAAAAAGCAAGTGTCTTTTTCCATACTTCGTCTGTTCTTTCCGTAGATGGGTCATATTCCGGAAAACCAACGCTTCGCGCAAATGAAGTGGCACCATCACCTGAAAGAATTACATGAGGGGTTTTCATCTTAACCATCTTTGCTACAAGTACTGGATTTTTCACCCTTTCTATTGCAGCCACAGATCCTATTCTTCCCTCCTCCATCACTGCAGCATCCATCTGTATTGAACCATCAATTCTTCTCACCGAGCCTGTGCCGGCATTGAAGACAGGATCATCCTCCATCAGGACTACAGCCTGGACTACCCTGTCCATCGCACTTCCATTATTGGAAGAGTGACAGTATTTCTCAAGCCTGGG
>JAMCPQ010000052.1 GCA_023379825.1 Thermoplasmatota archaeon | reverse complement strand
AGTTAGGATTGAGGGCTGTAACTCGCCCTCATGAATGTGGATTCCGTAGTAATCGCGGGTCAACAGCCCGCGGTGAATATGCCCCTGCTCCTTGCACACACCGCCCGTCAAACCATCCGAGCTGGTGTTGGATGAGGGTATGCCCGAGAGGACAAATTCAAATCTGATGTCAGTGAGGAGGGTTAAGTCGTAACAAGGTATCCGTAGGGGAACCTGCGGATGGATCACCTCCTAGAATAAGGCGGGCCATAGGCACAAACTAAACTCCCTAAAATTCCCTTTTTTTAGACTTATTGCAAAAGGTTTTATTTCCTTTTATGCTATTGAAGTAGGTCATCAGATGACATTGGACGACAAGATGTTTGAAATTCAGGACCGCATCGAAAGAAAGATGGGGGGCATTGGCCATGGCAAATATGCCAGAATACTGAGGATGGCCAGAAAACCAACCAGAGATGAGTATACCAAGGTATTGCTCATAACAGGCATTGGTATAGTGTTTCTTGGTCTGGTGGGCTTTTTCATCTATCTCATGATGGGCGTTTACTTCAAGATACCTTAATGGAGATGCAATTTACAATGGTTGAGACTAAAACTAATTACGATTGGCTGGTCGTTGAGATTTCTGACCAGGACGTTGGTACAGGAAAGGAGATCACTATTCCGGTAGCCCTTTCAAACATTCAGAGCCAGAAGAGAGGTTTCCGGATCAACCTGAAGGCAAAATTTGAGCAGGTTGACAAACTGGTTGAGTGGTTCGTAAAATTCAATTTTCAAAAGACAAAGGAGTATACCGTTTCACCCATCGATCCGGTTGACATCACTGAGAACGTGGATATTGAAGCTAAATCTAGCAGAAAATTCGATATAGTCATCGGTACACCAAAGGGAGGATACATCAATGACAGAGCCAGTTTTACCGTTTCCATTTCTTCGGAAGACGGAATTCACAGTTTCAGTAAATCGTTCAGTGTTCGCCTGGTTCCTGTTATAATGGCACTTAAGACAACTGTTGGGAATGAGTTTCCTGTTTCCAGGGATCTTGAAAAGAGAAGCCAGAAGGATAAAGCAGAGAGGCTGGAGAGAGATCCCCACGCAACCAATGAGGTTCTGTCAATAATTTCACCATACGAGGTTAAAGGTTACATATTTGTAGAGGCCATGCACCCTGACAGGGTCAATGTCATAGCAAAAGGAATAAAGGGTTTCAAGGGCAGCGTGGTTGGAGACATAAAGGTCGCTGAGATTGAGCATTATCTTACTCCAAAACCAGCAGTAAGTGGCCTGGAGCTGGGAGCTCTTGTTGAGCTTATTGACGGGCCTTTCAAAGGTGAGCATGCCAAGATAATGCAGATTGACTCATCAAAGGAGGAAGTTACAGTCCAGCTGGTGGAATCAATGGTACCAATTCCGGTCACTGTAAGGGCTGAAGCTATAAGGATGCTCGAAGAGAAGTAATCTCAAATGAGGTTGAAGACCACATCGAAGGAAAGTCAGAAAGCGTTTATCGAATCAATCAGTGCTCTGTTTGAGGACCCTGAAAAACTGCTTCCCCAATGCCTTGATCCTGGACTTTTCTGCCCCATAAACTCCTATTCAAAGAAACTCAAAGCTGGAAAGGATTTTTCAAAATATTTGAAGTCAGCCGATCAGCTGATGTCTGCCATTGCTGAGACACAGAAGGTTTCAGAATCAGATTCTGTTCCATTCCTTGGGATGGTTAAGACTCCCCTTGGTTCAGTGGAATATGCAAAGAAGGGCGAAACAGACCCGCTGGTTCTAGCAGGAGTGCAGCACTTTTCCAACCCCATATGGAGAATGCTGGCATTTTCATCGCTCTCCAGGACAAGGGGACTTCGGCTGTATTCCACAAAGAATATTTACCTGAGCAGCTGCAAGAATACAAGCCCAGGCGTCGAATTCTTCAAATCTGCCCTCGAAGACGAGGGAATTCAGTACGCGGTAGACGGGACGGATATTTTTGTGGGCTCCGGCCCGAACTATTTCAAGGTTTCACACCTTGCCTCTGTGACACTGAATCTTGGTTCCGATTCATCCTCTAGCACCATTCATTCCCTGATGAAACACGTTCTCACTCCTGATTTCCAGAATGATTTCCATTTCAGCATGGAATTTCTTGAAGCAGCTTCTGACCAGTTTCCGTCAAAAGCTGTTGATTCATACCTTTCAGGAAAAATGAACGACCGCACATTTTACAGGGAGACTGCAGATTTCAGGCTTGCTCAGGCCATCTCAAACAGATATATAATCATTGGATCGGACTTCTATGCCAGCCCGGAGGATTTTGTCTCAAAGCATGAGTTTCTCTACGTTCCCAGGGCTCTGGTTCAGAGAGCTATAGAGGAGTCTGGAAAGGGCCTTTACATGGACACATTTTCAGAGAGGAAGGTTCTTGAACACATATGGCCCGTTGCAGGTAAGGAAATTCTTCATGAAATGTTCCCGGAGGCTGATTCATCGCTCATATCATCACTGAAGGGTTCTCCCATAGAGCAGATTGATTCCCTCAATGGAGAAGGAAGAATTTCTGATTTCATGTCAAAGCTGAACATAAAGCCATGGTCTGATGACAGCAGGTTTCTCCTCCAGATACTTGGTGATTACTATACATCAGGAAAGGAAAGAGCAATGAGGGAGGCGGAGAGGATAATGGGAACATCCATGAATAGGCGGGCAATTTACTATGCCTTTCTCTCGACGGTTGGCGAATCTACTAACAGAGAATGGCAGTTCAGCCAGAATGAGAAGGAACTTTCATTCAAGATTTCAGGAATAATATCTGACATGATAAGGGGAGAGCCTGAAAAACTCCCTGAACTTTTTGAAGATATCAAACATTATCTCGGGTAAAAACTATGGCAAGGCATTTCATTTCAAAGAAGGAGGCAAAGGCGGTCCTCAACAGTGCTTCTGAACTTGGCCTGACGCTGCCTGCGGGAAGCATGGAGGTTGAGGAGGTCAGGAAGGACAGGTGCTATTTCATTGATGGAAAACCCTGCCTTTTCCAGAAAGACATAATAATACCTACCATAGTGATTCTCAATGAAATTAAACCGGAAGTGCGAACTGTCACGGTGGATGATGGCGCCGTTCCGCATATCCTCAGGGGTGCCAATGTGTTTGCCCAGGGAATAATTAATGTATCTCCGGATGTTGCAGAGGGCTCCCTTGTTTACATAAGAGATTCGAAAGGGAATTACATAGCAGTGGGAAGGGCAAACAGAAGCGGAAGCGATATAATGCGCGATAAGAAGGGTGAGGCCGTAAAGCTTCTGCACTATCCCAATGATCCACTAATACAGGAGTTTTCGTAAGATCTGTTTTGAGACATGTTTATTTACCCTTAGCCCATATTAATCCATGGAACTGCTAAAAGTAGGAGACAGAGCACCGGACTTTGAGTCCGTGGACCAGAACGGAAATAAGGTTAAGCTGAGTTCATTCAGGGGGAAGCCGGTTGTAGTTTATTTCTACCCCAAAGATGACACCCCGGGATGCACTGCAGAGGCCTGTAATTTCAGGGACAACTATTCAGAGTATGAAAAGCATGGTGTTAAGGTGCTCGGGGTAAGTGTTGACGGCCCGAACTCACACAGGAAGTTTGTGGATAAGTACAACCTGAATTTCACACTGGTAGCCGATGACAAAAAGGACATATCCAGAATGTATGGAACCCTTGGTGAGAGATCAGCCAGCAGAGTTACCTACCTTATAGACAGGGATGGAAAAATTGCGCATGTGTATCCAAAGGTATCCCCGAAGGAGCATGCGGTTGAAGTCCTTCAGAAAATGAAAGAATTAAAAATGGTTTCCTGAGCTTTTACTCATACTTTTTAATATTCCTGTCATCATCGGGCCCTGTGAGCATTGTAAAGAATATTGCTCCCACAACCCATGTTACTGATATTACAAGAAGAAGTATGTTTCTATCTATAGTAAGAGAAATAACGAATAAAGTTAGGGGTAGCCAGTATTTCAGCAGACCCCACAAATATTCGTAGTAATCCATTATCTATCTCATCCAAAGAGTGAGCTGAGTCCGGCAAGAGCGTCTTCTTCAGAACCCTCGTCCTTTTTCTCTTCCTTCTTCTCCTCTTTCTTTTCTTCCTTCTTCTTGGGTGCCTCAGCATGCGCTGCAGGCGGGGCTACTGCCATGGATGCTGCATTCTTCAGAACCTCTTCTATCTTGACCTCCTTCAGGCTCCCGACAAGAGATTTAAGCTTAGCCTCATCTGGCTTTACTCCGGCCTCACTGAGTACCTTCTGCAAATTAGCTTCGTCTATTTCTTTTCCTGCTGAGTGAAGCAGCAGTGCTCCGTATATATATTCCATTTTGTGTTCCCTCCTCTTATCCAAACAATGAACTCAGTCCCTCAGATGCGCGGTCTTCATCGCTCTCCTGGGGCTCGTTCTTTGCCTCTTCCTTCTTTCCGCTATCATGGTCAGGTGCTTTGCTCTCACCCTCACCGCCGGATATCATGCTGTTTAAAGCTGTGGCTTCCCTAATAGCTTTCAGTATAAATAATTCTACATTGGAAGCGTCCACGTATCCTGTTTCGAGGGCTAGCTGCTCTGCATTCAACCTGGCCTTGACTATCAGGTCCGGTACAATTGCCGGCACAAGGAACAGAGCCTCCAGTGCCAGGTTTTTGGCCTGTGAGAATGCTGTTGCAATGTTCCCGACTATCTGTTCCAGAGTGATGGACATGGCCTCTCTGTCAAAGATCAGCCCATCCTGGTATGCGGCTATGACATCAAGACCAACTGTGACCGGAAGAATCTCCAGTTTCTCAAGGATCTTTGCCTTATCCTTGGGTATAGGCTCCCCCTTTTTGACATAGACCGTTTCTTTCTTTATTACTATCTTTCCCTTCTCAATGGCAGTCTGGAGTCCTGCCTTCTGGAATTCGCTTATCATGGGACCTGGCGGGAAATTTGTAGCCATTTCGGGAATTATGATATCATCTTCCGCTATTTCCCCTCCTCTCGCGGCTGCCTTCTGTTTTGTTCCCTGCAGAACCCTGTTGAGCTTTGCAGGATCAAATTTCGTCGTTACAACAGCAAGCTGCCCTTCTGTGAATTCCTGAAGCCTGCCTATATTTTCCTTTTTAACCTTCTCAAGAGCCTTAAGGAAAAGTCTGTTCCTTACCACTTCAATCTTGAGGTCTTTCCTGAGATCGCTCCTTATTTTCTGAAGCTGGTTGTTTCTTATTCCTTTAATGCTCACCACTGCTGTGACTGGACTTTCCTGAAGCTCTCTGGCCATCCTGTCTACTCTCTGTATCTTCCATGCTGCCGGGCTTCTCATTCCATCATCTCCAGTTCAATTTTCACTGCCTTGCCCATTGTAGGCTTAAGGTACACAGAGTCAAGGTTGCCATATCCCTTTTCCAGTCTTCCCACTATTCTCTTAACAACTGCCCTTATGTTTTCTGCAATATCAGAGGAAGCCATCTCCTTTGTACCTACCGGAACATGGAAGGTTCGCCTGTCCCTGCTTCTTGCCCTGACAGTTCTCTTCAGAGATGTTATTACCGGATTTGGATCCTGCCCTGGGGGAAGCGGTTTTGGTATCTTTCCTCTCGGTCCCAGAACTGTTCCCAGCGATTTACCGATGTTTGCCATGAGTGTTGACTCGGCTACAAAAAATTCAATTCCGTTCGCGAGTTTCTTGAACTCCCGCTTGTTCTCAGCAAATTTGGATATGTCCTCAGGTCCATAAATAAGGTCTGTTCCATCCTTACCCTTCTGCTGCATTTCAGCCGTACCGATAAGGGCGACTTTAAGCTCCTTTCCTCTGCCCTTGGGCAGAATTATCTCCTCATTTATCCTGTTCTTAGGATCACTGAGGTCAATCTCTTTCATGTTGACTGCGATCTCAAGACTCTCGAGGAACTTTCTCTGTTCCGAGTTCTTCTTCAGATCATCTATCAACGTTACTAACTGATCTTTTCCTGCCATAAAATTAGCACCTCTGTAGTCCCAGCGAGATAATAATCTCTCCTACAGGCTTAAATCGAAATCTCTCCTTGCTTTATAAGCCTTTGTAACTCTTTGGGATCCTTGCCCTCCACGTTAACTCCAAGGGAGACACAGGAGCCAAGAACCTCGAGAACAGCTGCCTTGAGGTCCTTTGCGAGCATATTTTTCACTTTCATCTGAGCAACCTTCTTAATCTGCTCCAGGGTTGCATTGCCTGCTACAGCCTCCTTCTTCTTGGATGCGCCCTTCTCTATTCCCATCTCCTTCTTAATGAGGGCGGATGTCGGGGGTATGCCCACAGTTATCTCATACTTCTTTGTGGCCGGATCCACCACAGTTACAGTGATTGGAACCTGCATTCCTGCGAAGTCCTTTGTCTTTTCATTTATCTCCTTTATGATCTGCGCAAGGTTCAGGCCAAGCGGGCCAAGAGCAGGTCCAAGTGGCGGACCGGATGTTGCCTTTCCTCCCTCTACCATTGCGCCAACTGATTGTGCCATAATTTTACACCATTGAAGTTATCCAGAATCATTAACATCTTTTTAACCTTTTTATCTGAACCTCCATTCTAACTGTATACGACCACTCAATCGAACAGATATTGAGCAATATTTAATGTAACCCAGTGCATAAACCTGGGTTGAAAGTAGGAATAATTGACGGGAGAAAGGCGTATGAGTTTCCTAAATCCACAAAGGTTCTGGTTGATATCTTCAGGTCCACGACAACAATACCCTATATATTTCTCGGGGGAGCCACCAGGGTATACCCCACCGATAACATCAGGAATGCAAGGGAATTTCATGCAAAATATCCTGATTCCATTCTGGTTGGGGAAAGATGGGGGATAAGAATCAGAGGGTTTGAACTTAACAATTCTCCATACGATATTTCAAAGGCCGATCTTAAGGGAAAGACAGTAGTGTTCACTTCAACAAACGGAACAAAAGTTCTGCAGAAAATAAGGGACAGTGGAAAGGTAATTCTGGGTTCATTCGTGAACGTTTCCTCTGTTGTCAGTGAGCTTGAGAGCGAGGATACTGTCGATATTGTTGTATCTAACAGGCCGGATGGTCCGGCCGACGAGGATAACTATTTTGCCGAATATCTGAGGGACCTTCTTCTGGGAGGGAGCCCTGAATATTCAGTTGTTTCTGAAAAAGTGAGAAAGTCCAGAGGTGCACGAAGGATGAGACTCATGGGGTATGGAAAAGATCTTGAATACTGTCTGAGAAGAGATGCATGCAGTGTTGTCCCAGTATATTTAGCGCCCTATATTATTGCCGGAGAAACTGATTCCAGGCAGTCCCGCTGACCTCATTTCACTGTCTGCAATGGAGACAAGCCTTTCGGCTATTTTCAGCTTTTCTTTTTTTCTGTCCATTCTGGTGGATTCCTTTACTGCAGGTGAGGCAAAGTCGAATCCATGGATTGTTATAGAACAAGCCTTCAGTGCCATGGCTATGAATACAGATCTGTCTCCATCAGTAAAGCCGAAATAATTTCTGATGTTGTGCAGCGGGAAGTTCTGTGTAGTGCCGATAATATTTCCCTCAATGGTTGGTACCACGTCATGTATTGCACCCATATTGTCTCCATGAGAATGCACAAAGAGCAGTGTTCCTTCTGCACTGCACCTTTTTATCATTGAAATGTCGCCGTCAAGATCTGTCACTATTATGTCAGGATTCCTTCTGTATATTGACAGGAAAGCTCCGATCCCTGAGTCAGCCACAACTGTCAGTTCATTGCTTTTCAGCTCCTCATACTTCTTCAATGCCGGACCGAATATGGAAACCTCCTTTCCCATCAGTTCCTGAGGTATCTTGGGGGGCCTTTGATCAAGTATTGCAGATAACCTGACAGAGGAAAGAAAGTCATCAGCAGGATTGATTGAAAGCTCCTGGCAAATGCCTGAATAAATGGGCAACCATTCCCTAATGTTCATTTATTCTCAGAGGTGTTGCTTCCACTCTGCACGATACCAGTAATGTCTCCCCTCTCTGCAAAATAGCGATGAACCATGGAGGAGAGCATTGCAATTATGAGACCAAGTACAAGGAAGAAAATGCTCACAATTGCCGCTGAAAATGATATGTATGAAAGGACGTATCTTATATAGTTCAGCATCCCGAAGAGAATGAAAGCAACCGAAAGCGAGAACATCAGACCATATATTATTCTGAAAATTCCGTTGAAGTTCCTGTTTATGTACATCTCCACAGCTGAACCTGTCTCCAGTGCAAAGAACGCCCCGTAGAGCCACCATACAAAAAGAGACAGGAATATCAGAACACCATCAAGCGGTGTTACATGATCCGCAGAAGTTATGACATAACTTGATGCAATTCCAACAAATATAAGACTTGCCGATATTACATAGGAGAGGAAAACAACACGCGTCTCCTGAGCGTAATCTCTGACCGCACGCAGAAGGTTCTTGAGAGATCTGCCGATCTCGAAGCCTCTCTCCACCATGTAGCTGCCAAGAACTATGGTAACAAGTGTAATGGCAAAACTTCCAGGGTTCAGAACTGCAGCTTTTGTAACTGCCTCATAAACTGAGAACCCGAAGGACACCAGACCGTAAGTCAGAAATATGAGGCCAAGAGGAATTATGAACTTGTTTATGAGTCCCTTGTCCTTTAGAGCCTTTACAATGTAATAATACATGGATTCAATGTTCTGGTTATGCCTTACAATAACGTGGTTGACATACCTGATCTTTCTCCTTGAAAGTATCAGTGGAACTATATAATCATCCTCTGCCCCGTCAGTGACAAGTATGACATCATCTATGCCTCCTTCTGAAAAGAGCATATCAAGCTGCTTTCCTATCTTCTCATCTGATACTGGGCCTACGTCTGAATCGCCGGTGATCATTGCGATTTCTACGCTTTCACCCTTCTTGAAAAGTTCCTCATAGTGCTTTATGGCCCCGAACAGAGCATTCGCGTCAGAATCCTCCGGGTCATATGTTATGAGCTTGAGAGCTGCTTTATAACAGTTCTCATAGCCCACTACAGGACCTTCAATGCCTACCTTCTCACCGTAGTCATTGTCCCTGTCTACATTAAGCACAAGAGATGTCATATTTCACCATTTTATACGCATTACCAGTATATGTGATTTTCCCGTCAGGTTCCTGTGTATGTTTGCAGGCAGGAAACCTAGGGAAGATAATATGACTTCTTAAAATATAAAAGTATTCAATGAAATAAAGGAACAAAAACAGATGTTATTTTGTAACGTAATAGCCTGCACTTTTCTGTCTGGCTACCCTTTTGACAAGACCTTTCTGGCTCAGGGACTGGAGGGCTGCTGTTACAATTGCTTTACCAACCGATGCAGATTTCATGATATCATCGGCGGATTTCATCTTATCCTCAGATGTGGCGCCAAGTTTCTTTATAGCATCATATACCTTCTGCTCATTCACATTTAGTCCAGCCATTGTTCCCCTTTTTCAGTAATTATATGTATATATTTATAGTGTTACATTTACTGCTGACATTGGATATTGATTCCCGACAATCATTTAATCGGCATATGTCTAATGTCGATTCGTGAAATTATTAAATATCTCTTAGGACTGACAGTTTAATATGTCAGGAATAGTAAGTTACGGTTCCTACATACCCAGATTCAGGATAAAGCCAGAAGAGATCGCGAGGGTATGGGGTGAAGATGTTGATTCCATAAAGAATGGAATCTATGTATTGAGCAAGTCTGTTCCAGCACCGGACGAGGATGTTGCCACGATATCTGTCGAGGCAGCAAGGAATGCACTGAAGAGATCACATATTCAACCCGGGGAAATAGGGGCAATATATGTCGGTTCAGAATCTCACCCTTATGCTGTTAAGCCCACCGCTACAATAGTTGCGGCGGCAATAGGAACTGATTTTTCTCTTTTTGCTGCGGATTATGAGTTCGCCTGCAAGGCAGGAACGGCGGGAATGCAGAACGTGAAGGCCATGGTTGACTCCGGATACATCAGATATGGTATGGCCATAGGAGCGGATACATCCCAGGGGGCTCCCGGTGATGCACTGGAATACACAGCATCCGCCGGAGGAACATGTATGATTATTGGAAAGGAAAACACCATCGCCGAGATAAACGGCACTCTTTCTGTTACCTCTGATACGCCTGATTTCTGGAGGAGGGAGGGCCAGCCGTACCCGACACACGGCGAGCGTTTCACAGGGGAACCTGCCTACTTCAGGCACACCCTTGGAGCCGCAAGGAAGATGATGGAAAAGATGAATACAAAACCGGAAGACTACGATTATGCTGTCTTCCACCAGCCCAATGGAAAGTTTCCATCAAGAGCTGCCAAGACGCTTGGATTCAATGACAAGCAGATAAAGGACGGCCTGCTTACTCCTGTTATTGGAAACACATATTCTGCTGCAACAATGACAGGACTCTCTTCGGTGCTTGATATTGCGAAAGCCGGAGACAGAATCCTTGCTGTTTCCTTTGGTTCCGGTGCCGGTTCAGATGCCTTTGACATAACAGTGACTGAAAGGATCGATGAATTCGACAGGAACGCAGCTCCAACAATAAAGGAGATGCTGAGCAATATCAGATGGCTGGATTATGCCCTTTATGCGAAGAACAAGGGTAAGATTGTGATGGGTGAAGGAATTGAGTGATGTTTACATAATAGGTGCAGGAGAAACTAAATTTGGTGAACTCTGGGAGAGGTCACTCAGGGAACTTGCTGTTGAGGCAGGACTCAGGGCGGTTGAGAACGCAGGCATATTCTCCAAGGACATCCAGGTGCTTTATGGCAGCAACAGCCTTGCAGGAATCATCAGCGGACAGGAGAACACAGGAGACCTTCTTGCTGATTTTGCCGGAATTGCTGAGTACCACATACCTGCCATAAGGATAGAGGCATCAACTGCATCCGGCGGTGCAGCTGTCAGGCAGGCATATCTTGGAATAAAATCTGGAGAATTTGACGTAGCCATGGTGGGAGGAGTCGAGAAAATGACAGATATCTTCGGTTCTGAACTTCTTGATCTCACCAGTTCTGTCCTTGACAGGGAGTGGGAGGCATTCTTTGGAGCTACACCTGCAGCGCTGGCAGCAATCTCTGCTAGAAAGTACATGAAGGACTTTAACGTTGAGAAGGAGGCTCTTTCAATGGTTTCAGTGAATGACCATGCTAATGCGAGCATGAATCCGAATGCACACTACAGGAACAGGATTACTCTTGAACAGGCAATGAAAGCAACAGATATTGCGGAACCCCTTAATCTGATGGACTGCAGCGCCATGGGAGACGGTGCTGCTGCATTGATACTTGCGTCAGAATCATACGTCAAAAAGAACAAACTGAACGGAGTAAAAATACTGGCCTCAGCAGATGCGCAGGATTACCTTGCTGTGCACAGCAGAAAACATCTGTACAGCCTTGATTCTGCAAAGGTAGCAGCAAGGAAAGCCCTGGAGAAGGCAAAGATGAAAAACAGCGACATATCATTTGTCGAGCTTCATGACTCATACAGCATATATGGGCTTCTGGAGCTTGAGGAACTTGGCTTCGCTGAGAGGGGAAAGGCAAAGAATCTGGTGTATGAGGAAATATCACTGAAGGGCTCAATTCCCGTGAATCCATCAGGAGGGCTGAAGGCCAAGGGAAATCCACTGGGTGCGACCGGAGTGGGTCAGATAGTTGAGGCATACACCCAACTGAAGGGAAAGGCCGGTGAGAGACAGGTAAAGGAGGCAAAGGTTGCAATGACCCATAGCATGGGTGGCACCGGTTCAAATTCTGTTGTACATATACTGGGAGGTGAATGAATGGGAGAGCTTTCAAGATTCTGGAGGGAATCTGAACACAGGTACAGGATGGTTGCAAACCGTTGCGGGAACTGCGAGAGAGTCTATTTCCCACCGAGAGATGTCTGCCCTATATGCCACAGAGACTCAATAGGGAAAATGAAGCCATTTACACTGAGCGGAAAAGGGGAGATTGAGTCCTTCACCGTAGTACATGATGCACCGCCTGCTTTTACAAGGCAGAGGCCTTACGTGCTTGCCATCATAAAGCTTGATGAGGGTCCTTCAATAACCGGTCAGATAGTGGATTCCGATCCCGGCGAGGTTGAGATAGGGGGCAGAGTCCATTCTGTATTCAGGAAGATCAGCCAGGAGGGAAAGTCCGGAATAATAGAATATGGATATAAGTTCGTTCTGGACTGAACCTCACCAAAATTTTTATCCATATGTTTACATGAAGTCTGATGCCTGAAACAGCGGACCCCTCAGAAGGCATTTCCGGAGGGTTGTTCTACACTGTGGTCTTTTCCATAGGGTGGGCAATTGCTTTTCTCTTTCTTCTCATTTCCATATTCAGCATTTATTCCCCGCAGTGGGTTCTTCACTTTTCCCAGACAAGCTACCCGTATTTCTTCATTCTTCTGCTGGAGGTGCCCATACATGCCCTGAGTGATGTTTATCTTTATCCCATTGTATTTGTGCTGTATCTGCTGTTCTTCGGGGCCATGATATACGTCAGTATTAAGTGGAAGGGAAACGGATTCCTGTCATCACCCATAGAATTCTACGCTGCAATGGCTGCATTTGGGCTCACAATAACTCTCTTTCTCACTCTACTTCTGGAAGCAGTTGGAATCCCCATAGGTGGGGCCTCCATTCAGACATCCCTTGAACAGCACCCCTTTGAGTCCTACCTTGCCCTTATTTATGCACCATTTGCTGAGGAAACTGGATTCAGGATCATTCCACTTGGAATAATGGCTGTCGTCCTCTTAAGAAAGTACCATCCAGCATCATGGTTTGATTACGTGAAGGTATTCTTCCTTCCTGGCCATGTGCGCAGAAAATATGGTGAAAAGTTCGGAAAAGTGGATTACATAATGATAGCCGCAACAAGCATACTCTTCGCATATGCCCATGAGGCTTACGGGCTCTGGAGCTGGGGGAAGATAATAACTGTGCTTCCTGTAGCTGTGATTCTTGCCGTGGGATTTCTGAAATTTGGTGTATACATGGATATACCAATACACTGGCTCTTCAACGGATTCACCTCACTTTATATTGTGAATTCTGCAATGGAGGTACCAACCAGTCTGGCACTTGTTTATGAGATATTCATGGGAATAGTTGCAGGCATATTTCTGCTTGTTTCATACAATCGCTGGAAGGCAAGAAACAGGCCGGCAGTTCCTGAACACAGTGATGTTCAGAGCGATGTTTAGAGTCTGACCACTCTGTTGCCTTCAATCCTGTAATTTCCAGATAGAATCAGATTTATGCTGGTAATAAGGTTCTGATGCTCCACTTCCTTTATCCTGGCTGCCAGTGATTCAGGATCGTCTTCGTCAAGAACAGGAACAACGGCCTGTGAAATTATGGGACCCCCATCCACATTGCCAGTGACAAAATGAGTTGTGCAGCCACTGAACCTTGCGCCGCTGGATATTACAGATGCGTGAACTTTCTCCCCGTAAAAATTCATACCACCAAAACAGGGTAGAAGCGAAGGGTGAGTATTTATTATCCTCATGCTGAATTGAGCTATTATCTCCGGAGGCATTATCCTTAAGAATCCCGCAAGAACTATCAGATCGGGGTTCAGATCCGCAAGAACTGAGCCCAGGTTCCGGAAATTGGCCTCTGACTCTTTTTTCCAGCTGAAATGAAATGATGGTATTCCAGCTTCTCTGGCTCTCCTGACAGCCCCACAGTCAGATCTGTTTGAAATAAGAGCGGATATCCTTGCCCTGACGGATCCATCAGAGATGGCATCGATTATGCTCTGAAAGTTTGTACCTTCCCCTGATGCAAAGACAGCTATATCCGGTACCTGACCCATATCTCCATATCATCAATGTGATGATTAAGCTTCCCGGAGATCTTATCATAGCGTCAGGAAGCGCTTATAAGCAAAAATTAAAAGGGACTTCATAATAAATGATTCGAAGAATAGAGAAGCAGAAATAGGGCACCAGAATTCACAGGCAATTCCCTTATTTCCTTCATAAAAGTCTGGAGAAATAAAATGATCGATATCTGGATTGAGAAATACCGGCCTTCCAAACTTTCGGATATAGTGGGACAGGACGCAAACATAAGAAAGATAAGATCCTTTGTGGAGCACAAACAGCTTCCTCACCTTATATTCGCAGGACCGGCAGGAACTGGAAAGACTACAACAGCCATAGCTACAGCAATGGAACTTTTCGGTGAAGACTGGAGGCAGAACTTCCTTGAGCTCAATGCATCAAACGAAAGGGGTATTGATGTGATAAGGGAAAATGTGAAAGATTTTGCCAGGATCAGGCCGTCAAATGATCTGGGTTTCAAAATAATATTCCTGGATGAGGCAGACCAGCTGACCCAGGAAGCTCAGGCTGCGCTGAGGAGAACCATGGAAATATACTCCTCTGCAACCAGATTCATATTCTCCTGCAACTATTCCTCACAGATAATCCTCCCAATACAGTCAAGAACAGTGGTTATGAGGTTCAGGCCCATTGACTACAATTCCATGAAGTCAAGGCTGCAACAGATTGCCAAGGCAGAGCAATTCTCCCTCAGTGAGGATGCAATGGAGGCAATATATTCCATCTCTGAGGGTGACCTTAGAAAAGCTCTGAATGTACTCCAGACAATCAGCAATTCCGGAGAGATCAATGCTGCCAGGATATATGAGATAGCCGGAATGGCAAATCCGAAGGATTTCAGGCTACTTCTATCAAAGGCACTTTCAGGAGCATTTGATGAGGCCAGGGAGGATCTGGATCAGATGGTTATAGACCGTGGACTGTCAGGAATTGACATTATCAGGGGACTGCACAGCTCAATAAGGAAGGAGAAGGTTGCACCAAAGCAGAAACTGCAGGTGATAATGGCACTTGGCGAGGCAGAGTTCCGCCTGGTTGAAGGGGCAACAGAATTGATTCAACTGGATTCCCTGCTGGCAAGGCTGGCCAGCATCGGAAATGAATTCAACTGAAATATCAGAAGAAATCATCCAGGTTTGTTGATTCCTTTTTCCCTCCTGAATTATCCTTTTCTATTTTCGCAACTGTCTTCTCTATGTTTTTTCCCATGGTCGCCTCCTTCTTTCTGCTGGAATAATAGTATCCAGCATCCCTGGTACCCCTATACATGAGAATGTAAACATCGCCTGCCCTCAGCCTTCCTGTCCTCCCCCTCCTCTGAATGGTACGTATCTCTGATGGCACAGGTTCAAAGAATATTACCAGATCAGTGGCCGGTATATCCAGACCTTCTTCTGCCACTGAAGTTGCAACCAGAACATTGTAGATGTTTGAGCGGAATTTTGAAAGTATCTCATCCTGCTGTTTCTGGCTCATTCCAGTGTCTCCCTCCTTTGAAGCCTGGCCAACGAATTTGATGGGCCGGATGAGAGTTGAATGTTTTTCCAGATACTCATGTACAATTGATGCCGTTTTCCGGAAGTGAGTGAACAGAATTATTCTGGATTCCGGATTGGAGGATATTTTCTCCTCACACAGCTGAAGAGCCTTCGATAGTTTAGGGTTTGATTCCGGATCTCCTGATGCCCTTTCCAGCGCGTTCAGAAGAGCTGCAGTTGAAGGATTCTTCTCCAGAATTCTGGCAGTCCTCTTTATTGAATTGTCCTCGCTCTCAAGTATGTTCTTCAGGTACTGATATGCAACTGAAGCCCCCTGTGACTCTATATATTCCATGACGTAGTCCAGCCTTATGAGTGCTGTGACATATGGGATAAGGCTGAAGAGTGCAGGGTTTCCTGCTTTGGCTCTTTCCACAAGTTGCGGAACCTTTGATGCCAGTTCCTTCCTGGATGCCCTGTTATAACGTATTATACCGGCCTTTCTCAGCTTCTCCTGAATCGGATCCATGATTGACTTGAGAATACCACCTATATCCTTTAGCTCTGGAGGAAGATCAAGGGTTATGGTTTTTACAGTAATTCCACCAACGTAAGGCGCAACATCAGGATCGGATTCTGATTTGATGAGAACCTCCTCTATTCCAAGATTTTCCCTTATTTCATCGAGCTTTTCCCTTGAACCACCGGGACTTGCTGTCATTGCCATTATGAGGCGGCTCCTTGTCTCAAGAAACTTTCTGGATATCAGTGCATAAGAATAGTTGCCAGTTGCCCTGTGTGCCTCGTCGAAGATCAGAAGGCCGTAACTGGATATGTCAAGATCTCCGCGTTTCATATCATTCCATACGACCTGGGGGGTTGACACAATCACGCGACTTCTGGTCCAGTAGAATCTTCTGTCCATTGAATCTATTTCCCCTGTGAATGAAAAAATGTCCGGAGGACTGAGATTCAGAAATTTGCTGAATGTCTCCAGGTGCTGAGACACTAGCGGTTTGGTAGGGGCCATGAAGAGTACCTTGCCTCCTCTCTTTATGATATCCTCCGCCACCATAGCTGCTATCAGTGTCTTACCAAGTCCTGTTGGAAGGACAATAAGGCTGTTTCTTCTTCTGGCAACATTAAAGAGGTTTATCTGATATTCCCTGGGCTTGATTGATTCAGCCTTGGACTCATCAGACATGGAGTAAAATATCACCTAGTTATATAAGCAATTGGTAGAAAGCGCAGAATTAAAAGGGCCGGTAGATCAGCGGTAGATCGCCTGCTTCGCAAGCAGGAGGCCTCGGGTTCAAATCCCGACCGGTCCATTTAATCTATTAATCGAATACTATTTATCCCGCTATTCGTTATGTTATCATGACTATGCAGCCGAAGTATCGGGAACTGCTTCTTGACGAGGATGTGCGAAGGTGGTATGAGAACCTCAGGGCAAAGTCTGTATTGACGGCGACAGTAGCGTTGAGAAATCTTGGCCACTATTGCGAACTTACACAGACAACGCCTAAGGAAATCCTGAACAAAGCAAGAGAAAACGAGAAAGAATTCAGATACGAATTCCAGGACTTTGTAAGGAAGATGGAGAAGGAGGGCAAAGCCGGATCGTACATAGCGAGGTTCAAAAAAGTGATTCTTTCCTGGCTGAAGTTTAACGATATCCGTTTGCAGTTAACTGTTAACATATCTGGGGAGAACGAAACGCCTACCATTGCAAATGAAAGAGTGCCAAGCAAGGAAGAATTGGCCAGGACACTTAGGAAAGCAACCTCAAGAGGCAGGGTAGCCATCGCCATAATGGCCTTTTCAGGCCTCAGACCGGAATCTCTTGGAGATTACGAAGGCACCGACGGTCTCAGGCTCGGCGACATCAAAGATCTTAGAATATCGGATGAAATCCAGTTCGATAAAACACCATCAATGGTTATGGTCAAAAACAAGCTGAGCAAGGCAAGGCATCAATATTTCAGCTTCATAGGTGAGGAGGGAACAACATACATCAGGGAGTATCTTGAAGAGCGTAGGAAACAGGGAGAAGAACTGACCTATGATTCCCCATTGTTGCAGTTCGATGTGAGAGGCGTAAAGAAGAACGCCTTTCTCAGGACAACCCTCGTTACAAGGGACATAAGGGAAGCGATAGAACAGGCAGGACTGAAGATGAGGCCTTATGTATTGAGGGCGTACTTTTCAACTGCCCTCGATATTGCAGAATCCAAGGGCCTGATATCGCATCCCTGGAGGCAGTTCATAATGGGCCACAAAGGCGATATCGAGGCAAGATACAGCACGAACAAAAGACTGCCTCCCGACATGATAGAGGAGATGAGGCAGTCGTACCAGAAATGCCTCAAGTATCTGGAAACAAGAATGAGCGATATATCCGAAGATAATGCGAGACTCTACCTGCAGCAGCAGCTTCTTATGGCAGTTGGCTACAAACAGGAAGAGATGGATAAGATGAACCTTAATGGTATGAGCACTGAGGACTTCCAGAAGCTGCTAAGAGACAAGGTTGCGGGTGCAATGGCAAGCAACGGCTCGAAGCAGAGACTCGTTCCGATGAACGAGATAGAGAAGCTGCTTGGTGAGGGATATGAATTTCAAGCTGTGCTTCCCAATGGTAAAGCAATAATGAGGTTACCTTTCTGATGAGTGGCGAGACAAAGATACCCAAAGAGCTCCCTAAGAATGAAATCTGGGCTAACTATTTTGTAGAAGGATTCCATAGCATATTCTATTACACTCTTCCCGACATCTGGGATGCCAGAGTGATTGGCATCCTAAACATCTTCAATCTTCTTGGAACAACACCGATACAAGCTCAGCTAATTAAGAAGTTACAGGAACAGTTCGGAAAGGACAGGAAATTCTACTGGAATCATATCAACGGGCTGGTGAATAAGTGGAAAATGATCACGGCAGAATATGACATATACAAGGACAAAAAAGCTTACCTCGTGAACAGGGAGTTCATCCTTCAGGATGAACCGCTGACAAAGGATCAGATACCGGAATTATTTTCGATGTGGGTCAGGGTTGCTAATCTTTACTACGGCAGCGAAGAGGGCAGGAGATTAAAGGTAGTGCTTTTCTGTGGAAGATGCAAGTTCAAGAATGTACTCAAAGATATGAATAAAGCTGAATTTCTGTTTTTTGCAAGGAATTTCATGGAGACGCCGGAGTACTACTGCCTGAATTGCGGAACCTATTACGGCTTTTTCAGGAAAAAGCTCGATTCTGGTGAGTACAGGGACTGGAAAGGGTTTCCTTTCAGTTATGGAAGGAGAAGAAAAGATGGTATCTCTTAGTACTTAATCCTATCTTTTGAGGATAAAGCCCCCCCTCTCAATACACATGTATGGAAGGTGTCAGAAGGGTCAACATCGCAGCATTGAAGACCAACTTCGCAAGAACGTTCCCAGAACACCCACTTGCGAAAATACTCCTTTCAGAGCCCAGCACACTTACTGACGAAGAATTCTTGGCAAAGGCCCAGACCTGGCTTGCCTTCTTCCAAGGGAGAGAAAGAAAATGAGCAGAATAACAAGACAACATGTGAATGGCGATGAACCTGAATATTTTGAGGGTTCCACGCCTGAGATAGTGAGATACGATGCAGCGAAGCCAGAAAGAAAAGGCACCATAGAGAGGCTTCAGGAAACGGTTATCGAGAAAACGGTTAACCAGTACGAGCTTGAGGACAGAAGGCAGATCGCAGCCATTCGGGAGTTCATGGAGCGGAATCCCGACATTAGCTATGTCGAGTATGAGAGCAATCCTGTTTTGAGAATGGATCTCGTAATAACCAGGAGAGGACTGATCTTCAAGCGTGAGGAGGCCTCGATATCCGCAACACTGACTCCGAACAGGAGATTCAGGGCACAGAGGTAATCATGGACGAGGATGCTCTAACCTTCGGATTCCTGATCACCGCAGTTTCGGTGTTCATAACCGGCCTGGTATGGCAGGGTCTCTGGTCACTCCTCTTTGCCATGACGATGTCAGGCAACATATTCTACGAGACAATCGGGGTTGTGGGGTTTCTGCTGGCATTCGTTGGAGCTCTTGTCCTGTTGTACTGTGCTCTTATTCTTCTCGTATATATCTTCATTTTTGCCTTAATATTTGGCATTCCGGCGTATCTTATCTACCTTACCCTCGGTCTCGAATACAGCATAATTCTCGCTGTCGTTATCGGTGTCATAATAGTCGTATACCTGATGGAAACCCATACAGTGAGAGTGGAACACTACACAGTAACACTCAACCTCCACCGACGATATGCAATAAGAAGGTAGCGGGATATGAATAAATATTTGGAAAGCCAGAATACGACTATGAGAGAATATGGCTTTTCGGAGCTCATAAATGCAAGGCGCGTGCTGTCAAAGCCACTCATAGAGTTGCCCCTGAGGAATGAGCAGAGGCTCTTCTATGACCTCTCAAGGAGGATGAGACGCTTTGCAGGCCACACGGCACTTGCGTACAACATCATACCGGATGCAGAAAGAGGAAAGTTCAGGAGAGAGGAATGCTCTCCCAAAGCGACGAATCTCAGGGACTACATAGAGCACAAGGGAAACAGGAACGTATCAATAACAGGCGTATCAGGACAGGGAAAGAGTTACCTGACAATGCACCTCTTGCGCAGATTTGAGGACAGGCAGAGGATCATATTCTCCTTCAAGCCCGATGACCATGAGATTCGCCTGGGAATACCTGTCATAGATGCCAAGCAGTGCCTTCCAAATCCATTCAGGGACATAAATGCCTTCTCGGAATCATATATGACGGCATTCTTCGGAGAGAAGGTCAGTTCTGGAATCCAGTTGCAGCAAACGCCCGCATTCCTTCAGGAAATAGCATCGCAAAGCACCGACTGGAAGAGCTTCATGAAAACCATTGCAGAAAAGAGGAGATCGGCATCAAAGAACCAGATTGAGACGCTCAATGCAATAGAGCAGAACGTGAAATCGCTAATCATTGAGGACATGGGAAACGTCGAGCTTGCCAACGAAAGCACCGTGTTTGACTTTTCAACACTGCCAACAAAGCAGGCACAGAATTTCTATGCCGAGCTCATGCTCAGGCAGATATACAGGGAGATGGAATCTAAGGCGAGAAAGGAAGTGCTCATCTGCATAGATGAAGCCCACAGACTCACGAAATCATATCACACCATACTTGACGTGATGAGCCGTGAGATAAGAGACAAGGGAATGCTCTGGATCATAACGCAGAACCTCATCGATATACTGCCGGAAATGAGAGCGAACTTTGGCACAAAGTTCTCATTCAGGCTGGGAGATGCTGATCTGCAGATGCTCTCATACAACCAGCTTGTGAGATATTCCGTTTCCGTGCTGCAGCCTCGACAATTTATGGACATAGAGTTCCCAGAGAGCCAGGCGTTCACCCCTGTGATGACATACATACCCGACGGCAGCGAATACAGGGAATCGCCAAGGATTCTTGCAGCGGTAAAGGAAGCAGGGATGGAAGAGGAAGCTGGAGGGAGAGGGAAGGATATCAACTTTAAGGAGGAGGTTCTTCTCATCCTCGGAGAGAGGATGTCCTATGCAACCGAGATGGGCAAGGAAATATCCGCGAAATACGGCATAGAAAAAGACCAGGCAAAGCTGAGGATAAAGTCAGTGTTGGAAGAGCTGAAAAATAACAACGAGGTTGGCAGGGTCAAGTATCTCAGGGATGGAAAGCCCATTGTGATGTATTATTCCAGGAGCCCCAACCTCTCAAACCTGCACACAGGAATGCAGTCCCAAGCAGTAGACATCCTAACAGAACTTGGCGTATCCATAAACAGGATATCGACTACAGGAGAGAGAGGTGCATTCGACATTGAGACCGATTTCCTCATGGTCGAGATCGAGACAGGTCTGAAGCACAGCATGGAAGACCTGAAGGAAAGGATTGCAGGAACGAACCTGAGAGTGATGATAATCGTCCCCAACAAGGAACTTATTGATAAGTACCAGGGGCTTGGTGAGAGAGTTATGGTAATGACTATGGACACGTTAAGAGAGATGTTGACAGAGATGGAAAGGAATCATATCCATGACTAACCTTGTAATGATGCCTTCTCTTTTGTAGCTCTGTGATTAAGTGAAGTGACTTAAGAGTGGCATAAATACGCCGAATATCATATAGAGAAATATGATCAGAACGGGTATTTTCCATATTGCGTCTACTATATTCGATATATCCGACCCGTAGCGTGCCATAGAAACATTCCCAAAGAAGTTCTTAAATAACTTTCTTTTAACTGGATAAAGGCTGAAAACGGTTAACCGTTACTCCAAGCAGGTTAACCATAAACTTATAGCTCTTTCCTTCCAAATCCAATGGATGATCATATCCATCGCCAACCAGAAGGGAGGCTGCGGAAAGACAACAACCGCTGCGAACCTGGGAGCTTTGCTAGCCCATAAGCACAAGGTTCTCCTTGTGGATATTGACCCGCAGGGCAATTTGACAACCCATTTTGGAATAAACAAGGCAGACCTGAAACGTACCATTTACGATGTAATGCTGAATGGCAGGATTAAGGACGCAATAATCAGCAAAGATGGCATGGATATAGTTCCCAGCACTATTGACCTCGCCGGAGCCGAAGTTGAGCTGACAGGAAAGATGGGCAGGGAGTACATCCTCGATAACGAGTTAAAAAGGATATCCAAGGAATACGACTATGTGATCATAGACACACCACCCAGCTTAGGCATATTTACCATCAATTCACTGGTAGCATCCGAGTTTGTACTGATACCGGTGCAGGCAGAATTCTTCGCCCTAGAGGGGTTGACCCAACTCATGAGAGTCATCGAACTCGTGAACTCAAGGCTCACAAAGAATCTGAAGCTTCTTGGTATGGTCATAACGATGTTCAATGCCAGAACCAGATCATCTAATGACGTATTGGAGGACGTAAGGAAGCACTATTCTAAGAGCCTGTTCAAAACAGTGATACCAAGGAATGTCACAATAACGGACTCCACTATGGCAGGGTCGCCTGCTGTGAGGTACCGCAAAAACGCACTGGCTTCGAGAGCCTATATTGAACTTGCAAGGGAACTTGAAAGAAGAATCAAGGTGAAATAATGGCGAATGTCAAAAAGAGAGGGCTGGACAGTCTTTTGTCCCAGGATTCGAGGGCAAGTGCAGAAAGGGATCAGGAAAGGTACACAAGGACCGTGGGGTTTAAGGTAACAGATAGGCAGTACAAAACCTACAGGAGGCACTCGAAGTATTTTGGAACCGAAGAACTCATCACAAAATGGCGTTCTGACATTGATAGGATAGAGCAGGAAAAGGGCGAAGACATGGAGAAGGTGGAAACTGAAATCAGGAAACGGTTAACGAAGAAAGAGTTAACTAAGACATTAGA
>JAMCPQ010000051.1 GCA_023379825.1 Thermoplasmatota archaeon | reverse complement strand
TTTCCTGTCTGGACAAAAAGAAATAAATGATCTGAAACAATAAGGCTTGGCGCTCCGGTGGTGTAGCACGGTCAAGCATTAGGGACTCTCAATCCCCCGACTCGGGTCCAAATCCCGACCGGAGCATGCAGTCTGCGGAAAACGTTTTCGTTTCCGCCTTATTTTGATAATTACACTCTGATCCAATAGGGAAAACGCCAGTCAAGGCTTTTGTTTGATTTTAAAAGTTTCCTTATCAAAGCGTGTGCAAGATCGCATTAATATCTATTGATAAAATAACTGGATATGGACAAGAATGACCAGGGAAGAAGCAGACTTGCCCTCTGGTACAGTGCATTCAGAGGTTTCTATGACAGAAATAACTCCCGGAATGCTGATTTTATTGCCAGATTTCTCTTTTCTTCAAGGAGTGTTATACTTGTTATATCGGCTCAGGCTGCCATAATTGCAGGTCTGTTAAATTATCTGTTTTCAACTTTCAACGCTATCAGATTTGTGATCCTTTTCATAGGTTTCATTGACGCACATGCACTCAGCAATCTTTCAAACGATTATTTTGGATATTTTCGTGGCGATGATTCCCCGGATTCTCCCAGGAGGATGTACACAATTCACCCTATCGCTGATGGTGTGATAACCAGAAGTGAAGCGAAATGGTCACTGGTTGTTCTGCTCTTCATCGGAATAACAATAGCAGCATTCTTCACATTCACTGTAGGATTATATACACTCCTTTTTTTCGGGCTTGGAGTAGTGCTGCTCTTCTTTTACGATGCTGCCCCAACTCCGCTCAAAGCTATAGGTCTAGGGGAGATTGCAAGTTTCCTCGCATGGGGGCCAGTGATGATAGCAGGTGGATATTATGTGATAAGCGGCAATCTGTCCATCATTCCTGTAGTGGCAGGAATACCGTATGGTCTTGGGGTCATGTCAATTCTTTGGGGAAAGCACATAGATCAGGAAGCATATGATTCATCAAAGAATATCATGACAATGCCTGTTATACTTGGCACAAAAGTTAGCAGAAATGCCGGGATTGCTATAGTATCTCTGGTATATATATCGGTGGTTGTCTCCGTTCTTTTCGGCATCATACCAACTACATCAGTAATTATTCTTTTGAGCTTACCTGCGGCAGTGTTGGCAATCAGAAGATTTTCATCACCCAGACCAGAATCTCCCCCAGCTGGGTTTGTGGGCTGGCCACTATGGTTTCACAGAGGGGCTCTCAATTTCAACAGGCGATTTGGATGGTCCTATATCCTTTCCCTGATTGTGGCGGCGGTTCTGATTCATGTTCCGGTGATATCCGGCTACATTTTGATAAAAATATTTTAGTCCGTGAAATCTGACCTGTGCCTACAGTACCCGGGAGAGTCTAAAAGGCCCTTAGAACTATTCATTCTATGGAGTTCTGCTCCCCCTGAACGTTGAGACTATCAACTATTCTGTCGGGGTCAGTCCCTAAGAGTTCTGTTAGTTTTTCATGCAGTTCAATCAAACGTTCAGCTGCTTCAGTCAAATCCTTTCTTCTGTAGGCCTGTACCACGTCTTCCAGATGTGTATATGATTTCCCGGCAACAAGATTATCCGCATGAGCAACTATCATCTCTTCCAGTGTTGACGGAATATAATCAAGTTCAGGCAATGAAAGGGCGGATGCCTCCTCTCTTGTAATACCTGCCCCGGTATGTTTTCTAACAGCATTGACTATTCTGCTGTCAATGTTCATTTCCTCTAGTATACCTGCTCCAACCAGTGCATGGGTGATATCATGCACCCTGGTCTTTCCAATATCGTGGAGAAGGGATGCTGCCCTCACAATTGCGATGTTTGCCACAGTTCCTCTGGCCATCCTTAATGCCAGTCTTTCAACAGCCATGCAGTGATCAACCAGTCCCTGTGAGGCTCCCTGGGAGTTAAGGATCCTTAAGGAATCCTGCTCATCCGGAATGATCTGTACCTTTTTTCCTTTCGTCTGGGGAACAACCCGGAACCTCCCGCCGAAATCAGATTTAAGCTCCGCTCCTTTATGAAGCCTGTCAAGGAATATTGCAAGTGCTGAAACTTCACTGATGGGCTGGTTAGTCACTGATATATTGTAGTTGGATCTGCTGTAAATCTCAGGCGGGACCTTACTTGCACCTACAACCACCATCAGTGGCCTTCCAGTTGATTCAGACATGATAGAATTCATGGCATCATCAACCGGGATACCGTACATTGTAAGGTGGACAATTACCCCATCAAAAGTCCTGATCAATTTCCAGGGGTCCACGCCGGTCTCGATATGAAAACTGCCGCCAAATCTTCTGACAATGGATCTGATTCCATCCTCCAGTTCAGAATCTTTCTCGTCAACTAATATTGATGATGCTCCAAATGCCCTGGCAGTCAGGGCTACATGTGTAGTAATCCGTTTGTCTCTGAAGGGCCTGTGATTTATCCTCAGAACAGATACAGCGGCGGCTGTGTTTTTAAATTCAGATTCCGCCGACTGTGGCAATTTTATATCCCTTTATCTGAAGTATGCTGGATCTCTTCACTATGCCCCTGAGCAGAGCCTGTGAGATGTCAAGAGACTCCACAACATCACCAAGAAATACGCCATCAGGTTCCTTAATCATGTTCTTGATTTTTTCTTCATATTCCAGAAGTTTTTCTTCCGAAAGTGTAGTGGCATAGATAATGTCCGCAAGTTCACTCATGCTTCCAAGTAGATTTATCTGTACGCTTGTATAATAAGTATGATAAGCCTTTTCTGGCCCATTCTCACCTGTAATCCACTGGCTTTCAATGAGTTTTATTTTATCAAGGTACAGTAATCCTTTCTTCCCCTCTACTCCAAATTTACTCTCAATCATGGGCATGGTGACCCAGGAGGTAGAAAGGTCGAGCAACAGTCTCCTCTTTACATCGCTGTCAGCTGCATGAAAAATTGATACTAACTCTCCCACGTCATTAACAACTTTAATCCTGCTGACCATTCTTTAGGTATCGCACATTCAAATATAATGATTGGGTTAACCTGAAAAAGCATAGCAGAATATTGTGTTTGTTCTTAGGGTGTCAGAGCTTAATGGTCAACTCTTTTTACTTTCTCCTTTTACGTATTTCATAGAGAAGCATTCTGTCATACTCAATTGTGAACTTTATCTTCTTCGCCTTGAGAATCTTTGCAACCTTCTCAGTCATTTCATGAATGTCCTCTGAAAGTGTGCCCCTGTAAATGATCATTTCTTTCTTCCCATCAGGAAAAATCATTCTGAATTTGGCCCCATCCTTGAAATAGCCGAAAGGTTTGCGGTTTTTCTTCAGTTCTACAATGTTCAGCTCCATAGAGGTCTGGTCATACTGTGCCTCCTCCTGATTCTGCTTGGTTTCACTGACTATGGTGTCCCATATCTCAGGGAAAGCCTTCTCAAGATCCTTCCATTCGAAGGCTGAATCAAAAATAATATGTCCACTCCAGTTCTTCAATGCGACTGCATTGGTTGAGTTTATAAAAATGTTCTTTATTTTCCAGTAAACCCGCCTTTTCAGTATTGGTGCTCACACTTATCCGTTCCTTCATGCAAAGATTCTCACTGGAAAATGGCTGAGATGGAGAGAAAAACATTAAAAGATCAGTAATCATAACCCTAGGAAGCCCCGTGGTGTAGTGGCCAAGCATTACGGGCTCTGGACCCGTCGACGGCAGTTCGAATCTGCCCGGGGCTATTTTTTTTATATTTTCAAAGGAAAATCCTAATAGAAAACAGGCAATACCAAACCCATGGCCGAGGGCGATGTTGAGGAAAATTACGAAATGGCACTCTGTGAATACACTGGAGAATATCTCAGAAGGGACCATCCAATATTCTCGTATCAGTCAGAGATGAAAATGGCCCAGGCTTCCATTGGTCTGGCAATATCTGAAGGAGTCAGGCTTCAGGCCAGCAGGGAAATTCTGGACATGCTTGATACACTTTACCAGTTGTTGTCAGACCCTGAATCCAGGCTGCCAGATCCACAGAGAAAGATGCTGAATCATGCTGACGATGTATGGCTCGACATGAAGGATAAGATGTCAAAGGGTGATAGAAGGGCTGCTTTTCTGCTGGATTCTCATGCCCACATGGAACTGGCCCTTTCCTATCTGGTTAAGAGCAGGGAGGACGAACAGTTCCGGGATATTATACCAGATTATCTATTCAAGTATCTGGGAAAACTGAGTACGTTCACCTACAGGGAGGCCATAGGTCACGTCATGCTTTAGAGACCTCTGATTTCAGATGGTCTCTAAAAGATTTAGGTTCCTTGACAAACCTATCAAGATAGGTGTTTTCCCTGTAATAATCAAGAAGGTACTTTTCGACCTCATCCGGGGTGAAAACTGAGAGTGACTTTAGCTTCTCAACAGCTTTTTTCCAACCAAATTTTCCCTCAATTATTTTCTTTGCTTTCTTATTCTGCAATTCCAGAGACAGGTTAATTATTCCGGCAAGTGACAATTTGTCTCTTGATGAAATGTCAACCGCCCCCCTGAGGTCTTTGGACGCCTCTATTACCTTAACAACATCCTCAATGTGGACAGGTGAAAGGGAGCCCCCGGATGGGAGCTTTCCAAGTGAGTGTTCAGATGTGAGTTTTTTAATTTTTTCAGTGAATGAATCTCCATTTCCAAAAATTACAGAAGGCCTGACGTTAAGATGGTTTTTGACAAGTGCAGCATTGTCCTCGCCGGTTCTCTTTGTCCTGAAGAAGTCAGTTGTTCCATAATGAACGTTAATTGATGAAAGATATACCAGCCTCTGGTTTGTATCGTTTTTATTCAGAGCAGCCGCTATATTCTTTATTCCATTGACATTAACAGCAAAAGCCTGTTCGGCAGGGGATTCTACACCAGCTGCGTCTATCACCATGTCATAATCCTTTACTGCAGCTGTAACCTGTTCTGGATCGGTAATATCTCCCTTGATCCACTGGAAACCCTTCTCCTTGAGTTCAGTGCTCTCATTTCTGGAGAAGTATTTTACCTCGTCAGCGCTGATCAATTTGACTATATTTCTGCCCACATAGCCTGATCCTCCTATGACCAAAACCTTCATGATACATACAGGGGAGCGCTGGTTTCCTAATATATATTTTCCAGCTTATGTTGTTTTACTTTTAGCACCGGAAATAAAATAATGATCCACTTCCATGAATATGAAATGGAAATAGAAACAAAAATTTAGTAAAAGATAGGGACAATATCAGAAGCTATGGCTGATGAATCATACAACTCTGTACTGAGGAGCATGAAGAAGAACTATTCAGAAGGCTCTTCCTGGTATTTCAGAAGAGGAATAGACCTGATTGAGGCTTCGAAGTATGAGTCAATTGAAAAAATTTCTGCAGATCTAAACTCAGTTAGACCTGGAATGGGCAGTCTCAATAACCTGTCCATGGTTATTGGCAAAGCATTTGAAAATGGAATGGATGCTTTTGAGGTAGCCGCTTTCCTTAGGTCTTACATTAAATGGTCCGATGCCGCCCTCTCTGAAAATCTTGCGAGATCAGGATTGAAAGGTACGTTTCTCACTGTAAGCAGGAGCAGCGAGGTTCTAAATCTGATTAAAGTTTGCCGTCCTGACAGGGTATATCTTATGGAATCAAGGCCTGGAACTGAGGCAGATCTTGCTTCGCATGAAATGAGTCAGTTCACTGAAGTTGAAATGATTCCTGATTCAGCAATAGCTTCTTTTGCTGCCAGATCAGATTATATTTTAACCGGCTCAGATGGATTTTATTCAGACGGCTTCTATACTAACAAAACCGGCACTCTTCCTCTGTTATTATCTGCTGAATATAATGGAAAAACTGCAGTGGTTGTTTCCTCAAGTTTCAAGTTCTCAAATTTGAATTCGGATGAATTGCGCCTATTCACAGTCAGATTGCCTGCAAGCAATGAAGAATTTGAGCTGTTTGAAAGGGTGCCTGTAAGGTTGATAGGAAAACTTGTAACAGATATGGGGGTATTTTCATCAGTAACAAGAGAAACCATAATGGGGATATCGGAGAGATTTATTGAAAAATGCATCCACTGAACATCTGTCAGTGGACATTGCGCAACATTAATTACGAAATCCCCAATCTGAAGCATGATCTTGAATGAAAGGCAGATCATCTGATGTTTATATGGTTTCAGGAGGGGTTACAGATTTCAGAAAGGCTGATCCATCAAGGGATTTCCGCCTTAGGGTTAAGGACGCCTTTGATTACGCTATTAATGATGTGAATCTTTCAGTTTCAGATATCGATGGTTCCGTTTCCTGTTATTTTTCCGATCACTTTATGAGGCAGGTAATGGCCGGAGCCATGGTGCAGGACTATCTTGGATTGAATCCAAAACCAAGTAAGAGGCTGGAAGGTGGTGGAGCAACAGGAGGCCTTGCCCTTCAGTCAGGTTTCCAGGAGGTAGCTTCAGGGAGAATGGATGTGTGCGCTGTAATGGGATTCGAGACAATGTCGCAGGTAAATACCTGGAAAGGCAATGAATTCATTGCTCTAGCCAGTGATACAGATTTTGACTATCCTGTTGGGGGTTTCTATACCGGTTACTATGCAATGATGGCCAGGAGACACATGCATGAATTCGGCACCACCGTTGAACAGTTCGCAATGGTATCTGTGAAGAATCATGGAAATGCTATTTATAATAAATTTGCGCAGAGTCCCATGAAGATCACAGTGGAAGATGTCAGAAACTCACCAATGGTTTCAACACCGCTCACACGACTGGATATATGTAATATGTCTGATGGGGCCGCAGTTGCAATTCTGGCATCAGAGGAAAAGGCATTTGAAATATGTGATCACCCAGTCAGAATTGCCGGAATTGGCGGAGGAACAGATACAATGAGGCTTTCAGACAGGCCATTCGGTGAAGTCCCTCTTTTGCCGAATGAGAAGAAATCGGATTATGCAGGTCTGAAATATCCGGGGCTGCATTCCTTCAGAGCAGGTAGAATGGCAGCAATCGAAGCATACTCAGCTGCCGGGATAACAGATCCGCCAGCAGAGATAGATGTGGTTGAAGCTTACGATTCATACTCATCTGCGGAGCTTCAGGCTTATGAGGATCTCGGTCTGTGCAGATATGGTGAAGGAGGCAGTTTCATAGAGGAGGGAAAGGCGTTGCTTGGTGGAAAGATACCCGTGAATCCATCAGGTGGTCTCATTGGAGCAGGCCATGCTATCGGTGCAACTGGCGTTATGCAATCCGTCTTCCTGTTCTGGCAGCTTCAGCACAGCATCAGGAAACATTTTGGAAGTGATAAATCTCAGGTGAAAAACGCAAAAAGAGGTATTGTTCACACTCACGCCGGCACAGGTACCTATGAAGCGGTCACGGTCATGGAGGGGGTAAGATGACCATCAACCCGAAGGCCAGAATTGAGGAAACTGAAGGATCAAGAGTAGTAACAAACGTGGATCCGCTTATTGTAAAAGAACATTATGAGATAGATTACCTCCACAGCTACGCACAGGACAGCGAGTTTTTCAGGCAGATTGGAAAAGGAAAGCTGATGGGAAGCAAATGCAGAAAGTGTGGCTACGTATATGCCACCCCTAGAGGACATTGCATGATGTGCGGATCAGAGACGGAATGGCATGAACTGCCGAAGGAGGGAAAGATACACACTTACACAACATGCTATTCAGGAAGTGAAAGTTTTCTCAATGAGGTTCCTTTTCATCTTGTTATGGTAGAATTCAAGGGTGTGGACTCCCTTTTCATGGGCAGGCTCATCGGAGCTGACGAGGATGACATAAGTATAGGCATGGATGTGAAGGTACGGTTCAGAAGAAACCTTCATTTCTCAGCAACCGATGTGTATTTCGTACCTTCGGGCCCCTGACAAAAGTTCTTTATCAAATGGAATATGGGTTAAACATGCCTGATTTTTCAAACTCAGATGGCGACGTATTCCTGGTGAAACTGGAAAGGATGATTGACAGAGGTGCCCTTCTGTCAAGATACAGCAGAACCTCCAATCTCGATATCAGGGATGTATACCTTAAGGAGTTTGAAAACGACTCAAAGCGTGGTGAAGACTTCTATAGGAGGGTTTTTCTTGAATACGGGGACGAGTCGGTAGCTGAGCTTGTAACCGCACAGGTAGCAATTCAGAATGTTTCAAACATCCTTACGAAGATCATCGAGGAACAGAGGATCGGTCTGTCTTACCTGGAAAAGTCATCAAGATATGTATCATACAGCAAAAAATCTGGAGGTGCATATCTTTTCTGCGCACCGGATTCCATAGGAATACCTGCTGATCTTGCCGGAGATTATAATAAATTATGCAATGGTCTTTTCGAATTCTATGAACAATGCCTCTCACCTGCCCAGGAATTCTTCAAGCGGAAGTGGCCAAAGGAATCACTTCTATTTCCAGACAGGGAAGGAAATGAGGTTCTGTATGGAGCCCTGAATGGACAGGATGCAGAATCAGCTGAAAAGTCATACAGGTCAGCAATACGTGCCAGGGCTCTGGACGATCTAAGGGCTCTTCTTCCAGCATCTACCAAGACAAATGTGGGAATCAGTGGCAATGGAAGGGCATTCATATATCTGATACAGAGGCTCAAATCACTGAATCTTCCAGAAGCAGGGAGGGTAGCAGATTCCCTTTACAGAGAGTTGAGCATTGAGCTTCCCGAACTTATGAATGCGGCGATAAACCGATACGGGGAAAAGCAGATATCCTACATGTCTAAAGAATTGGAGATGGTGAATCCAGTGGAAAAACATCAAAGTCTTCCTGTATGCAGTTTTATCGACTGGGACAGGGAACCCTCCTCGGCATTCAGGGTCGCAGCGATCCTGCAATTTCAGAAGACCGGAGAAGATCTTTCCACCATAATGAGAGAAATGCAGAATAGAGGATATGATGAAGTGAGAGACTTACTTGTAAAATATTCCAGCAAACGTTCTGGAAGAAGGGATAAGGTTTCAAGGGCATATGAATCATGCAACTATTTCCTGCAGGTTGCTGTAAATTTTGGAGCGTTCAGAGATGTCCAGAGACACAGGTTCCTTTCAATATCGAGGCCACCCCTCACCCCATACAACGGATACACAGTTCCTGAATTTTTCAAATCCGATCCAGCAACACTTGAGAGATTCAACGGTCTTATGGAGGAAGCGGCTAAACTGTATGGAAGGATAAGGCATGCAACCGGACATAATGTTGCCCAGTATGTCATACCATTTGCCTATGTGCATCCTGTTTCAATAAATGCAAATGTCAGAGAGCTTATACATTTCTGCGAGCTGCGATCCACCCCTCAGTCACATTACGATCTGAGAAATCTATCCAGAATAATATATGAAGGGATCAAGGAACGCACACCAGCCGTTGCAGCAGGGTTCAGATTTGTTGACACTGCTGAATATGCACTTGGGAGGCTAAGAGCTGAGCAGAGGAAGGAGATCAAACTCAGGGACATGGACAGGTGATACTCTTCCGCAGAGGCTTATTTTAACAACAACTGATAAAATCTGATTTCATAAAGTTTATATTGAAGAACATATTTATCTGTCAACCTGAGGTGAACTTAAGGTATGTTATCAGGACAGATGCCAATATTCGTGCTTAAAGAAGGGACACAGAGAGAACAGGGAAAGAATGCTCAGAAGAACAACATAGAAGCTGCGAAGACTATCGCAGATGCTATCAGGACAACTCTTGGTCCTAAGGGAATGGACAAGATGCTGGTCGACTCAATCGGTGACATTATTGTTTCCAATGATGGCGCCACAATACTGAAGGAAATGGACGTCGACCACCCAACAGCCAAGATGATTGTTGAAGTAGCCAAATCCCAGGATTCTGCGGTTGGAGACGGAACAACTTCCGCTGTCATTCTTGCCGGTGAACTCCTGAAACAGGCCGAGACGCTTCTTGACCAGGGAGTGCATTCCACTGTGATCACAAACGGTTTCAGAATGGCAGTAAACGAGGCTAAGAAGCATCTTGATCAGATAGCGCTCGAGGCCAAGGATGACAAGACCCTGAAGAGAATCTCAATGACAGCTCTTTCAGGAAAGAACACCAGCCTTTCAAGCGATTTCCTTTCCGATCTGGTTGTTAAGGCAGTCAATGCGGTTGCAGACGAGAGGAATGGCAAAGTGGTTGTTGATACAGCCAACATAAAAGTTGACAAGAAAAATGGAGGCTCTGTTACAGATACTCAGTTCATTAACGGCCTTGTGATAGACAAGGAAAAAGTCCACCCTAAGATGCCATCTCCTGTCAAGGATGCAAAGATAGCCCTGATCGATTCAGCTCTTGAAATAAAGAAGACCGAGATAGAGGCCAAGGTGCAGATAACAGATCCCTCAAAGATACAGGATTTCCTGGCACAGGAGTCAGACACTTTCAAGAACATGGTGGAGAAGATAAAGAAGAGCGGCGCAAACGTTGTTCTCTGCCAGAAAGGAATAGACGACATTGCACAGCACTACCTTGCAAAGGAAGGCATATATGCAGTCAGAAGGGTAAAGAAGAGCGATATGGAGAAGCTTGCCAAGGCAACTGGGGCAAAGATTGTCACAAACCTGGATGACCTGACATCTGCCGCGCTGGGGAAAGCTGAGAAGGTAGAGGAAAAGAAGATCAGCGACGACAGGATGACATTCATTACGGGCTGCGCTAACCCGAAGGCTGTTAGCATCCTTATAAGAGGAGGAACTGACCACGTCGTTTCAGAGATCGAGAGGTCACTGAATGATGCAATCAGGGTTGTCGCACTTACAAAGGAGGATGGAAAATACCTTCCAGGCGGAGGGGCAATCGAGGCTGAACTTGCAATGAAAGTTCGCAACTTTGCAAACTCAGTTGGTGGAAGGGAGCAGCTCGCCATCGAGGCTTTCGCAAAAGCTCTGGAGATAATACCAAGAACCCTCGCTGAGAACGCAGGAATGGATCCGATAAACACTCTGATCCAGCTGAAAGCAGACCACGAGAAGGGAAAAGTCACTTACGGTATCGATTTCACAGAGAACAAGGTCGGTGATATGGCTAAGGCAGGAGTATTTGACCCGCTCAGAGTGAAGAAGCACGCACTGGAAAGCGCTGCTGAAGTATCGACAATGATTCTCAGAATCGATGACGTGATCGCCAGCAAGAAATCAGGCCCAAGCCCCGGAGAAGGCGGTGGCATGGGTGGTGGAATGCCTGGTGGCATGCCACAGTACTGATTTCATTTTTTTATTCTTTTATCCTTAACTCCCAATCAAAATTTTTAATATACTGGAAAATGGCAATCTAACCGGATAGCCCTTTAATGGTTCTGTTGGCACACATTTAATAATTTTATTGGAATCACCGTAAGGTGACATCTTGAATCTTTACGAATACATGGGTAAGGACATATTCAGGAAGAATGGGCTTCCTGTACCAGAAGGATATGTCGTGGAAAAACAGTCAGATCTTAAGGAATACCGGAAACCGGTTGTTGTCAAGTCCCAGATACTCCTCGGCGGAAGAGGCAAGTCAGGAGGAATAAAATTTGCAAAAAGTGGAGAAGAACTGAAGTCTGCCGTCAATGAACTTATTGGCTCAAAGGTAAGAGGCCTGGCAGTCACAAAGGTTCTTGTGGAGGAGATGTTGAATATTCAGCATGAGTATTATGTTAGCATAACTCTCAGCAGAGAGCACAGGGCACCCATACTTATAGCCAGTTCATCAGGTGGAGTTGAAATCGAGTCAGTTCCACAGAAGGAAATTTTCACAAGAGTGATTGATCCGCTTATTGGATATTCTGATTATATTGGCAGAGAAGCTTCAAAATTCATGAATCTGAAACCCGAGATTGCCTCACAGTTCAGGTCAATTCTCAGATCACTTTACAAGACATTCACTGAAGAGGACTGTGAACTTGTGGAGATAAATCCACTGGTGGAGACAAAAGAGGGAAAGCTGATCGCTGCTGACGCAAAGGTGATTATAGACAATGATGCCCTTTACAGGCACAAAGAGTTCAGCATCACCGATCCTGAAAAAACACCACTGGAGCTCGAGGCACAGGCAAAAGGCTACTCATTCATAGAACTGGATGGAAAGATAGGTGTTATAGCAAACGGTGCAGGTCTGACAATGGCAACACTGGATGCACTTACATTGCATAACGGGAAACCACGTAATTTTCTGGACCTTGGAGGAACAGACAATGTGGAAATAGTAGCAAATGCATTTGATCTGGTTCTAAAGGCTGATCCGAAGGCAATACTGATCAACATATTTGGAGGAGTTACCAAGGCAGATACGGTAGCCAAAGGTATTGTGGAGGCAAAGAAGAGATTCAACATATCTAAGCCTATTGTTGTGAGGCTCAGTGGCTTCAATGAGGATGAAGGGAGAAAGATCCTCAGTGAGAATAAAATAGAGACATACCCGACCATGATGGAAGCGGTTGAGAGGGTAGTAAAAGTAGCAGGTGGTGCATAATGGGAGTACTTGTTGACAGGAATACCAGGGTAATAGTTCAGGGAATAACGGGCCATCAGGGTTCTTTCCACGCAGGGCAGATGATGAAGTTCGGCACAAAGGTTGTTGCAGGAATATCTCCAGGAAAGAGCGGAACAAAGTTTCAGGATACCGTTCCAATAGTGGATTCTGTTGCTGATGCCATGAGCTTCTCACCGGACGCAACTATGATATCAGTTCCTGCGCCATTTGTGAAGGATGCAGCATTCGAGGCAATAGACCAGAGGATAAAGCTGATCTATATCCTGACTGAGCACGTCCCCTTCCACGACTCAATGGATCTGATCAGCGAGGCAAGAAACAGGGGTCTTACGGTAATCGGCCCCAATGGTCCCGGAATAACTGTTCCATTTGAGTGCAAAATAGGAATAATGCCAAACCAGATCTTCAAGGAGGGTGATGTGGCTGTCGCTTCAAGAAGCGGTACCCTTACATACGAAATAGTGGAATCACTTACAAGGAGTGGAATGGGTCAGAGTGCTGTGATTGGTCTCGGTGGTGATCCCGTAGTTGGAATGAATTACATCGATGTCCTGAAACTCTTTGAGGCAGATCCGAAGACAAAGAAGATAGTTCTTGTGGGAGAGATAGGAGGAAACAACGAGGAACTTGCAGCCAGATATATAAAAGAACACATAAAGAAGAAAGTGGTTGCCTATATTACAGGAAGAAGTGCTCCTCCAGGAAAAAGAATGGGCCATGCCGGTGCCATCATAGAGAAGGGAGTTGGAACTGCAGAGTCAAAGATAAAGGCCTTCAACGAAGCTGGAGTCAAGGTAGCCGACTATCCCACCGATGTACCCGGACTGCTGAAGTGATTCCTATGAAGAGGGACATTCTTTCTGTCACTGATATGTCATCGGATTTCGAGGACATTATCGATCTTTCAATCCGAATGAAGAAACAGAGGTACACTGCTTTTCCAGAAATGCAAAACAGAATGCTGGGCATGATATTCGAGAAACCCAGCACCAGGACAAGAATCTCTCTGGAAACTGCAATGGAGCAGATGGGAGGCCATGCAATATACCTGAACCCAAATGACATGCAGATTGGGCGTGGGGAGACTATAGAGGATACTGGCAGGGTTCTGTCAGGATTTCTTGATGTTATTTCCTACAGAGCCTTCAGGCATGAAAGTGTGGCATCTCTTGCAAAAAGCTCTAGGATACCAGTGATAAACGCACTTGACGATAGAGAACATCCTGTGCAGATGCTTGCTGATTTCATGACAATAAAGGAGATCTTTGGCAAAATCAATGGCCTGAAGGTAACATATGTGGGGGATGGAAATAACGTTGCAAATTCACTCGCGCTTTCCTGTGCAGTGAGTGGCTCAGATTTCACCATTGGCTGCCCTGCAGGGCACGAGCCGGACAGCAGGATATGGCAGAAGGCACTGGAGATTGGAAAGGAAACAAAATCCAGGCTGGAAATACAGAACGACCCGGTAAAGGCAGTGGAAAATGCCAATGTTGTTTACACAGACGTTTGGGTATCTATGGGGGAAGAGAAGGAGAGGGAGGCAAAGGAAAAAATTTTCTCCAGATATCAGGTAAATGAATCCATTATGGAGCATGCTGACAAAGATCACGTATTTCTTCACTGTCTACCTGCGCACAGAGGGCTTGAGGTATCAGCAGGTGTCATTGACGGCATTCACAGCGCTGTATTTCAGGAAGCTGAGAACAGGCTTCACACGTCCAAGGCACTTATATTCACCCTTTTATCATGATTCTACTTCCACCTTGAAAAATCTTGGATCCTCAATTAATTTTTTTTGACAATTATTATTCCATTTATAAGAAATTATTTCGTGCGGGAAACTTTTAAGTCTAAGAACATAATGACACCCTAATGTCAAAATCCTCTGTGAGTAAAAATGGAAGGATCAATCTTAACAGGGTCATAGAGGAACAGAGAAACCATTCAAACCTGAGAGAATTACCATCAGTCCTTGTTCCAGTATGGCAGATAAAGATAAGGGAGAGATTTGGAATTTCCGTTGACAGAGAGATTGCCGAATACATAGTTCTGGCAGCCCATGAAAGAGGTACGTGGAGGAGGCAGAGGGCTATCAGGAAAATAGAGAAGATTTTCCAGAAGAGAGGAGATTCTGTTGAGGATTCCGCCAGAAAGGCCAGGCAGGTTGTTGATCTCGCCGTGGGAACACCAGAACAGTAGATGCCACTGCTGAACCAGAAGAATTTAGAGATTGCGCTTCAGAGGCTAAGAGCGCAGAAAACTTATTCCAATTTTCTAGAGCAGTATCCTACGGATGCACATTCGGCTTCGTTCATTCTCAACCTTGCATTCATTGATGGCAACATTGAGTCAAGAAAAGTTGCTGATTTCGGGGCCGGAAATGGTATTTTTTCAGTAGGTTCAGCAATGCTTGGGGCTGCAACAGTATATTCGGTGGAGATTGACCCGGCACTTATTTCAATCCTCAGGGAAAATAGCTCTGGATTTGGCATCACCATAATAAACGCCAGTGTCGCCGATTTTAAAGACAGGGTAGATACTGTAGTCATGAATCCCCCATTCGGCTCAGTGAAAAGAGGGGCCGATTTTAAATTCATGGAAAAGGCTGTTGAGGTCTCAAATTTCATCTATTCTTTGCATAACAGTAAATCCAGGGAATTCGTCCGAAATTTTTACGAATCTGCAGGGGAGATATTCCGAATGGTGGAGATGCAAATCAGGGTTGCCAGAATATATCCGCACCACAGGCACGATTATGATACAATAGATTCAACTCTGTTCTGTGTGAAGGTATCGAGATAATATCCAGAGCATAATTATTGCCCGGAAAGAGTGCAGGAAAATAATAATTAAGCCATAAGTTATAAGGTTCGGATGGCCGGGGTGGGGTAGTGGGCATCCTTGGGGACTGTGGATCCCCGGACCCGGGTTCAATTCCCGGTCCCGGCCCTTATCATATTTTTGAAATTCCTATTTTTTTTACCATGGATAAATTGATCCTGGCATTTTTATTTCAGAAACCGGAAATACGAAATAAATGGTGAGTAAATGAATACTCACATGACATTTAGCTCTCCATTTTCTATATTCAAGAAAATTTTTATCCATTCCCAGGGTTACTTGCGGCAGTATGTTTGATAGAATGAAAGCGGGATGGAGGTTAGCCAGGAGCGTAAGAAGAAGTGTGTCCCGCGATAGAGGCATCTATCTGTATCCGGTTATTTCCGGACTGGTTTCAGTGATTGTTTTTGCTGCAACAATAATTGCTCTTTTTATATCTGTACCGTCAAGCAGCCCTTACCTGTATTTCATTTACTTCATAGGTCTCTTTATTGCGTACGCGCTGGTATGGTTTCTGTCCACGCTTTTGGTTCTTTCCATGCTAATTTCTTACAGGTCATTTAACAGTGGTTCACCTGTTTCAATTAGAACAGCATTCGCCAAGACATGGTCATACAGACTTGTTGCTTTCGAATGGGGCTTATTCTATGGGGTACTGATGATGATTCTGAGAATAATAGAGTCCAGAATAAAAGGAATTGGAGGAATCATATTCGGTGCAATAGGGGGTTTCATAATTGCCGCTGCCACCTTCTTCGCTGTGCCTGCTATGCTGGACTACCGATCAGGACCCATAAAGGCGGTAGAGCAGGGTGTTTACGTGATTCGAAGAAATTTTGGGCAGACATTCGGGGGAGTTGCCTACATAGATCTGTATACGCTTATCTTTACACTTTCAGGAGCGGGACTTTTCATACTGGGCATAATTCCGATCGGTTCATCCCCTGGTGTGATAATACCTCCAGTTCTAATAGCAGCCGGGGTCATACTTCTGATGGTAGGCCTAATATTGAATTTCACTTACATGAATATCCTCAAACTGGTACTGTTCGACTATGCAAATGGCAAGGGCCTTCCAGAGGGGTTCAATGAACAGGAGATAGACCTGGCAATAAAGAGAAGAGGTGCCGGGGGCATGGCTTTAAGAAATCTTATAAACAACGGGGGATAGATCTGAAATAAAACCTCAGTTGAAATAACTTGAAATTTTCCAATCAGGATGGTATATGAAAATTGGAAAGATTATCTGGCAAAAAATTGCAGTTTTTATGCTGAATCTATGAAATAAATATAAGTGGTGAGATGAATAATCTCAGACAGGAACAATTCTCACTACGTTACTTCCTCTTATTATGACAGTACCAAGTTTCCTGTTCAGTGTTTCGGAGTTTTCCTCAACGTTGTCAAGAACCATGTTCATGTATTCATCAAACCCGGAAAGAACTCCAAGGAGAGTTCTGTTATCCTTAAGCAGCAGGGCGACCTTCTTGTTCAGATTTTCTTCAAGCATTTTCATGGGCATTATCATTTATCTTTTCACCTAGTTGTATTCATCCTCGTCCATGCCTTCCTCTCTGCTCATAATGACCTGGATAAGTCCTTTCAGCACTTCCTTGACATCATCCAGCTCCTTTCTCATGGAGGTCAGCTCATTGGAAAGCCTTTCCACATCTTTAATCTTCCCACCAACATTATCTTTCATCATCATTCCTCTTCAAAATTTATGTTGCCGTAGTCAGGTGCAACCTTTCTCATCTCGGTTTTATCGCAATTCTCGCAGTAGAGTGCTCCATTCTTAAGCTCAAGTATGTTTCTGCACCTGTAGCATGTTGTTCTGAGTACGCCCAGATTGTCCCCGTAAATTCCAAGTTCTATACCTCTGCTGCCTGTCCGGAGGACCCTGACTCTAATGAGGTCTCCGATTCTCAGAACCAGTGGAGGACCTCTGGAGAATCTTCCACCAAGTCCAAGAGAAACCTCCGCATCGTAACTGACAAGACCCATCTTTCTGTTATAGATTGCCCCTATCCTCAATGATGCCCTTCTCTGATCAACTTTAAGAACTCTTGCATATGCAATATCATTCCGGTGAATTGTCTGTCTTTCTTTATATGGTCTTACTGAAATATTCAGCTCCTGATCGTCACGAACAATTTCCCCAAAGACGTTCGATACAATTTCACCATTTTCATCAGTAGAATTTCTTCCCGGAATATATTCCTCTGCAAGGGCTATAACATCACCAGGAAAAGCCTGTTCTTTTGGTATGCTCTCAACGTCCATCAAATTTCACTGATCCTTGTTACTGTATGAGTTAGCCAAGTGAACTAAGACTAATTAATCTTTCCAATACATTTTCGCACACCTTTCGCCCATTACACATCTCCTATTCATGCCGGAACATTTTAATTGGTTATTCATTCTGTCGATACAACGCCTTCAAACTCCATTTCTGTTCTCAGAGTTTTGTAAGGGATCTCAATGCATTCTATAATTGTGATTAACCTGATGAAGTAGGATCTTTACGCCCTAAGCCTTGAGATATCTGTATCCGATCTCATAGGAGGTAGAACAAGAAAACAGATCAGGGAATTTGCAAGCCATATTCTGCACTCATTCAGGTGGCTGCAGGGAAGTGTGCCCGGTTGGCATAAATATACCAAAGGTTCTGGAGCACATCAAATGGGTAGGCATTCGGGGGCATTCCAAATAATGGGCGAATTAAATGGTTCTTGGTTCATGACCACTAAAATTTTCCACCTGGTTTCAAAATTATGATAAGCGAAGTCTGCATCCGGAAATACATTGTTTGAAGACAGATCATTTTTTGCTTCAGGAAGGTCAGGTATACTTGAGAACAGAATTCCATATCCATCAGTGCTGGATCCAGCGTCTGAGGATTATGCCAATGTATTTGGTGGTCTGCCTGATATAACTAGGGCTCTCTGGAATTTCAGCTCGTCCGAAAACCATTTCATCGAGGCAGGTGAAGATTTGCTCATCATCCCGGACATGAGTGCAATCGTTCAGAGACCAAGAAATCTCATCAGGGTAATCAAGGAGATCAGAAAGAGGTATGGTTTCTCGAAGCTTATCTATGCACAGGGCTTCAGCGATCCATATCTGATTCCTGTACTTGTCTATCTGGGAATTTCATTTTTTGACAATACTCAGGCAATTCTGGAAGGCGCTGATGGGATAAGATACACGCCGTTCGGGAGAATTAGAAATGGTGAAGATAACTCTGAATCAAATTCAGAATATGTCTCGGAAATAGCCAGATTCTGTGGATTGGCTCTGGAAGGTGGTAAATTGAGGGAACTGGTGGAAAGGGCAACAGTAAGTTCAAGGGCAGTTGAGATACTGAGGCTTTCTGATGACGTTCTTTACAATCAGGTAGAATCAGGTTTTCCGAGATACACTCCAAGCCTCATAGCTGGAAGCATCGAGTCACTTAACAGGCCTGATCTCAGAAGATTCAGGTCCTATATTTCTGAAGAGTACAAACATCAATATGACGGGCAGATAGCCCTTCTGATTCCTTGTACTGCCAGAAAACCCTATTCTACATCCAGGACACACCAAAGACTGTTAAGAGCTCTTGGAAACAGGCGTAAAAATCTGCACGAAATCATCGTGACTTCCCCTGTGGGTCTCGTACCTAGGGACCTGGAGAGAACCTATCCTCCTGCATTCTATGATATTCCCGTTACAGGGCAGTGGTACCTTGAAGAACAGAGGATGATAAATTCCATGCTGGAACACTATTTTTCAAGAAACCATTACAGAAGGGTCATTGCATTCATAGATGAAAGCCTTGAGTTCATCAGAGATCACCTTCCTCAAGAATCTGAAATAATTTTCTGGAACAAGCATTCAGGAGATTCTGAATTTGATCTGCTCCTTTCATCCATAGACAGTGAGAAAAATGAGCAGAAACAGCAAAAGAGAAACACAAGACTTGAGGAATTCATATCTATAGCAAAGTATCAGTTCGGAGACTGGATTGTGCCATATGTTTCCAGTTCAAGGATTATCAGAAACTATGACCGGGATATGCTTGTATATGATGGAAAGCCCGCACTTGTTTTCCATGAGGACAGAGGTATGTTCTCAATCACCAGGCATGCAGCACAGTGGTTCATTGAGAATTCTAAGTTTCTTGTGGAGATAGACGACTTCAAGCCCACAGCAAACATCTATGCTGTGGGGATAAAGGGGGCATCGCAGGAAATAAGGCCGGGAGATGAGGTTGTCCTGCACCATTCAGGGGATGTACGGGGTGTGGGTATTGCAAAAATGCCGGTTGAGGCAATGACCTCACTCAGGAAGGGGGTTGCAGTGAAGGTGAGGAACTGAGGTTATCAACGGAGATGCAAGAAGCCGCTGAATCGACACTCTTCATGAAAATTGTGACTGTACAAAACTTTTAATACATGGCTTCTCTGTTATAGTGTTTGTCACCAAAATCGATAGCCCTCCTGGTAGTCGGGATGGTTCTTATCTCTGGAGTATTCGTATTCTTTCATGTTGATTATCCTGCCTCACCCGCTCAAATAACAATAACTCCTCCTAAGGGTTATCAGCCTCCTCAGATATACAAGTACGAAAATTACAATCATAATGGCCTTGGAAACAATAAAACTTCTTTCAAGGATTACGGAAATTCAACTGTTATAATGCAGGGATATGCCAGAAATGCTTCAGACGGTGCTCCACTGGGGAACCAGATAATGTATTCCGCTGTGCTCTCTGCGAGCACTGTAGTGCAGACAAACAGCAGCGGGTACTATCAGATTGTCTTTCTGCAAAGCGGATACGGAAAATTCGCTTTTGAGATATTCCAGTACAATGTTATTTACACACAAAATTATCTTCCAGTCAATGCAACAGTATGGAACAATCTGAGTTTTGTCCCTTCACCGAAGTACGAAGTGAGTGGCTCCACTCTCTATAACGGAACTGCGGTAGGAGGAGTGGGACTGAAATTTTCTGATCCATGGGGCAACTATGCAACTTCCTCTTCATCCTCAGGTCATTTTTCACTGGATGCAGTAGCCGGAAATTTCAGCATCTCTGCTTCCAAGCGCGGTTTTTCTAATGTCACAATACCCGGTTATGTAAATGTGAAAAATTCGGCAATTACAGGTTTCAACATAAATCTCATATCAAACAATCAGACAGGAGCAATAATTAAAGGATTTGCAAGTAATATGCTAAACCAGGAGATTTACAACTATTCAGTATCATCCAATACAACAAAACAGAGCGCAACGGTAGGAGCTGGAGAATATTCCGTGCCCGCTGATTTCGGAAATAATCTGATCGGGGCCAGTTCGCTGGGTTATCAGACCCAATCTGTATATGTTGCTGTTAGATCCAGCCCCACATATTATAACTTCACTCTTGCATCAGAAAATCCATTCCATGAAACTGTCCAGCAGTCTACCTACACTGTTTCTCAGCAATTTTCGTCATATTTCGCTTCATATATTGGAAACAATGCCTCTCATCCTGATTATGCTGTCAATATGTATACAAGGATCACCGGACAGATGAAACTGAACGGTACTTCAGGAGTAGCGGCATCACAGAACTTCGAAGTTCTCACAAGTGTCAATGGCACCTATTTCATAAAGAACATAACCACAAATGCAAATGGCCAGTACTCCTTCAACATGACTTTTCCCGGTCATTACAATTTTACCATAATTTCTAATCTTTCTAAACCGTTCAATCTTTCCGGCAATCTTCAGGGAGGGACAATCCTGAAGAACCTTAATCTTGTCCCAGGTTCAAATGGTGTAGAGAATATTCACATACACACAACTGGGCTGAATGGCAGCGGCCTTTCAGGAGTAGGAGTTAATGTGACATCAGGCACAAACGGCCCATCCATTTATTCAAATTATACTGGTGGAAATGGAAACATAAGTCTAAACCTTACTTCGGGAGGTTACTCTATACATTTATCTAAACCGGGTTATGTCAACAAAACCGTCAGTATATCTCCAGGTAATACAAGCATAAATGAGAGCCTTTCAACTGTCAGTTCAATAGGAAATGGCACTTCTGTATGGTCTCGCACAGAGGGATTACCCGGAACAAATTCCTCCAGTATGGAGAGTTCCATGAACAGCACACTTCCAGTTCCCACTACAACAAGTTATTCACACAGTTCCTTCATTATAAGATTGATGAATGATTCAAAGCCAATTTCAGGAGTTAATGTGGCAGTTTTAATCTACGTCAACTCTCAATATTATATTCTGAAAGGTATCACAAATTCCTCTGGAGAGATGAATGTTTCACTTATCTATGGTGGTATCTTCACAGTTCTTCCGGAGACGGTGGACTACAGTGGTGTTCCATTCAGCGTCAAAACATCGTCCATCCCGTCTTCAGGGCACATTTTCACAGATAACATGACAGAGAAGGTCCTTTATTCTCTCACCTTAACACTGCAGAATCCATACAGTTACTCAGGTGCAGCTCCCCCGGCATCAGGAATAAACAGCAGCAATTATCTGCTTCCTGTTTTATACAGTTCAACCTATACTAAAGGCACTAACATGACGGTGCTCAACTATTCACTTCCTGAAGGTACATATATATTCAATTACACAAATAATGAGTTTGTTCCTGCTTCCAGATTACTGAACATTTCGGGTACCATATCAGAAACAATGAAGCTTGAGCCATTCCTTGTTATCCTCAACTATTCCAGCCCGGTAAAGTTCGACGCATATTTCAGTGGGCCTTTATCATACACTGAAGGTCTTACCGGGTCAGGCACATCCTACTTCATCGAAGAATCAGGAACAGTTTCCACATCAATATTCCTTAACAGTACACAGGTGAACACCACATCATATACCCTTACTGATACATCATCTGTGAAAGTATTGAATCTCAGCATAACCAATCATACAGCCTACGAACCTAGCACCGAGTATCGTAATCAGCAGAACTATGCTTATTTCAATTTCACACTAAATGGTGGATCTCAGAATGAGTACCTGACTTCAATTGATTATGGAAACATAAGCATAAACCCGAATTTCAATCTGACCATCAACGGTACCAGAAACACCGATGTGAGCGTTCAAAACAGTGATATATTAAAGTTCACGAATTATTTCAAAATCGATTCTAAAGGGGCAAATACATTTATTCTCTCCTATTATGTTATTGCCGGGCATCTACGCCAAAATGTAAATGTAAACTATCTGACAGTGGATCTAAATTGAGGTGAATTTATGGGCCTATTCTCCAATGATAAGAAAAAAGTAAAAACAGTTAAGAAGAGCAGCAAACCAGCCAGGCAGAAATCAAGAGCTGGAAAGAATGTTCAGACTGTCGAGACAGTTGTGGAAGTAAAAACAGTTGGGGACATACCTCCAATGCTAGAGGCCAGAAAGCTCCTTGGTGAGGAACATCTTGAAAAGGCAGCTTCAGTTACATACCGGGCTGCAAGGGACGATTACTGCAGATATTTTTCCCGCCCTAAACCTTCAGGAACAGGTGAAAGAGAATTCATCATAAGGGAGATCAAAGACCTGAAGGGTACAATAGGAAGTGGGGCCCTTGTGGATGGGTATTCTATGCATGAGGCCCTTGATGGCATTACTCCATCAAGTGATATGGAAAAAGAGAGGCTCAATGCCCTGAAACGCTTGGTAACATATTTCCTGAACTATTATGAGCCAGCTAGATTTGCAAAGTCAGTCCAGTTTTCAGGTGACGAGATGCTTGACAAATTTGAGGGCATTTACAACTATATGGACATTATGAAACTGTACTTCGCTGATGCAATGCGGGAGTGATAAATGGTTAGCGGGACCTACATAGGCTCAACCCTTCTCTCTCTGATAGAAGGTTTTCCATCCAGGGTAGAATCAAATCCCCTTATGCTTCTGAGTTTTGTTATTCCGATTCTGATTATCTGGATCTCATCAATCGCAATCAGAGGTTTCGCCCGGCGAACCAAGATTGATGCTCCCCCCACTCTGGAGCAGAAGAGAGAGAAATTTGTCATCCCTAGAGACTTCTTCACGGAAGAGGCTGAGCATGTCAGGAAAATGGATATTGAGCATTTTTTAGTTCCCATAAAACACGATTTTGAGGTTCTGAAAGGGTATCCGCAGTATTTTGAATCCCTGGAAAAAAGATACAGCAAATTCTCCAGAATGGCAGAGAGCAGTCGGCCAAAGAAGAAGAAAAGAGGAGAGGAGGGGAAGATGAAAACATTCAATGAAATGCTGAATCTCTACAACAGGCTCAGGAGATCGAAGTTTGAAACGGTTGAATTTGAGGAGGAAGAAAGCTGAAATGACAGAGGAATACAGTGATGGAGAGGTAATCGAACTCAGGAATACAATAAGAAAGATTGAACAGAGAATTGGAAGGAAGGTTATAGGATCTGAGCCAATTGTGCGGTTCCTGTTCATTTCCCTGATCAGCAGAAACCATATGCTTCTGGAGGGAGTTCCAGGGCTTGCAAAGACAATGCTGGCCAGTGAATTCTCAAGAAACCTTAATATGGATTTCAAAAGGATTCAATTCACGCCAGATATGCTCCCAAGCGATATCACAGGGAGTATTGTGTTCAACCTTGAGCAGAGGAAGCTGGAATTCAGGAAGGGCCCCATTTTCGCCAACGTACTGCTTGCAGATGAAATAAACAGAACACCTGCAAAGGTTCAGTCGGCACTTCTGGAGGGGATGGAGGAAATGAAGGTGTCTGTCGGAGGTGAGGACTATCCTCTCCCGGAGCCCTTCCTGGTCATCGCTACACAGAATCCTATAGAACAGGAGGGAACATTTCCCCTGGCAGAAGCTCTCATGGACAGGTTCCTCTTCAGATATATCCTGACATATCCTTCCAGGGAGCAGGAAATGGGAATACTGAGATCCATAAGCGTAGATCAGGAAGATGATGAATTTCTCATAGACTCAAACAAGATAATTGCTCTGAGAAAAGAGGCAAGACAGGTTTATGCCAGTGAGGAGATAATAACATACATAGTGGACATAATCAGGCAGACCAGAACAAACGATCTTGTCCTTGTCGGCGCTAGTCCCAGAACCTCAGCCAAATATCTCATGGCAGCAAAGGTTAATGCTTTGCTGAACGCCAGGGACTATGTGATTCCGGAAGATATAAGGTTCCTCTCCCAGGCACTGCTGAACCACAGGCTTATTCTGAGGCCTGAAGCACTTCTGGAAAGTGGCGGGGACGGATACAGCACATCAAACAGGATAATAGAGAGAATAGTAAACTCAGTCGTGTCTCCAAGATGATAAAGAAGTCAGGGCTGGCCCTGCTTGGGGTTATGTCATATGGAATAGTGGAATCGATCATCTTTGGCTATGATTACTTCATAGTTTTTTCATTCATTCTATTCTTCATCATCAGCTCTGACATTATACTCTTCAATAAGTTTACAAGTCCAGCACTTGAAAGGATAAGGGTGGAAAGGGTCATGGAAAACGACTTCACAAGGAAGTACCTTGAGAAGCAGGTAACCCTGAAATTCTCAAATCCCAACAGGAACCTTGTCAAGTTCCATTATTACGACACACTCTCAGATAACTTCAGCACCTCTGGAGATTTCGAAGGGGAGCTTGCTCTGAAGCCAGGAGAGACAAGGAGTGTGAGTTACAGTTTCAAGTGTCTCTCAATAGGAAAATTTGAGATCGGTCCTCTTCGTCTTTATACAGAGGATCCTATGAAACTCTGCCTGGAGAATGTTGCCATAGATAAAGCAAGCACCATAAAGGTTGGACCATCAATGTCAGATGTTTTCACCCAGAGGAGTGAGCGCCTGAGCAATTTCCTCTTCACAGTTGGGATTCATTTCTCAAGAAAGAGCGGTCAGGGGTACGATTTCTATGGGATAAGGCAGTATGTTGAATCCGATGATTTCCGTTATGTGGCATGGAACCGTTATGGTGCTATTGACGGTGAAGATCTCTACATAAAACAGATGGAGGAGGAAAGGCAGATCGATGTGTATTTTGTTATCGATTACAGCACTGGCGTTAACGCTGGATACAATGGAATGAGAATGTATGACAGAATGATCTCAGCGGTCATAAATGCATCATACTCTATTCTCAAGAACCATGATGGAATTGGCTTCCAGATCCTGTCCTCTGAAATAGATGAATTTATTCCGGCGAAAAAATCAGAGGATCCAATAAAGAATCTGGAAAAGAAGGTTGCTGAGTTACGGCCTTCAGGGGATTTCTACATTTATGATGCCCTGAAGAAGATCAGGCAGAATTTCAAGAAGAATGCCGTGGTCTTCATCGTTTCTCCTTTTTCATACCCTGAAAATTTCAGGGCACTTAACAGATCACAGTTTAACACTGGTCACCCAACATATCTGTTCATCCCGGACAGATATGACTTCGAACCACAGTCTGAGAGCGATGTTGGAAAGAAACTTCTCATGAGCCTTGAGATCAAACAGCGGAGGAATCTTAAGGGAGTTACTTCATTTTTCAATGGCGTAGGCATAAAGGCAATAGTTGCCCGTGACAAGGAGCTGATTGCCAGGATACTTGCGGAATACAGATATGCAAGGACTCTGAATCTGGGGAGCTGATCATGAACATAACGAAATACATTCTGAACACAATGGTTCTTCTGCCTTCAATTGTGTTATTCTTTTATGTTTTTCCGGAACTTGTTCATGTTATAGACGTGGTTCCATTTGCGGTGATAACTGCTCTTCCAATCATCAAGCGGTTTCTTCCTAAGAAGCATCAGGAGGATGTTTATCTGCTTGCCCTCCTTGTCATAGCTATCCTGGTTCTGGTATCATTCCTTGTGGACCTGAATCTTATTGCTGATTCAAGATTTGTCAGTTTATTCCGAATACCGTTGGATACTCAAACATTCATAACGCTGTTCATCTCTGTTTCCTCGGTATCGGTGATAGAGGGTATACTTGCAAGGAATGTCAACAGGGCAGTTTCAGCACTGTTTGTCTCTATTCTCCCGCTTCTTGACCAGGTGTTCACAGTTTTTCTGATGACACAGGGCCTTTCATATTTTGCGGCGCTGTCAGAGGCCTATTCCTATCAGTTCATATCCATACTTGCTCTCATATTCACAGGATCTACAAATATAGACGGAGTTAAGTTTCCGCCTCCGCTCTCCACTTTTCAGTCTCCACTGAACAGTTTTGTACTTGTTGCAATGATAATAGCCATAATTGGTTTCATACTTTATTTCATTCTTGTTGTTGATGACAGGCACAGATCTGAAACTGTATCCCTCATGTCTGCGCCCATATTCGTGGGTGCGGTCATAGGTGTAATAACATTCGCAGCAATAGTGATTCTGGAATCTGTGAATCTGCAGCTCCTTGGAGGTGCCGTAGCAGTGATGGCCACCCTGATATATATGTCAAGATCCTCTCCTGAACGAAGGAGAAAAAGGCAGAAGAAGAAAGCTACAGTTATTAGCAAATGATCAATATTAGGTCAAATGTCCACAGTTCTCTTCAGGAATGGCATAGTCATATCACAGAACAGGAGCAGAGAAGTATTCCGTGGCAGTGTTCTGGTTAACGACGGCATTATTGAATATGCAGGAAAGGACACAAAGCAGGCCGATGAAGTCATAGACTGCTCGGAAAAAATTGTGATGCCCGGTCTGATAAATACCCATACACATGTAGCAATGTCCCATCTTAAGGGGCAACTTGATGACATTCCACTTTCATCTTTTCTTGATAAGACTTTTTCTCTGGATGGCAGGAGATCTGAATCAGGATTATACAGGTCTGCGGTTCTTGGGTCAATGGAAATGCTCAATTCCGGGATAACATCCTTTCTGGATCTGTATTACAGCGAGGATGTCATCTCCAGGGCCTGCATTGATTGTGGAATCAGGGGGTTTCTTTCATGGGTTACACTTGATCAGGATAAGACCACCCAGAGCGGAAACACCATTTCAAATGCTGAGAATTTTATAAGAAAACACAGGGACTCTGTTCTGGTAAGGCCATCTATAGGAGTCCAGGGAATTTATGTTGCAGAAGACGATATATTCCTGAAGGCAAGGGAAGTTTCTGAAAGATACGGAACTCTGGTGCATATTCACCTTGCAGAAACTAGGGAGGAGGTCTATAATTTTGCCAAAAGCCACGGCGGGGAAAGGCCCATAGAACATCTCCACCGCATTGGGTTCCTCAACAGTTCAGTGTTTGCTGCACATTGCGTTTGGGCTAACTCCAGCGAAATTTCCTATCTGGCAAAGGATGATGTCAGAGTTTCGTGGAATCCTGTGAGCAACAGCAAGCTAGGGGTAGGGGGTATAGCTCCTGTGATAGAGATGACGCAGAAAGGTGTCAAGGTAAGCATTGGCTCTGACAGTTCAGGCAGCAATAATTCCCTAGATGTTTTGCAATCCATGAAGATGGGGGCACTAATGGTCAAGAATCAGAGATGGGATCCATCTGTAATGAGGGCTCAGCAGATACTGGATATGGCAACGGTTGTGGCTGCCCAATCACTTCATGCGGACGATATCGGTTCAATAGAGGCTGGCAAAAAGGCGGATATAATAACACTGGATACGAATAATCCCCGTCTCTTTCCAACAGATGAGGAAAATGCCATATCAAATGTTGTATATTCCGCTGATTCTTCCTGCGTTTCCGACGTCATGGTAAACGGGAGATTCAGGAAGCGTTCCGGGAATCTGATTTCAGCCCCCTATGTGAAGTGGGAAAGAGGTAGTCTTGTATAGGCCTGATCTGCATGGACCACAGTCAATTCTATTCTAAAAAGGATATAGAAAATATTTAAAGCCCAGAGTAATGCGGAGAGGAATATCATGAGTTGGCAGGAAGCCGAAGTAAGAGAACTTAAAGTTGGAAGATACATGCTTTTGGATGACGCTCCATGCAAGATTATGGAAATCACAATGTCCAAACCTGGAAAACATGGTGAGGCAAAGGCCAGAATTGTTGCTATTGGAGTTTTCGATAATGCAAAGAGAAGCGCAGTTTTTCCCGTGAAACACAAGGTTAAGGTGCCTATAATAGAGAAGAAGAATGCCCAGGTTCTCTCCATATCAAATAATGAAGTACAGTTGATGGACTCAGAGACATTCGAAACATTCCTTGTCCAGGTTACCGAGGAGGAACTTGGGAAAATTCAGGCCGGAACAGAGGTGTCTTATTGGGAGGCAATGGGCGTCAGGAAGATCATGCTTCAGAACTGAGGGAATTCCTCAGTTTAAAGAAGGTAGCTGATGCCACTTCCAGTTATGAGGATTCAAAGTACGTAATTTTTGGCGTGCCCTTTGACTGTACCTCAAGCTTCAGGCGAGGATCGAGGAAAGCTCCTGCTGCTATAAGGGAACATTACGACAATCTGGAGTCGTTTGACTTCAATTACGGCATAAACTATCCGGATATTCCCATAGCCGATCTTGGTGATCTCTCTGTTGGGGAGGACGCTGAAGAGGTTGTCAATGAAGTAGAAAACATAGTGAGGATAATACGCTCAGATGGAAAAATACCAATCATGCTTGGGGGCGAGCACTCAATCACCGTTGGTGCTGTCAGGAACTTCAGGGACTCACTTTTTGTTGTAATAGACGCACATTCTGATTTCAGGCTCGAATACTTTGGAAATCCCTTCAACCATGCCTGTGTAACCAGAAGGGCACTTGAGTTACTGGGTCCTGGAAGATGCATATCTGTGGGAACCAGATCAGTATCTATGGAAGAGTTTCAAAGTGACCAATGGAAGGATGTGAGGTTCATCTCTTCCAGAGAGGTCTCACAATCAGGAATAGGTAAGGTGGTAAGGGAGATACTGGACTACAGTCCAGGAAGCATCTACTTCTCGATAGACATGGACGGAATAGACCCGTCATATGCTCCAGGTGTGGGTACCCCCGAACCATACGGTCTGCGGGATTCAGATGTCAGGTATATGATAAACGAACTTTCCCCAATTATAGAGGGGTTCGATATAGTTGAGATCACGCCTGTCTATGATAATGGGAATACCTCAATGCTTGCAGCAAAATTTATTCAGGATTTTATAGGGAGCAGAGAAGGGAAAAGAAAGTTCTGAAAAAAATTTACAGACCCAGCCTTCCTGCCAGATCCTTTCCCTTTGTTATTTCTATTTTACAAGGGGTAGGTAGCTTAATTGAGGCCTTGTGAAGGGCATCCCTTAATTTTTTGGCCTTGTCCGGTGTGGTACGTGCCACCATTATTATGTCACCGGAATGGACCCTGGCTGCGGTCCCAACAGGTTTTCCAAAGGCATTTCTCATTCCGCTTGAAATTCTGTCTGCTCCAGCTCCCGTGGCCATTTTATGTTCCCTTATGACCTGATGAGGATATGGTCTTATCTGCAGATAATATGCATCAGCGGATGCTCCCTCCAGCATTTTCCTGTTGACTGAAATCCTAGCGGCTTCAAGAGCAACATGCCTTATCTGGCAGCTCTCTTCTGCAATGAGTCTGAACTCCAGTTCAAAATCCTTGTTCTGATTTCCCTGAACAAAGGTTGTAATCTTTGGATATGGTACACCTCCCATGAACTCCCTTCTCGTGTACGCAGGCCCGGAAATCTTGGTGTACATTCTAGCAGGTTTGGTTACCATCTGAATCTCTCTCGTGATTCTGAGTACCTATAAATATTAAGCGATTTTGAGTCTAACAATTGAGCTTACTTTTCAGTGGAGAATGGTCTTTCCGTTCTATGGGTAATTTCCCGTTTGCGGGAATATTTAATGGTATGCAATTAATAACATATTTATTAAAGTAATACATTGAGGAACAATGACCAAACGGACATTAATCGATGTAGCCCACATTACTTCCAGAGGCACCTCATTCAGGATAACTATTCCTCAGAGAGTGGTCAAGAAGCTCAATCTTGGTCCAGAGGATATAGTAGCCTTCTATGATGATGAAGGGGTTAAGATCGATAAGTTGCAATAACTGAACTGACAAATTCACAAACATAATATTATCCGGTCTTTCAGAGAGATTTTTTACCATCCGTCCCATCAGGTACCATGGTGGAGGACTATGCCAGTGATGATTCCAGACGGCTGTTTTTAAACAGTTTCTTCTTTTCCTCTGGCTGGTTCACGCTTTCATTTGCATTTCCGCTAATACTTCTGGGTCAGGGATACGGTTACGAAATAATAGGTGTACTGGGTCTGGCAAGCTCCGCGCCATTTCCAGTTATGGCAGCTCTATACCTGTATTCAGGGAAAAGAATGATTCGTTACGGGATTTTATTTCCCGTAGTATTCCTGGCAATAGTTTCCATAACGCTTATATTCTTCTACTCCCGGGAGATGCTCCTGTTTGCTATTCTGGCCTGCATTTTGCAGGCCCCGTGGTGGATCGCCACCGAGATTAACCTTAATTCGCTTGAAAGCTCCGGAAACGCAGAGAAATATTCTGTAGGCTGGGGGATCCCTAATGCTGTTATACCTATTCTTATGGGTTTCATCCTTCAGTTCAGCAGTATTTATGTGCTGTTCCTTTTCGCGTTTGGAGCTTTCATAGCAGGAATGTTTTTTACACCCAGGGTAGGGGCGAAAAAGAGAATAGTAAGGAAGGATCGGGTTGAAGTCCGTTACAGCATAGCTTTACTGTTTGCCGGCCTTTTTTCAGGCTTCCTCTATTTTATCCTGGAGCCCACAATGAGAACTTCCGGGTTCTCATACGGGATAATTGGTACTGTCATTGGAATCTACGGCATATCCTCGGCTGCTTCCTATATATCACTGAACTATGTTCACGATATAGGGCTCAGAGGTTACTCTGTCCTTTCAGCTATACTGATAGCACCTGTTGGATTTCTGGGATTTTTCTTCCAGATCTATGTGATAATCACAGTGGTAGTGCTTGGGGGTCTGGGAGTTTCACTGGCAATGTCAAAGATTCTCTCCCACCTCATTGGAATATATCCCCCCAGAAAAGGTGTATTTTTCTATGAAACATTTTTCGGTGTCGGATTTATCATAGGTTCATTCGGGCTGGATTCTGCTTTTCAGCTGGTGGGCAGATCCATACTTCTGATCATACTGTTTCCAACGATAGCCTATGCAATTATAATGTCCAGCTCATATGGCAGAGAGACCTCAGTAACCAGATCCTCTTAACCTTCTCAGTGTGATGTTTGGTTCAGCGACAGCATCCCTTTCTATCTCGTGTCCACATTTAAGACACTTCAGTTCCATGTTATCTTCAACCTGAAATGTGTAGTTCCCACATGAAGGGCAGGTGGACCGGATGAACAGGTCTCTGAAATTGGTAACAGGTTCAGGTTTTTCCGGCTTTAAATTCTGCATATCCTCAAAACCTGGATAAGTGCTGCCGCTATTTGGTGCAGTTAAGCCTGTCCTTCTTGGGACCAGGGTGAAAATAGACACCATTCCCAGGAAGGCGAAGAAGAGAAGAACGAAAGTGAATGCTGTTGAATATATTGATGCAGAACCAGCAAGTGAAATCAGCACGTTGCTCATGGTAACTGCAAAATTAAGAGTAAAGCCCTTGAGAAAACCAATTCGGATGAACGCAATATTCAAAAATGTGAAGATAACAAATGTGAAGAGTGTTGAGACAATTCCTCCACCGAATAAAACCGCGACTGGAATAGCTGAGAGCATAGATATAAGGGCTGCAGTTCTTGTTGGAACTGGCATGGAAAAGAAGCTCTTTTCACTCATGCGTCTGGAAAACCCGTAGAAAACAAAAAGAGCAATTCCAAGAATGGTGATCTGGACAAGTGTCTCAGACAGAAGAGACGAGGAAAGCACAAAATTCTCTCCCGGTATAGGAATATTGTACGGAAAAGATGTTGATACTGAAGGGTCAATATAGCTCTCTATTTCAGAAAAAACAAGCTCAATGAGTATAAAGATGGAAAAGTACTTCCCAAACTCCCAAGAGGTGTTCCCCTCCTTACCAGTTCCTATTCTATCTTTAGTGAAGAAAGTAAGAAGTGCCACCACAGGAATGATGAGTACCAGGGCAAGGACAGTGTAAATAATGGAGGGAGACAGGCTAAAGCTGAAGAAGAGGAAATCAGCAGTATTCAGAGATTCTATCACAGGAAGATTCTGGATAGAATCAAATACTGCGTACAGAACCGTAAGAAGCACTACCAATAGGAGAATAATAGATAGGATTGTGAGGACTTTTTCAAATGTTCCTGCTTCCCTGTCCATTTTTAAGAGATGATTATTTCTTATTCAAGTGTTATGTTTATTCTCCTCGATATCTTTCCCTTGACCAGATTTGTTTTAAAGTTAATTTTTCCAACCTCGGAAGTTCTCAGGACATCTGTGCCGAACTCCATCTGATCAGGAATACCATCCAGGTGCATGATCCTTATACTGTCATAATCAGGCACAACGGACTTGCATATGGCAAGCATCTCCTCCTCCTTCATGAACTGCTCTCTGGGCATCTCTGAGAACTTCACCTCAAGATCCGCCTTCACTATCTCGTTAGCTTTGCTGAAGAGCTCTGAAACCATATCTTCCGTTATGTTATCCAGTTCAAGATCCATCCAAGCAGAATCATCATAGGTCTGGTTAATCCTCACAGTCGCCTTGAATAGTTTGTATGAAAGACCCATGAGTATCTTGAGTGCTGTTCTGAATCTCATATGCATGTATCTGACATCCCAGTCGAGGACCTGATGTGCGGTTTTTCCGTCGACATCATCAGGAAAAGTATCATGTGACATGAGGTGTATGCTTTCCCCGTCAAGCCAGGTGTCTACAATTATGTATTCTCTCCCCTCGATGATTACCTTCCCACGGTCATTAGGCTGCCCATGCCCCGTCGGGAAAAATACTGACCTGTCAAGAACAAGATCAGTGAACTCGTGCCATACAACTTTGCTGTCGGCTTCTCTTGCATACTGATCTTTCAGGAATAGAAATTCTGTCTCCATCATTACATGAATGTAGAGTCATATAAAGTTTTGAGGGAGAGATCCCTGGGAAAACCAGTTTATGGGCACAGGCAAATCCTAATATCCGGAGCTGCAATTCACACGGGAAAGAATTTCTTTTGTCTCTGGTGAATCTCATGGACTCTTCTGTGCTTGATTATATGTATTCTCTTATGAGGGAGGGCATAAAGCTGGACCTTGATGTTACCAGGGAATTCAACAGAATGCTGGGGGATCCGGATAAAAGCTTCCAGTCAGTTCATATTGCAGGATCGAATGGAAAGGGTTCCACCTCGGCTTTTGTTTACAACATTCTCCAGAATTCAGCAAGAACAGGAATCTACACCTCACCGCATCTTGTTGATTTCAATGAGAGGATCCTGTCTGGGCGTGAATACATCCCGGATTCTTACATAGAGCATTTTATCAATGAATACAGGGGCACCATAGATAATCTCAAGGAAAAGAACAGGAATCCCACGTTTTTTGAACTTACAACTGTCATGGCTTTCAAATATTTTCAGGAGACAGGATGCAAATACTCATCGGTTGAAGTCGGCCTTGGAGGAAGACTTGACTCTACAAATATAATTACCCCCATGGTAAGCGTCATAACCCAGGTTGGCTATGAACATGCAATGAAGCTTGGATGTTCCCTCACATCAATATCATTCGAGAAGGGGGGAATAATCAAAAGAGGAGTTCCAGTAGTTCTTGGAGACAACAAACCGGAAGTTTATGCAACAGTCAGGAGGATAGCAGAGTCCAGAGATTCCCCACTTAAATGTACCTGGAAAGATGCCAGAGCTGAGGACTTCAATGTATCTGTTGACGGAGTGAAATTCCGATTAAATACAGATTCAAGGGAATACAGAATTTCCTCTGCGCTTCCAGGACTTTTCCAGAAGAATAATATTATCTGCTCAGTACTGGCAATAGAGAGTTCAGGTGAATCACTTTCCAGAACAAGGATAGAAAAGGGCATCGCCAATACCCTCTGGCCAGGGCGTATGCAGGTTATTTCAAAGGACCCGCTGATAATGATGGATTCCTCTCATAACCCACCAGCGGCTCATTCCCTGGTCTCCAGTTACAGGGCAATATCTCAACGTGAACCGCTTCTTCTTGTGGGAATGCTTTCAGACAAGGATGTGGATAGCTACCTGAGAATACTCAGGGGCCTCAGCGGACGTATAGTTTTCACCACTCCTGAAGAGCCGGAGAGAGCAATACCTCCTGCTGAAATGTACAGCATGTATGCGGGGCTTTTCAGGGAAGCAAGAGTGATAGAAGACCCTGTAAGTGCATATGAGCAGTGCATCTCTTCAGGTTCCGATGTTCTTGTAACAGGCTCAATGTATCTTCTCGGTAAGATAATGAAGGAAAAGGGTATGAAGGTTAAATTCTTCAATAAGGAATGAGCCCTTTTACGATCAACATGCACCACTGTTAAAAATCGATCTCACGGAATCAAAAAAGATTTTTGTATAACCGAAGGCTTGTCATAATTCCAGGTAAATTCAATGAATCCTTTCTTCAATTTTACAGAAAATTCCGGTATTATCACAGGAAATCTGGATACCCTTGGCAGCTCCTTTGTACCTGAAAAGCTTCCTCACCGTGAAAAGGAGATTGAGCACATGGTCAGGATTCTGGCCAGTATAATGAGAAAACAGAGGCCCTCCAATCTTATTCTTTATGGCAAAACCGGAACAGGAAAAACATCTGCCGCTCATCATGTGACAAAACTGTTATCTGAGGCTACTGGACCTTCCACAAAGGTGATTTACTGCAACTGCCAGATTTATGATTCTCCATATTCAATTCTTGTCAACATAGTGAATACAATAAAGGGAGATACAGAGGAGCAGATTCCTTCCCTTGGTTGGCCACTCGATCGCATATATCTTGAACTGATGGGTCTTCTTTCAAGAGAGGGCGGGGCACTTGTTATAATTCTGGATGAACTCGACAAGTTGATCCTGAAAAACGGAGGAGATTCCCTGTATGTTATACTGAAGATTATAGATGATTCAGTAAGGACAATAACTTCAATAATCGGTATAACCAATGATGCGCATTTCATAGAGACACTTGAGCCTAGAATCAAGAGCAGACTTAATCAGGAGAGTGTAGTATTTGCCCCATATAATGCTGATCAACTCAGGGACATAATCAGTTACCGACTTAAGGGTGTGGTCAAGGAGGAAAGCGTTGAACCTTCTGCAATAAGCCTCTGTTCGGCCATCGGGGCGCAGGAACACGGTGACGCAAGAAAAGCACTGGATCTAATGAGAATAGCCATCGAAATTGCCGTGAGAGAGAAGAGGGACAAGCTGACAGACAGGGAGATTTATGAGGCAAGAGACAAGTTCGACATGAATGTTGTCAGGGAAGCCATAACAACACTCCCTCTTCATTCAAAGATGGTTCTCCTCAGCACAATAATTTCTCAGGAGACTTCAAATGGTCAGATTACCACAGGAGAGATTCAGGAGAATTACAGGAACATGGCTGTTGAACTTGGCATATCTCCTCTTTCAATCAGGAGAATCAGCGACATATTATCCGAATTGCAGGATTATGGTCTTCTAACATCCATAACCAAAAGTCTAGGCAGATATGGAAGAACCAGATTTTTCAGGACAAACGGAGAGATAAGCCATTACAGAAAATATCTGCTGGAAGACGAGGTTCTATCGTCTTTCAAGGGAAGCAGAATGGTCAGGCAGGCGAGATTTGACTCCATAGATCAGGATGAAGCTGAGAAGTTCCTGGGAAACATAAGGGATTCAAAACCTGCTGACGACTGATCCATTCAACACGGATCAGTCAGGAAATATAAAGCAGATATCATCAAAGGGGTGAAACAGGTTATAGCCATTTGCAGATGCGAATTCATCTGGTGCATGAGTCCAGTCATAATTGTCAACAATAATTAGGAATTTGCTTCTCAGGTTTTTTCTAGCAGTCTCAAGTTCGAATTTCACGTGCTCATAGGTATGCTCTGAATCATGGAAGAAAACATCGAAAGGGCCAAAATATATGAGGTTCTTTTCCAGTGTTTTCTTTGTATCCCCAAGAATGAGCGTGAATCTGTCCCTTAGTGAATCCGGAATCATGAAGCCCACAGGCATGTCCTTCTCTTTTCCAAAGGGTTGACCAAGGTCAAAACTGTAAAGGTGGCCGCTGAAATCCTCCGTAGCCTTAAGTATTGCATAGGATGTTGTTCCAGGCCCTACCCCTGTCTCAGCAACGATCCTTCCGCCAAACAGTTTGACAGATGCATATATGTATTCAAGTTCTCGTTCGGAGACCTGCCAGTAATCCCTTGATCCTATTCTCCTCTTTACCTCCTCATTGATGGGTTCTGCTTCCTTTGCAGTCACTTCGAAATTTTTTCTGTCAGTCTTCAGGTAGCTGAAGAATTTATCCTGAACGTCCATGATCCAATACCATTTTGAATTATTTTACTATTTGGCATTGGAAATACAGAAGTGCGTCTGAATGGATCTTATTCTCCTTGCGTCTGGGGGTCTCTTACTGGGGATTTCACTGGCAGCTCCACCTGGGCCAATAACGTCAATGCTGATCAACAGGGCTACCAGAAGCATTCCCGGTGCTGTCTCTGTTGGCCTTGGGGCAATGACCGCAGATTTCATCCTTATGCTTCTGACAATTTTAATTGGTACGGAGTTCTCGCTGTACCGTTACGTCCACTACATTTATCCGGTGGGTGCGGCATTCTTCATCTATCTTGGATACAGAATATTGACATCTCATGATTCATCAAACACAAACAGAACAGGAGGCTACGTTGCCGGAGTTTCTGTGGGATTGCTGAATCCACTTCAGATAGGCTGGTGGCTCACTGCCGGCCTGGGAGTATATGAAAGATTTGGGATAATAACAATAATTTTTCTCTTTGCAGGTGCCCTGCTCTGGGTGTTCATCCTTACCGGTGCAGTGAGGGTTGCCACTAAAAGGTTTGAGGACAAAATGGAAAATATTGTAAAAGTATTCAGCTCCGGGTTTCTCTTCATCTTCGGAGCTGTTTTTATATATCTGTTTTTTGTTTAAATGGTCTTATCCGCAAAAGTCTTCAGGACATCAACCGGAGTAAAGCCATCAGTTCCTGAGACAATCTGATCAGAAGGTGGATTGGTGAAATACTGCGGAACAAATTCGTTTAATCTCTTTGTGAAAGACGGGATTGCCCTGTTGTCATAGAATATTCCGGTTGGGATTCTTTCCTCCCATTCAAGCCCCTTGTTGTAAGCCTTCTGGAACTGTTCAACAGCTCTGTCCATGCTTTCCCCAGTAACTACAGGATCCCAGGTCTTGTCATCTTCCAGTTTGTAGACCTTCTTTCTGTAGAATTCCATTGTGTTTATGTTGTTATAGGTAGGGCATGGCTGAAGAACATCTATGACAGATGAACCCTCATGCAATATGGCTGTCTTTATGATCTCCTTAAGCTGCTTCATGTCGAAAGAGAAACCTCTCGCGACGAATGAGTAACCAGCGGCCAGGGCGAGGGCAATTGGATTCACCTTACCGAATATGTTTGCTCTGCTGAGTCCCTTTGTCTTCTCACCCAGCTGCATAGTAGGTGCTGCCTGGCCTTTTGTAAGGCCGTAAACCTCGTTATCAAAGATTATTATCGTCAGTCCACTGTTTCTTCTCCCCTCCGCTACGAAGTGGCCTGCACCTATTCCCAGCATATCTCCATCTCCACCGGGTACGATTACTTTCAGATTTGGGTTTGAAAGTTTCACACCAGTGGCAAATGGAATGGACCTTCCATGCAGGGTGTGGATCCCGCCAATATTCAGGTAATGCGGTGTCTTGCCTGAACAACCTATCCCTGAAACAGCTACCACATTATGCGGGTCTAGATTCAATTCGGACAGTGCCTGTGTAATTGATGTGAGTATTCCAAAATCCCCGCATCCCGGGCACCAGTCCACAGTTACATCGCTCTTAAAATTATGCGCCATTTTCCAAAACCTCCTCTAATTTCTCTTCCTTTCTGTTGTTGTAAATATTCAGTGCTGAATTCAGAAGTTCATCCTCTGTTATGTGCCGCCCATTGTATTTCAGGATACTTTTCTCAATATTGATTCCGGTGTTGGTCCTTATGACACGGGCTGCCTGAGCCAGCATATTGCTTTCAACATCAATGACAAGCTTTGCCTTCTTAAGAACTCCAGAAACAAATTCTGACGGGAATGGTTCAAACATCTTGATGTAAAGTAGATTAGCTGTTATTCCTTTAGCTTTGAGATCCTCCATAACGTCAAGAATTACTCCTTTCTGGCTTCCCCATGTTACGAAGGTGATCTCTGCATCAGAGGGACCATAGAGAACTGCTCTGTCGTTCATTGGGACCTCTTCTTCAACAGTTTTAAGCTTCTGGAATCTTTTCCTCATCATTCTGTCCCTGATTTCCGGGTCCTCTGTTACATGTCCAAGCTCATCGTGCTCGTCTCCTGTCATCCAGAATATGTTCTTACCCAGGTATCCTGCGTTTGAAATACCGTTGTCTGTATCAAGGTTGTATCTCCTGAATGATTCTGAATCCTGTGTTGCCAGGACCTGGCTAACTTTAACTCTCTTGGAGTCTATTTCAGGAACCAGATCACTTGTATTTGCAAGATTCTTGTCAATGAGATGAAGTACGGGCATCTGATATCTTTGAGCATAATTCAGACCTTTCATTGCATCATATATGCATTCCTCAACATCTCCTGATGAAATCACTATTCTTGGAAATTCACCATGGCCCGTGTTGAGAGCGAAGAGAAGATCTGACTGACCGTTTCTTGTGGGAAGACCTGTGCTTGGTCCCCCCCTCTGATATAATGTTATCAGTATCGGTACCTCGTCCATACCTGCGAAAGAGATGCCTTCTGCCATCAGTGAAAAACCAGGTCCGCTTGTCGCCGTAGATGCACGGGCTCCTGTGATTGCTGCCCCCTGAGCCATTGTTACTGCTGATATTTCGTCTTCAGTCTGGACGATAACAATCCCGGAATCCTTGAGTTTTCTGTTCTCATTTTCAATAAATGCTATAGCACCATGTTCTTCCAGTATGGAGCTCTCGTCACTTGCAGGGGTTATGGGGTAATATGTCTGGAATCTGAGACCGCCCATCAGCTTACCAATGGCTGAACCATCGTTTCCGGTTATGAGAAATCTCCTCTTCTTTGCCAGCTTGGGAATCGGTTTTCCCGCAAGTTTATTGCTGCTGCAGTAATCATATGCAGCTTTCACTACCTTGACATTCTCAGCAACCACTTTTTCTTTTGCGGAGAATACCTGTTTGATAGATTCTTCTCCAAACTCCACTGGAAGACCTGCAATAGCAAGGGTAATCGCAGAACCCAGTGTATTGAAGTATCTTGTGGGAACTCCATCTGAAATTGCAGATGAGACAACCTCGTTGAAAGGAACTGCAATGGGTATGCCTCCTTTTTTCTGCATAAGCTGAAGTGCACCCTTTATGTTAAGGGGCAGTTTTTCCTCCTGTAGCGTTTCCCTTATTCTTTTTGCAGTGTCCCTCATTATCATTCTTGCTGAGGCAAGGTCAGAGGTTTCGAATTGTTTATCGTATACTATTTTTGTGCCTTCACCAACATCCTCAATATGCTCAAAGATTGTGTCGGGATCCAGGGCAATAAGAATATCAACCGGATATTTCAAAGACCGTGGTCTTTCTTCCTTCACCCTGAGGTGATTGTAGCTGTGTCTCCCCTTTATGTTGGAATGGTACTCTCTAACTCCAAAAACATTATATCCTGCAGCAGCAAAGGCCCGGGTAATCATGTTAGAAGAAGTATCTATTCCACCACCCTGAGGACCGCCAAGTGTTAAGTTCAGATCCATTTGGAATCGATACGTAATGCTTATTTTGTTAAAAAGCTTAATGGGATTTGCTTTAAGAGTGCCTTCAGGAATTTTTCCTTAGCCTTCATTACTGAATATAAAATCGCTCTCAAGCTTCTGAAAAATATATTGAGCAATACAATACTTCAGGAGATAATGCTGATAGTAACAGGAATGCCAGGATCAGGAAAGGATGAATTTGTTCAGGTAGCAAAGCAACTGGGCTGGATGGACGTTCATATGGGAAACACAGTTAAGGATTATGCAAAAAAACATGGGGTTCCTGAGGACGACTCCCAGATAGGCAAATTCGCATCAGAGGAGAGAAAATTACATGGGATGGATGTTTGGGCCAGGAGGACTTCGGAACTTATAAAAGATCCAGACAGGACAATAGTGGATGGCCTCAGAAACATTGAAGAACTAGATTTTTTCAGGAATAAATTCTCAAATGTGAGGGTTATTGCAATCTATGCCAATCAGGAGGAAAGGTTGAGAAGGATAAAGAAGAGAAGCCGCCCTGATGATATAAAAGATGAAGCTGGCCTTGTTAAGAGGGACACGCGTGAGCTTGAATGGGGAATAGGCAGAACAATCTCACTTTCGGATTTCATGCTGGTTAATGACAGAACGCTTCAAGAATTCAGAGATAATGCCGCTGAGCTCTTAAATTCAATTTCAAGGGGATATAATTCAAATTAGAATGCGGACAGATATTCTCTGAGATCACTGAAAAATGCCTTTCCTATGGTCTCGTCTGTTTTTCCTCCACCGTATCTGATATTATGGTCCATCAGCCTCTCCGGATGAGGCATGAGACCTATTACATTACCCTCAGGATTTGAGAGGCCGGAAATAGAACCAGCTGTTCCATTCGGGTTCCATGGGTAATCTCCATCAAGACCATCCGGTGTTGAATATTTAAAAATTATCTGACCTTTATCAATAAGTTTCTCATATGTTGTCTGGTCATCAAATCTAATTTTTCCCTCAGCATGGGCTACTGGAACAATGTAAGGCAGGTCCGGTTTAAGATGACTCTTGAAAACAGGGCTCTTGGAAACCCTTCTAATGTAAGTCAATCGGCATTCGTATCTGTTTGAATCGTTATGATCCAGTGCTATGGATCTCTTATGACCAGACCCCGGAAGAAACCCCAGCTCAGAAAGAACCTGAAAGCCATTGCATACACCAACGACTGGTTTTCCTGAATCGATAAATCTGATTAGATCTGTGAAGCTTGAACTTTTTAACCTGCTTGCGAAAATTGCACCTGCCCTTATATAATCGCCAGCGGAGAAGCCACCAGGCAGAAATAGCCCGGAAAACACTTCCAGGGATACCTCTCTTCTTTTCAGCTGGTTCAAATGCACATATTGGGGCTCACAACCAGACTCGAGGAAAGCATTGTAAGCCTCGTACTCGTTGTTAGTCCCCTCCATCCGTAAAATACCAACCTTGGGAGGTTCTTTTCCTGTTATTGTCCCCCTCTTCTTTCCTTTGCTTTGAATCTCAGACCAGTATATCCACACTTCCTGCAGCTGGTCGCATTTGGGGAATTCCTGGCGTCGCATCTCATGCATATTTTCTTGTTCAGTCTTCTTTCAACAGCTTCTGGAAATGCCATATTATATCAACCATGAAACGACAGTTGTATTACTCAATTTAATCTACTGCCTTACGTGAATTTCATCTGGTATTATTAATTCATCGCTTCAGACCCAGTGGAATTTTCATGGATTATACACCATGCACAGCAAGTATTACTGAGCCAAATAGTAAAAGAAACACCAGCATGTTCAGGAATGTACTTATTCCAATTTTTACCTTGTCATTTTTTAGGAAGGATAATGATTTTCTTCTTTCTCCTATGAAAAGTGTATCTCTGAAAAACTGCCCACCATCCAGAACAACAAATGGGAGGGCATTGGTTATACCCAGAAGGAAATTAAGCCAGAATACCCAGTAAAGTGTATTAAGAATTCCCCAGAACACAAGAGGTGTAAACGGAACACTGAAAAGAGCTGCCACACCAGATGGTACCGGTGATAGACCCTCAAATGGCAGGCCAAGGTATCCGAGAAAATTGGGCACAGGGTTTTTAACTATGATCCCTCCAGTTATAATTGGGGATAAATCTGATATGGCTACTGTTCCAAGCCCTGCATAGTCCACCGTAACACCTATGAAACTTTCATTCTTATAGGAAGCCTTGTTTGCAGAAGGATCATATTCTGCATAATATGAGTATTTGGAAACAGTACCTATTGTTGCATTCTTTACTTTCAATCCTGTCGCAGAACTTGTGGAGAATATTGCCTCTGAAATGTTAACTGTATCACCGGGTTTAACGGCATCCAGAACTGAGTTCAACTGCGTATCATTTCTGATGGTGGCATTATCTACTGAAAGTATTATTCCTCCGGGTGTCAGGTTATCGTATGCAGGATAACCAGGAAGAGTTGAAATGATCATGATTCCACCTGCCATGGTAGTATTTTTTTCTTTGCCTTTATCCAAATATGTGACATTGTAAATCTTTCCCGGGACAAGTGTGGAGTTCATTGCCAGACTGTTAACATTATTTCCACTGTAATTTCCAAATTTGATTATTTCTGAACCGGTTGGAACTGAAATATATTTTGATCCGGATTCCTCAAGATAAGCACCATTGTGTATGGGATGAACTGAAGGGGCCATCAGAAAGATAAGTATTAAAATGGCAACAACACCGATAACTATATTTATTCCGGGGCCGGCAGCAACAATCCTTCTCCTAACAACGGGGTCAGCTTTCAACATTTCATCCTCATCTGGTTCAACGAAAGCACCGATGGGGATGATGAAGAACAGGGCACCAACAGACTTGACTTTTATACCGTGCTTTCTTGCGACGATGCCATGAAACACCTCATGAATGACCACAGCAGAAATAAGAGCAGCAGCTCCATAACCGATGGGAATCACGGGGTTAATTCCAGGTAAGCCAATCAGCTCTGTAACAGGTAGTGCTGCACTTGAAACACCTGATTTCAGATCAAGAATGCCAAGAAAAATACCGTAGCCTAGCATTGCAATGGCAATTATCGCGCTTGCAATCACTATAACAACTGATATTCGGGAAAAGGCTCTTCCGGGGAATCTCTTGGAAACTTTATCTAAAAGTCCTCTATTCTTAGTTATTTTTACCATCAGAGCAGGACCATACGGAGAGAAGTTCCTGGTCTTCCTGATGCCGGGTGCAAAATAATAGATGAGGGCAACCCAAATGATTACCGCGAATAGAACTATTAAGAGATCTGATATCAACGGGACTCGTAAAGGAATTTTAATTAATACATTTTTCCAAGCGAAAAGTGGACTGATATTTGTGTTATAATAATGACGAACTCCTATCTAGATTTTTTAATCAATAGACGAAACAAGAATTGCTGTTGAATAAAATTTAAATATAGAAAGACAATTGAAAATTATGAAAGTTACAATTTCACACATAAAAGCAGATATTGGGAGTTTACCTGGCCATACAACGGTCTATGGTCCGGTTGTTGATGAAGTGGGATCATATGTGAAGAAAAATGGCGAGGGTCTAATTTCTGATTTTCATATTTCAAGTGTGGGGGATGATATTCAGATCACCATGATTCATGACAGAGGGGTTGACTCTCCAGAGGTTCATGAACTGGCATGGAATGCTTTTAAAGCTGGGACGTCTGTCGCAAAGAAGTACGGATTGTATGGTGCAGGCCAGGATCTTCTCAAGGACTCATTTTCCGGAAATATTAAGGGAATGGGTCCAGGAATAGCTGAGATGGAAATAACCCCAAGGAAGTCTGAACCTTTCATTGTGTACATGATGGACAAGACTGAGCCCGGAGCGTTTAATTTCCCTATATTCAAAATGTTTGCTGATCCTTATAATACGCCTGGACTGGTAATAGACACAAATATGCATGATGGGTTCAGATTTGAGGTCTGGGATATCGTGGAGGCCAAGAAAATCTTCCTTGACTGCCCGGAACATATGTATGATCTACTGGGCCTTATCGGCTCAAAGAGCAGATATGTCATAAAAAGAGTCTATACGAAGAAAAGCCATGAAAAATTGCCCGATGAAAATGTAGCGGTTATCAGTACAGACAAGCTTTCCTTTATTGCAGGAGAATATGTCGGAAAGGACGATCCTGCAGGAATTGTGAGGATACAGTCTGGACTTCCCGCCTCAGGTGAAGCAATGGAAGCGTTTTCTTTTCCTTACATGGTTTCAGGATGGATGAGGGGGTCTTTCAATGGCCCGCTCATGCCAGTTGGTTTGAAAGATGCAAAGATGTCAAGATTTGACGGTCCACCGAAAGTTATCGGACTTGGATTTGTGTTGAAGGATGGAAAACTTGCTGGACCAGTTGATATGTTTGATGATCCAGCTTTCGACGGAGCCAGAAGGACAGCAACCCAGGTTGTTGATTATCTCAGAAGAATGGGCCCATTTGAGCCACACAGACTGCCTGAGGATGAGATGGAATATACTTCCCTTCCAAGGGTATTGGAAAAATTCAAAGGGAAATTTGAAGTAATAGAATCCCAGTCCAAGAAGAGAGAAGTTAAATTATCCACAAAGGACGTGGATTAAACTCTCCATTTTTTCTTTTCGTGCGGGAGTATAAAATTAAGGATTCATCTTATATAAAGTAGTGACAGAGTGTCTAATTTCCTAGTGCCTTAGGAAATCTTAATATAACATTTTTCTATCCAATCGCATGGACGATAGCAGAAAGCTTATCGCTTCAATTTTAGTAGTATCTATTATAATTGGGGTAGTAGCGTTCTTCCTTTTGAAGTTTTTACTCAGTACTTTTTACGTGGCTAACCCGGGGTTGTCAAACCTTCTACAGATAGATTATGTAGT
>JAMCPQ010000050.1 GCA_023379825.1 Thermoplasmatota archaeon | reverse complement strand
GACTCAGCTGTATAGAATCCGCGATATACCTGTATGGTAGTGGAGTTATCCTTGAAAAGAATTCCTTCTTCTGTTCTGCAGAAAAGTCTCCACCGATTTGGGAAAACATTTCTTCGGTGAGAACAAAATATCCACCCCATTTGCTGTTGACATCCTCAAGGAATTCCGTTCGATCCTTTGCGCTCCACTGATCAATGCCTCCCTGTCTCTCCTCAGTGTATTCTGGTATTGAAGAATCAAAGAAAATCAGACCAGATACTAAATCATGGTTGAGATCAGCGATTTTTGCTGCTAGATTGCCTGCAAAACTGTGACCCACAATAACCGGTTTTCTCAGGCCATGGTACCTGAGTATATTCTGAACATCATTTACAGCATCCTCGAGGGTCAGATCAGGGCTTGCCAGATGCACCCTGTCTCCCATTCCCGTTAGAGTGACCCCGAAAGCTCTGTGCCCTTTCCTTCTCAAAATATCTGCAACATCCTCCCATACCCAGCTGCCCAGCCATGCACCCGGAATAAGAAGAAAATCCATGAATATCAATCTCACTGAGCATAAAAATTCTCCTCAAACAGAGAAACTACTTAAATAAGTGGAAACTCATTTCTCATCAATTGGTGGCATAGCATCGCCAACGGGGCTTTCGTAAAGCTTCTTCTGTATCCCGATATGGAAAGCCTCACCGATTATGAGGCCTGACAGGAAGATCAGAAATATGTCCAGAACCAGGCCCTGGGTCAGATCGTAGAATATTTCAATGTATATCCTTGCAACGAATGCAACTGTCCAGGTAAGAGATATCATGGCTGACCTCTTGTAATATATCACATTATCTTTTCTGTAAAATTTCACTCCATGCTTGAACAATGTAGATATGAGTAGCCCGAAGAAGAATGCGATTGAGCAGTATAGAAGGCCCAGAAGGTCCAGTCCCAACAGAGAAATTCCGCTGAATACAAAGTACAGAAATGGTGATGTTACCAGAGTTCCGGGACGAAACTTGTGGCCGTAAACCAGCCTGAGTATTCTTCTTCCGACAAATATGAAAACGAAGGCAGCGAAGAATTCTATCTTGTACTTGAAAATGACTGCGTAAATCTGGTTTTCAATGTTATCAACCAAATTTTTTGGGATGATCATCTTTCAGGATTCTCTAACTTATTTGCTAATGATAAACCTATCTCCTGTCCAATATTTGAATATATGCCAATGCCAGATGGTATCTTCGGGTAGAAATATGTGGATTTTTGAGGAAGAAGATTTCCCTTTTCCAGTGTTTTCATAAATTCTGCCTTGTTCCAGTTTGGTGCCAGTATGGCGATACCTCCTGTTTTTTCTGCAGCGGCAACCGCGTCGGCAACACTGTACTGATATGTAACAGAGTTTTCCATTTCATTCAGGTTCATTCCAAGATCTCTGTGAAGGATAATATCCTTAATGATCTCAGGAGGAGGAATATCCATCGGTGTTCTCGGAACTAGGCGGCAATAATGTCCATCGAATATCCATATATTGCCGTCTTCTGTATATGTGTTCATATCAGATATTATGAAATCTCTTGAGATCTTTTCCAGAACCTCATTTTTCTTTAATCCTGTATTAAGGATTCTATGGATTCCTGAAATGAACAGAGAGTCATTGTGAAGTGATGTGACATATGATAGCGAATATTTCCAGAATTCCCTGTCCTGGTTTGGCATTGAATATATCTCCCTTGTGGCTTTCAGTCTGTGATGGCCATCTGCAACTATAGCTCTGGTTTGTGACACAGATGATGTGATAGATCTTATTTCGTCCGGATTCTCAATGCAGAATACCCTGTTTAGGACTCCGCTGGGTTCCTCAAAAACACCATATGGAGTTTTATCCCTGATGGTATGTTTCAATACCCTGTCAAGAGCTGTTGATTCCACTGCAAGAAATATTGGCTCAACCTGTGATTCCAAAGCAAGCATGAGGTCCCGTCTCTCTATTACTGCCTTTTCGAATGTATCCTCATGGGGTATGATCTCCCCGGAGACCTGCTGAGAATCCACAATACCTATTACGCCAAGCCTTGCTGATGCTACTCCTGTAGACGGAAATTCCTGTGAAAGAACTATGAGGACCTCATGGTCCATCTTCTTTATAATTCCTGATTCTATCCACTTCCTGAAAAGATTTTCCGCATCCTCTCTACTGTTCTGCTTTGAAAGATGAAATATATTATATTCTCTGGAAAGGAGTTCTCTGCTCTGCTCAGGTGAAATAGTGTCATAGGGCGGGGAGACAACTTCACTCAGGTTTGCCCTGAAATAGAGTGGCCGGAAGGCTTTTAGCTTCAAATGAATCATTCCAGGTTAATGGAGGAAAGTGCCCTGATATCGTCAGGATAGCCTTCCTCACCTTTCGGGGTCTCAAGTATCATTGGAGTCTTTCTGAACCTTCTATCTTTAACAAAATTTGAAATTCCATCTATTCCAAGTGTACCCTGCCCAATCTGCTCGTGTCGGTCTACTCTGCTACCCTGTCCTTTCTTGGAGTCATTAAGGTGAAAACCAAGCAGCCTCTCCAGACCTATGATACTTTTGAAACGATCCATTGTCTCCTGATATCCGTTTACACTCTTTATATCGTAGCCTGAGGCCCAAACATGGCAGGTATCAAAGCATATACCAACTCTTTCGCGTATGTCTATCATATCAATGATTTCAGCCAGTTCCTCGAAACTGCTTCCTATTGTCTGCCCCTGACCTGCCGAAGTTTCCAGAAGTATTCTGACATGCTGCTCCTTTTCAAGAAGTGAGTTGAGGTTCTCAGCCACCATTTTTCTGGACTCTGCAGGATTCCCGCTCTTTCCTGCGGACCCGGGATGGAATGTCAGGAAATCAATTCCAAGCTGGTCCGCCCGTTTTATCTCTTCAGAAAAGGCATCCAGGACCTTACCGCGAAGTTCAGAGTCCAGAGTTCCCATATTGAGAAGATAGGATGCATGTATCATTATCCCGGACATTCCATTTTTCCTTACACCTTCTCTGAACCGCTCCACGTCCTCCTGTATAAGGGGCTTTGCTTTCCACTGCATCTGATTCTTGCTGAATATCTGAAATGTCCTGAACGAGAAAGATTCAGCCCTGTCAATAGATGAGTATATACCACCAGATGTTGACACATGCCCGCCAAGCATTAGTGTGTTTACTATGGATTCCATTTTATCTACCTTATCTCCCCCTGCATAATCATCCTGACGAACTGGTAAACATGAAGGGCAAGAGCTGGATTATCAGTATAACCACAGGCATCCATGTCAGGACCGGCTAGCATTGCTCTGCTCTGATCACTGACTATGTCAGTTGCTATCAGGCCATCTTTTCTGTATACCTCCGCATCCTGCGGCACCCTTTTGTTCGGTGGAGTGACAAATATGACCTTTACTCCCCTCTTTATGGCATATTCAAGGTTCTTCTTCAGTTCGGTACGAATTTCCCTTACCTTTGGAGTGCATATTATAAGTTCCTTCTCGGCAAGGTTCACCATCTCTGCCATCTTGGCCATTACTTTCTGATTTCCATATATTGTGTATACGAGCTGAGGCTCACCCTTTGAAGGGACTGCATCCTGAAGCTCCTTGAGCCTTTTGAAAAGAAGATCGAATCTGTCCTGATACTCAGACCTCAGTTTACCAAGGTCCACTGGACGGAACATTTTTGGCCTGCCCTCCGTTTCCTTGGCAAATCCCTTCTGGACAAGTGCCTCCATAACCTTGTAGGCGGAGGTTCTTGGGATTCTTGCAGTGTCTGCAACGGTATCAGCATTTGCTACACCGTGATAGATCAAAGCAGAAAATGCCTGGGCCTCATAGGAGGACATACCCAGAAGCTTGAGCATCTCAGAAATCTCATCCAGTTGCCCGGTATTAGCTTCCATTGCTAATAATCTGTTCAATACTTAAATCATTTTCCATACACGCAGACTCTTGATTTTATAGATAAAAATAGCAATGAATAAGTTAATTCGTCAGTTATAAAATATCATACATGTTGCTCAAAGAGCTATTTTTAACATAAATTATATGCTGAGGCAATGGTAACCTGAATATTCCGTAAGCCCGTCAAGCTTAACTTGAAGTTATCCCTATGGTGTCAATGATAGAACTGATACAGCAGATCATCAGAGAAGATCCCTACCTCTCAAATATCAAAGGAATAGAGATTTCCGATTCAGGAGAGGGGATGATTGAAATTCTGATTCCTTTCCATGAGAGTATACAGCGAACTGGCGGTATAATGCACGGTGGTGCAATAATGACACTTCTTGACACAGCTGGAGGCCTTTCAATCTTAACACTGGGAAACCTTGTGAATCAGGTCACTGTCAATCTGAATACAAATTTCATAAGGCCGGTCTCATCCGGGCCTGTCAGAGTTAGATCCGAAGTTGTTAGGTCCGGAAAGAATATTGCATTCTGCAATCTGGAATTGCGTGACGGGAATGGTAAGATCTGTGCCACTGCCTCAGGTTCATGGTTTGTATTCAGGTGATTGAACTGCCGGAAGCTTCTGATGAAAATAATGGTGGTTTTCTCTCCGGGTTCAAGATACTTCTTGCTGTTACTGCAAGTATTTCAATTTACCGGGTACCTGACCTGATCCGGGACATGAGAAGAGAGGGCGCTTTGGTTAAGGTTGTTGCATCCAAGGAGGCACTTGATCTGGTAGGAAAGAAAGTATTTCAGTGGGCTTCAGGAGAAGAAGTAATTTCAGATATTACCGGCAGGATTGAGCATGTTTCAGAGTTTGACGGAGAAGCAGACTCCATCATATTTGCAGTTGTCCCTGCCACACATAATTTCATTGGAAAGGCCGCATCTGGAGTGGCAGATGATGCTCCTTCACTGTTCTTCAGCTATGCTGCGGGAAACGGGAATCCCACTGTCCTTTCGCCAACCATGCATGAGGCTATGTTCTACAATCCAATTATGCGCAAAAATATGGATGCACTTGAGCAGATCGGTATTTCCATAATACCACCTAAATTGGAGGATGGAAAGGCAAAGATCGAAGATAATACGGTAATAGAGGATTACATCTGCCGTGCTGCAAGAGGCCATATTCTGATTGGCAAGGTCATCCTCATCATTGGTGGAGGGACTTCTGAACCTGTTGATGCAGTCAGGGGAATCAGCAACAACAGCACAGGACTTACCGCTTACTGGCTTGCCAGAACTGCTTTCAGGCTTGGTGCTGAGAAAGTTGTGTATGTTGGAAACTGCTCTATGGAACTTCCTCCATACGTGCATCAGATAGAAGCCACAAATACCTCAGAATTTGAAAAGTTCACACTTGATTCTGTAAGGATATACAGACCTGATGCCGTGTTTTTGCCTGCAGCCCTCTCTGATTTCAAAGTATCGAAGATAACTGATGGAAAGATGGACAGTGGATCTTCCCACTCAATAGAACTTAAACCGAGAGGAAAATTGGTTCAGAAGCTGAGGAAATCCACAAAAGCTTTTCTCGTGACATTCAAGCTTACTGAATCAAGAATCAGGGATTCAGATAAGATCGAAAATCTGGAAAAAATTTCAGATGTAGTGGTGATAAATGAGATAGGTTCTGGACAGAGCCCATTTGGAGAGGGACGAAAGAGATACTGGATTCATACAGGTAAAGAGCATAAAGAGATGAATCTCACGAAGGAAGAACTTTCCCAGAGTTTGCTTGAATATGTAGCGTCCGGTCTGGAGGAAAGATATATTGAAAGTGATGGCAGTACAGAGTAAACGGTTGAGATTCACTGATTCATTTACCTTCATTCGACAGGTAAGGGAGGAGGTTGAAAGCCTATCAGACGGACTTGTTGTTATGCCTGAAAAGTGGCTCAAAGACGTATTCACTAAAGATTCTGAAAGCTACAACAGGTTTATTGAGGAAATGCGGGCTGTTAGTTCATCCTTTAAGGGTATTTTTGTTCCTGGCAGCATCTCTGTTTCTGAGGGGGGAAAAACATTCAACAGATCCATTGTTTTCTCAGGAGGAAAGGAGATTGGCCATCAGGACAAGATTTCCCTGTACAGAATGGAAAAAACCACCTACAGTTCAGGTAGAGAGGTGAATGTGGTCTCTTGCGGTGCAATTAAACTGGGTATTCCTGTATGCTATGATCTGGATTTTCCATACTTTGCAAAGATCCTTTCAGAGAAAGGAGCCATTCTGATGGCCAATCCTTCACTGATTGGCCATAAGTTCATCCGGATGTGGCACATATATGTAAGGGGACGTTCTCTGGAAAACAGGATTCCTGTTGTGTCTGTCAATTCCTCTGATGATCTTTTTGGCGGAAACTCCATAATTACAGGAATGAGGGATGAGGGAGACGGGATCATACTTGAGGAAAGCGTGGCCGGCACAGAGTTGTTCTTTCATTCCAGTATAGAAACAGAGCATATTGAGAAACTTTCCAGAGCAAGATATGATGAGGATCCGGGTGTTTATTCTCTTAAGACCTCAGATGGGGGAAAGAAAGTCGCGGATCTCTGAGGCAGTTTCTTCTGGATGTGTGTAATGGGGTGTATGGCCGCCCCCTTTTATGATTCTGAGTCTGCTTCCTCTGATCATTGAATGCAGGAATTCACCATTTGCCAATGGGATCACTTTATCATTCTCTCCCCAGATTATACTCACCGGAATTGATATTGAATTGAGTTCCCCGGATGACACTTTACCTGTTCCCAGAGAGTTCTGTCTTAATATCTCCTTAAGAATTGCAGGATCATTCTGAGGATAGTTTTTCATAACTCTGCTAAGGAATGCCCTCACCCTCTCCGGGGAATCCTCTCCAATTGTTGAGTTTGTCCCGGCACTGTCGATTAAAATCAGTGCTTTAGTATGGCCGAAGTCCAGTGTATAACGCATTGCAATCCAGCCTCCATAAGAGTTTCCGGCAAGTATCTTACTCTCTCCCGGGAAATCTGACAGGAATAGATCAAGAGCCCTGACCTGTGTGTTGATATCCCATGATGGTAAATCCTTTGTACTGTTCCCGTGGCCGGGAAGATCAATCATAACAGTTCCGTATCCACTGTCCAGATTTCTTGCCAGCTTCATCCAGTTATTTGCTCTACCGCCCAGACCATGGAGGAAGAATATATTCGGTTTACCCTGAATCTCTATGTAAGATATGGGGCCATATGGCGTCTGTTTTTGCTTCCTCTCTGCATTCATAATCCGGCTGGACCCCCCTTCTGATTCTGTTTCCCATGACGGGATGAATATCCTGAAAATATGAGGAATATCATGACCGCCATTGCCCCGAATACATCAACTGTAAGCCAGACAAATACACCATCCTTGAGGAAAGCTGAAATGAGAAATGCTCCAATTGAAGGACCGAGGGCCCTTCCTGTGGAATTGATCATTCCAAGGAATCCCATGAATCTTGCAACCTTATCTTCAGGAGCGATCTTAGAGACAACGGAATTCATCACTGGAGATGTCATATTTTCTCCCACAGTTATTATTGCCATTGATACCATCAGGCCATAGAGATTCCCGGCAAATGCCACCGAAAGATATCCGAGGCTGTAAAAAACAGTACCCAGCACCATGGGAACCATATCTGAGAATCTTTTAAGTGCATTGGTTATGGGATACTGCCCTATGACCACAAGTGCCCCGTTCACTGCGTAAATGTAACCTATTGAAGAACTTGGGATATTCATGAATATTCCTGCATAGAGCGGAAGGGTTACAGAGAACTGCGAAGCCACCATTGTCAGGAAGAAAGTTCCAAAGCTGAAAAGAAGAAGAAGCCTGTCAAATGCCATCATTCCAAATTTCCTCTTCTCCTTTGTTATCTGAGAACCTGCAGGTCTGTTTCTGCCTCTTATGAATATGGCCACTATGATTCCCTGCATTATGCTGCAGGCTGAGACAAGAATGAATATCCAGTGAATTCCGTAAACAATTATGAGAGAACCGGTAAGAGGGCCGACAGCCCATCCAAGATTTGATAGGATTCTGTATACAACAAAACCGTTAACCCTCTCCTTCTCGTCGGTGACATCAGATACAAGGGCTGATGCGGAGGGAAATACAAAAGCACCCCCTATTGATGTCAATATGAACAGGATTACGACAGGAACCACCAGTGACCTGTCCTGAATTATGAAAGAGAGCGATGAGAAGAGCAGAAAGCTGATTGCTGCTCCAAGAATCAGTGTATTTCTCCTACCTATGTAATCAGCAAGCCCACCCCCAACAAGGCTGAAAAATATAGACCCAACAGACAGCAGTGTGAAAATAATACCAACTACCGATATGGGTATGCCCAGAGATTCTTCAAAATATAAAGCCATGAAAGGCCAGGTCGCTGCAAAACCAAATGATCTTACTGACGAAGCTATGCTTACGGCCCATAGCTTTCTGTTGGACAGCAGAAAACGATCACCCAGTTTTAATTGCGACGTAGCGGCCTTAATACATGGAGATATAATAAAATAGGGTTCCGGAGTACATTATCACAGATAGAGTCCCTTTATTGAGGCTTTTCCGGAAAAACCAATTCTGAGTGTTACATTCTGCCTGTTCTTATCTATACTGTCATAGATTGCCGGATCAATTATTATATAGAATCCATTTCCAGCAATTATCCTGTAATCTTCCGGAACAAAATCGGAAGCCATAGCATGAAAGGAAGTCAACATGGTACACAATTCATCTTTGCAGGGACCGGGGCGACTGGAATAAAATATACGGATGTAAAAATGACCCCTTAGGAAACGGGATGGGTCTCCCCTTAACTCTATGGTTCCCTTTCCCAATGGGATCTTTACTGAATCTGCCATATTAAAGGCTGAATTTCTGCCTGTAGGACTCTACTGATCTTTTTATCTCTTCTTCAGCAAACTCCTGTCCTTCCCATCCTGATACTTCTGTTTTTTTCTTTTCAAGTATTTTGTATGTCTGGAAGAAATTTGTTATCTCATCCAGAAGGTGCTCTGGAACATCCTTCAGGGACTTCACATGTCTGTAGTTTGGGTCCTTAGTGGCTACTGCCAGTATCTTATTGTCCTTGTCCCCCTGATCAATCATCTTCATAACGCCGATAGGCCTGGCCTCAAGAACAACACCCGGAAAAGTGGGGATGCTGGTCAGGACCATCACGTCAATTGGATCGCCATCATCATAGAGCGTACCGGGTATTGCACCATATTCTACTGGATAAACAACAGATGAATGAAGAACCCTGTCCAGTACAATTCCTGGAAACTGTTTGGACATTTCAAATTTATTTTTACTCCCTCTTGGAGTCTCTATTACCACATTGAATTTTTTAGGAACCTCTTCTCCGGGGCTTACTGTATGCCAGAAACTGCTGTTTTTTTCCATGAATTCAGATTCCTTATCACTATAAAATAGTTGCCGGAATATTTCCTATGGTGTTAAGGTTGTACCTAAACGAATAATAAAAACAATACGCTATCAGTGATGCATGGACAGAGTCATTTCATACAGCCCATTCCGTATAAGCTTTGGCGGTGGAGGAACAGACATCAATCCTTTCTGTGATCGATTTGGCTCTGCAGTACTGAATGCAACAATAGACAGAGGAGTCACTGTAACCTACACAAGAGACCCTTATGAGCTTGAAATATCTTCGAGAGATTTTCTAAAGAGTTTTCTGGTATCCAGTTCAGATGATCGTGGAGTTCTGAACGGTATCCTGGAACTTTTCAGGAAAAATGGGGTTGATAGGGGAAGATTGACTATAAACAGTGGAGTCCCCCCAGGTTCAGGGCTCGGTTCTTCAAGTGCCCTTATAAACGCGCTCCTTCTGATACTGAAAAAAGAATCAGGGGAGACCTATGACTCTTATTCCCTGGCAAAGGAGGCATACGAGCTTGAGAGCGGATATTTTGGAATAACCCTTGGAAAGCAGGACCCCTATGCTATTTCAATTGGTGGACTCAAGATTATGCAGTTCAAGAGAGATGATGTATCCTGCAGTATGATAAATCATGATATGGAAACCATAAGAGATCTTGAGGGAAGAATTCTTCTTGTATATACTGGAAACACGAGAGAAAGTTCCAATGTTCTGCGAAGCCAGGTTGAACTTTCCGCAAGGGAGGAAAACCCGGTTAACAGAACGCTTTTAGAAATCAAAGATACTGCTCTTCGTATGGGAGATGCTCTTGCTTCTGGGGACCTTGAGACATTCTCATCCCTAATGAATGATGGCTGGCATCTTAAAAAGAAAGTCAATCCTGATGTTTCCAACGCAAAGATTGAGGATATAATAGCCAGGGCCATGTCAAATGGAGCAGAGGCCGCAAGGCTCATGGGTGGTGGCAAGGAGGGATTCGTTCTCCTGATAGCCAGGCCTGGAAAGGTTGAGACTCTCCAGAAAGCGATGATGCAGGTTTCAGAATTTACTATACGTATCTCCTTTGATGAAAAAGGAACAAGGCTGGTTCACGATTTCTGAGACTTATAATTCAGATACGACTGTATAATCCTGTAAGTGAGTCCCCAGACTATCCAGCCATTGAAATCAAAAGCTGGAAACCCATTTTCTGGGTTTGTGCAGTTTAATCTGGTTTCAAGAGATATCACCCTAGCTTCCGCAACCTCATCTCCAGGAACAGGTGTACCTATTTCCTTAGCATATATGACAAAGGGGTGCACAGTCATCTGTGGCCTGCTCACAGGATGTGCCACCGGAAGTTCATGCCTGATATCAATCCTGCTGAAATTTAAATTTACTTCCTCCTTTACCTCTCTTAGAACAGCATCCTCAGGTGTCTCACCTGCTTTTATCATACCTCCCGGAAGGGCAAAATTACCTGACCATGGGTCCCCGGCACGCTGAATTCTCCTGATGAGAACAAATTCGTCTCCCTTCATTATGAGTGCAACAGACGCGCCTCTCTCAGACATTATATCAGTTCAAAAACTGAAGCACATCCGTCACAGGCATACCCTTTTCTATGCCCAGTTCCGATGCTCTGGAAGATGCCTGGGCAACGCTTGCTTTCAGGACATCCTCAAGTGTACTGACTCCGGATACCCGAACCGCTATATCTCCCACTTTATCGGCTGTTGTAACGTCAAGATAACCGCACATCACATACCCCTTTCTTCCCTTCAGAATAAGCAGGGGTGCATTGCCCAGCTGCATCCTTATGAAGTCAAATTCTGCGTTTCCAATGCTCACAGTACGATGCTCTATCATATTCATTCATAGCAGATTGACTTAAAAAAGTAATGGATATCACATTTATTGCAAGAGAAAGCAGATCCATTAACAGCGGTTATCCTGATTCCATTTAACGAATCCTGGGTTCTCATTGGACCACTGTTAGGATTATAGCTGGGAATCCATAAATTAAATGGAAAATGCAGAAAGCAGGTCAGGATAAAAATTCAAAAAGGTTATATAGAAGTTTATTTTTACTTCCTTAGATACATATGATGGGAGGACAACCAATATTCATACTGAAAGAAGGTTCAAAGAGAGAGACAGGCAAAGACGCAATGAAGAACAACATTGATGCGGCCAAGAGTATTGCAAACGCTGTCAGATCCAGCCTTGGCCCAAGGGGAATGGACAAGATGCTCGTTGATTCTCTTGGAGATATTGTGATTACAAATGATGGAGTCACAATATTGAAAGAGATGGATGTAGAGCACCCTGCTGCCAAAATGATGGTTGAAGTCTCAAAGACACAGGATTCTTTTGTGGGGGACGGGACCACAACAGCAGTTGTTATGGCAGGTGCCCTGCTTCAGGAAGCTGAGGCCCTCATTAACCAGAATGTGCATCCGACTGTTATATCCTCTGGATACAGGATGGCAGCAGATGAGGCGAAGAGGATACTGCAGAGTATATCCAAGCCTGTAAAGTTCAGCGAAAAGGAACTTCTCATGAAAATGGCTGGAACATCCCTGAGCAGCAAGAGTGCATCCTCAAGCAAGGAAAAACTTTCAAAGATCTCTGTTGATGCTGTTGAAGCTGTGGCAGAGAAAACTGAATCAGGATACTCAGTGGATTTCGACAATATCCAGATGGTAAAGAAGCAGGGTGGAGACATAGACGAAACCCAGCTTATTCAGGGAATAATAGTGGACAAGGAGAAAGTTCATCCTGGAATGCCAGATTTTGTTAAGAACGCAAAGATAGCACTGCTCAATGCAGCCCTTGAAATCAAGAAGCCTGAATTTGACACCAACATAAGAATTGATGACCCGTCCATGATACAGAAATTCCTTTCACAGGAGGAGTCTGTACTGAAAGAAATGGTCGCAAAGGTGAAGAAGACTGGCGCAAACGTTCTCATTACACAGAAGGGTATTGACGACCTTGCACAGCACTACCTTGCCAAGGAAGGCATATATGCAGTCAGAAGGGTAAAGAAAAGCGATGTGGAGAAACTTTCCAAGGCAACAGGTGCTTCCATAGCCTCATCCATTGATGAACTCAGCGATCAGGATCTTGGAACAGCTGAGCTTGTTGAGCAGAACAAGATCGGCGATGACTACATGACCTTCGTCACCGGATGCAAAAATCCAAAGGCTGTCAGCATACTCATCAGAGGTGGCACCGAGCATGTGGCAGATGAGATCGAGAGATCCATCACCGATTCAATCCATGTTGTAGCAGCTGCAGTTGAAGATGGAAAATATGTAACTGGCGGAGGTTCTGCCGCAGCAGAGATGGCCCTTAAGCTCAGGGAGTACGCCTCAAAGATTGGTGGAAGACAGCAGCTTGCCATCGAAAAGTTTGCAAACGCCCTTGAGGAGATCCCAAGAGCACTTTCAGAAAATGCCGGTCTTGATGCAATCGACATGCTCATCAAGATCAGAAACGAGCATGCAAACGGAAAAAAGACCGCTGGAGTGAACGTATACACCGGTGAGGTTAGTGATATGGAAAAACTCGGTGTCATTGAACCCATAAGAGTGGGGCTTCAGGCTATAGACGCCGCCACAGAGGCTGCAGTTATGATCCTGAGAATCGATGATGTAATAGCGACAAAAGGTTCAAAGGGAGGAGCAGGAGCACCACCCTCACCAGGAGCCGGAGCAGGAGAGGACTAAACTCTCCCACCATTTTTTGTGAATAAGATTAAATAAAACAATATTCTACGAGATTGTGGAAAATTCCTATTCTCAGATATACAAGAAACAGCACTATGGTCTTGTAGGCAGTCATTCAGCTGTGAAAGTTTGCCACTGGACCAAGAGCGAACTTACAGGAGGTCGCGGTTGTTACAAGGGCGACTTCTACGGTATCAATTCTCACCAGTGCGTCCAGATGACACCTGCCCTTACTTCATGTACAGAAAATTGCTCATTCTGCTGGAGATTTCAGGGTTTTGACGGTATGAAGATCTCTGATGAGGATGATCCTGAATTGATCCTCGAAGAGTCCATTGCTGCACACAGGAAGTTAATATCAGGCTTTAAGGGAAACCCGAAGGTTTCAGAGGAAAGATGGAACGAGGCTGAAAACCCAAAACATATTGCCATCTCACTCACCGGGGAACCCACATTATACTCAAGGCTTGGAGAGTTTATAGCTCTTGCGAAGAAGAGAGGAATGTCAACTTTCCTCGTTACTAACGGGACACTCCCCATGGTCCTGGAGAGACTGGATCCTCTGCCCACACAGCTATATGTTACGACAGCAGGGCCAACCAAGCAGATATTCTATGATCTTCTGAATCCATCAATCGGAAATGCATGGGAGAACTTCAACAGGACACTGGAGCTACTTCCATCGCTGGATACAAGGAAAGTCATCAGGCATACCCTTGTCAACGGCATCAACATGCCGTATCTGGATGAGTATGCAAAGATGGATTCCACAGCACAGCCGGACTTCATTGAATCCAAGGGGTATGTTCATGTGGGCCAGAGTATTCAGCGGCTCGGAATAGAGAACATGCCATCGCATGAACAGGTCAGGGAATTTTCAATGCAACTGGCTGAACGCCTTGGATATTCGTTCCACAAGGAGAGATCCGACAGCAGGGTAACTCTGCTAACAAGAAGGGAAACCGGCATAAAAATAGACTTCAACACTATCTGAATTTATTTAACTGATTCCTCCACCTAGGAAGATGTAGGTTTCCATTCTATCTTTAGCAATTCAGAGTTGATACCCGGAAAAAGGTTATAGCGCCCCAATCCATGACAGTATGACTTAGATGGATTTTTCACTTACTGAAGACCAGGAGCTCCTGAAGAATTCGATTAAGGAGTTTGCAGAAAGAGTAATTTCAAAAAACCTTGAGGAGATGATCAATTCCAGGAGAATTCCGGATGAAATATTCTCGGAATTCAGGAGAATGAACCTTTTTGGAGTCTCTGTTCCACAGAAATTCGGTGGGATGGGCGCCTCTCCTGTGGAGATGGGCATAATAGGTGAGGAGATCGGCAGGGCTGACCCGACTGCTTCAATTTCTGTCCTTTACCTCGTCCATAACTCATGGAGTTATCTCATTTCCAGATATGGGACGGAACTGCTGAAGGCCAGCACTCTTCCCAAGATCGCTTCAGGGGAACTCATTACGGGAATAGCGACTACAGAACCATCCTGCGGTTCAGACATATCAGCAATAAAGACCAGAGCCACAAAAAAGGGGAATTCATACGTGATCAACGGGGAGAAGTCATTCATCAGTCTCGCTATTGATATTAAGGAAAGAGGTGGTGGATTTGTCACCTCAGCTAAGACTGACCCTTCGAAAGGCGCTTCCGGGATCTCACTCTTCTATGTTCCGTACAGTGAAAGAATAGAGATTTCCAAGCTTGAGGAGATGGGACGGGAGGGATCAACCTGGGGAGCCCTCAGATTCAATGACGTGGAGATTCCCGCTGAATATTTGCTTGGAGAAGTTAACAGAGGATTCAATATAATTCATGAAGGTTTTGAGCTTGCAAGAAGCATTATTGCGGTAACATCGGCAGCAATGGCTCTCAGGGCACTTGATGACGGGATGGATTACATAAAGGAGAGGAAAGCCTTTGGCACTACCGTCGGAAAATTTCAGGGGATACAGTTCCAGCTTGCCGAGGATGTGGCAAAGATGGAAGCTGCGCTTACCATGGGATACAGGGCACTCTGGATGTACGGAGAGGAACAGGCCGAGAGAAGGTTCAACAGATTCCAGGTTACCAGAGAAGTCGCAATCGCAAAGCTGCTTTCCACAGTCTGGGCATTTGATGCAATAAATGACAGCCTGCAGTGGCATGGCGCATATGGATATTCAAAGAACAATTTACAGGAGGTTGCCCTTAGAGCTGTGAGGTCATTCCAGCTTGCAGAGGGTTCCCGTGAAGTAATGAAGATGATAATTGCAAGGGAATCACTTGGACATGACTACTACAGGAAGTGATGCAGTGACAGAAGATCAGATCTCAATAGACTACTTCAGGAAAATAGATGTCAGAACAGCAAAAGTGATTGAATGCGAAAAGGTTCAGAAGTCAAAGCACCTGCTTCGCATCATTGTTGAAGCTGCAGGAGAAAAGAGACAGATAGTATCCAGCATATCCGATTATTATTCCCCCGAAGAAATGATCGGGAAAACGATACTTGTAGTTTGGAATCTGGAAAAGGCAACGATCATGGGACTTGAAAGCCAGGGAATGCTTCTTGCAGTTGAGAAAGATGATTTTCTTTCACTACTGACAACAGACAGGGAGGCTCCGTCTGGATTGAGAGTGAGCTGATGGATGAACTTGAAAAATACCGCCCGTCGAAAGTCACAGATCTTATTGTTAATGCTAAAATCCTGGAAGAAATAACGCAGTGGCTCAGATCGTGGGAGAATGGGACACCCTCAAAAAGAGCTCTTATCCTTCATGGTCCTCCAGGTACAGGGAAGACAACCACTGCTTATGCCATAGCTGGAGAAATGGGGCTTCCAGTGGTGGAGATGAATGCTTCAAACGAAAGAAGCGCAGATTCTATGAAGCGGGTTGCAATGATGGCATCCCTTTACAGGGACCTTTCAACATTTGATGAAACGGTAAAAAGAGAATATGACCACATTATACTTATCGACGAGGCAGATAACATATTTGAATCCAGAAACAGCAGAGTGGGGGGAGATACTGGTGGTCTGACAGAACTGGCCAGAATTATAAAATCCAGCAGATCTCCCATCATTATAACCATGAATGAATTTTACGATTTCAGGAGAAAACCGGCAGGAAAGGATATTGTTGCAAACTCTGTTGTCATAGAATTCAGGCAGTTTCAGAGGATCAGAGACAGTGACTACAAGAGTTTCAAGCTCTCCCTGCTTCAGAGGCTCAAGCACATTTCCCAACTGGAGGGGCTGCAGTTTGATCCTTCAGCGGTAGAAAGAGCCATTGAAAGAAATCGGGACGATATCAGGAGTATAATAAACGATTCACTGTCCTCTTTCAGCTATCAGGGAGAAGTTACATCCGGATTTGAAGGAGGAATCAGGGATACTGAGACCTCCATATTCGATTGCATGCGAGACACGTTCAAGTCAAAGGATTATGACAGAATCCTCCAGGACCTTTTCAGCAAGGATTTTGAGACTGAAGATTACCTCATGTGGATAGATGAGAATGCAAGAGCCGAAGTGAAGGAGACTGAAGACCTTGAATCGGTTTACAGACTGATTGCAGATGCAGACATTTTCATGGGCAGGGTGATGCACAAACAGCATTACGCCTTCAAAGGGTACGCAGAGGAGATCCTGGCGGGTATTTCCTTCACCATAGATAAACCCAATACCCACTTCGTTAAATACGAGTTTCCTAAGAGAATTCTCAGAATGTCCCGAATGAGGGATGGAAAAGAGACCAGGCGTTCTCTTCTGACAAAAATCTCCAGGATATGCCACACTGACAGGTCAGTAGTGGAGGAAAGCATGTGGTACTTCAGCACCCTCGCAAAGTCTAGAAAAATCCTTGCAGGTATGCAGTCAGTTCTTTCTCTCTCTGAGAAGGAGACCACCATCCTTAAGAAGGGATGAATCCTCCTGCTTCATTTTTTCAACGGCCTTCTTCAGTTTCTTTATTGTTCCACTTGTTAGTACTGATTTCAAGCCCGGTATGCTGTTGATGTGCCCTATTGCTTTGTCTTTGGTGAACTGATCTGCAAGGACTATCATGAAAGGCCCTTCCCTGAATTTCTCCTTGCAGCCGAATTTTCTGTAAAGATCCCTCCTCGCAATTTCCAGAGTGCTGTTGTCGTTATCAGCACGAATTAGAATGTATCTCTTGCGCAGGAGAGAGCCTTTCATAGTCTTCTCAAATGTGAGCCCTGCATTAAAATTCTCCTATTATAAGAATTCATTGAAATCCATGTAAAATCTCTCAGACTCATGTTAAACAAGGGGTTTCCTGCCATTTTTCAGATCTAATGAGCAGTTCGGACAACATGCATATTTCACCCTACCTGATACCATTACCCTTATGGGGTTTCTCTCCACAGATTTCCCGCAGTAATCGCATGTAACTGACCAGTCTGGTGAAACAGCATTGCCTGTTACCCTTCTCCTGGCAATCCTTATCTCCTCCACCTTGACTCCGTCAAGACAGTGCAGATCTCTGTAGAACAGAACGACAATGAAAGAGGAATCTATCAGCTCATAATGCTCCAGAAGTTTATCCTGATCAATCCCCTCTAAACCTGAGACCTTTGCAATAAGAAGGTCACTATTTTCCATTTCAGTTACAATTGTGAACCTGCTAATCCAGCCTTCAGAGACCATTGCATCCAGCAACCTGCTTATTCTTGTTCTGTTTGTGCCCAGCTTCCTTGCAAGCTCAACAGTACTTTCCCGGGAGTTCTCCTTCAGGAGCTCAGCAAGCCTGAATTTCATCTCGTTGTCACTGATTCGCATAATGGTAAAATTTGAGCATATTAATAGGCATTCTGTATCATATCACTTAAATACGTGCACACAATTACTATCATTACCTGCCCATTCATGTATTACTGCCATAAACTCTATGAAATTGAGGTGAAAAAGTGCCAACTGATCCTGTATGCGGAATGTTCGTACCTGAAACCTCCGATCTGAAACTATCAGAGGGCGGCGAGACTTACTATTTCTGTTCAAGAGACTGCCTTGACAGATTCAGCAACCCCGAGAAACAGGCCAGGAAACTGAAATACAGACTTGCAGTTGGAATACTTTTCACAGTTCCAGTGCTTGTTATTACTTATTCAACTCCCGCCATCTATCTGAGGGATTACATTCTCCTTATTCTGGCAACTCCGGTTCAGTTCTACTCAGGTTTTGTATTCTATGCCGGCTCATACCATTCCCTGAGAGAGAAGTCCGCTAACATGGATATTCTGATTGCCATAGGAAGCAGCACTGCATTTGCTTTCTCAGCAGCAGTATCATTGCTGCACATTTCACAGATCGGTCCTGGTGAGGTTTATTTTGACGCTTCCTCCGTAATTGTGACTCTAATTCTTGTAGGACAGTATCTGGAAAGCAGATCCAAGCTTCGGGCAGATATAACTGCAAGAAACCTGTTTAATATTCTTCCAGATATTGTACATCTGGTCAACTCCGACGGTTCTGTAAACGATGTAAGGGCGGATTCGGTAACATCAGGTCAGATTGTTCGTGTATATCCCGGGGACAGAATACCATGTGACGGGACAGTGGTAAGAGGAGAGAGTGAGATAGATCAATCCATAATGAGCGGAGAACAGAAACCAGTTATGAAGATTCCAGGTGATAAAGTCATTTCAGGAGCAATAAACATCAATGGTTCGCTGGACATCTCTGTTTCAGCTGTTGGAAAAGGATCGAGTATTGACGAGATAAACAGGCTCATAAGAAAAGCTTCCACTGGAAGAACCAGATTTCAGAGAATATCGGACAGATTTTCCTCGATTTTTGTCCCTTCAATTCTTTTAACGGCAACCATCACTGGAATCTTCTGGTATGTATTTCTCATCCTGGAAGGATATCATGACCCTGTCCTGATTGCTGTTCTTTCTTTCGTGTCTGTTGTGGTAATAGCATGTCCCTGTGCTATAGGGCTTGCTACGCCAATCTCTCTTCTTGTTGCCGCCGATTCATCACTTTCCTCCGGAATAGTTATTCGTAACCCTGGAGCAGTAGAAAGGCTTGCAAAGATTGATACTGTTGTACTTGACAAGACCGGAACCATAACAGATCCTGTTCCAGAAGTGACGGAAATCGTTGAGATGGGATTAACGACAGCGGATATTGTACGATACGCTGTTTCCCTTGAATCTCACTCCACCCATCCTTATGCCAGGGCAGTAAGGAAAAAGGCAGCGTTGATGGGTATTACGCCCATGCCTGTTTCAGGATTGAGGGAAACGCCGGGAAAGGGTATTGAAGCGGTCTGCAATGGATTAAATGTAAGCATAGCCAGAATTTCAGAAAGTGGAAAATCAGGCTTTTCACTTCTTATAGGTGGTGAGGAGAAGGGAAGGTTTGAACTCAGTTACATGATCAAGGAAGGGGCTGCCCAGGGCATTAAAAAGTTACATGAAAGCGGAATTGAAGTTGAGATAGTTTCAGGAGATGCCATTGAAGAGGTTGAAAGAATAGCTGCCCTGGTTGATGCTGATTCATTTGTTGGAAATGCATCCCCATCTGAAAAGGCAGATATTGTAAGATCGCTTCAGGCAAAGGGAAGGTACGTTCTGTTTCTGGGAGATGGCATCAATGATGCTGCAGCAATTGCTTCTGCTGATGTGGGAGCTTCAGTAACTGAGGGGACAGAAATTGCCAAGAGCAAAGCAGATCTGGTGTTTCTTTCAGGTAACACAGAAACCATATTTGCTGCTAAGAATATTGCTGAGAAGACTGTGCGCAAGATAAAACAGAATATTATCTATGCCATTGTCTACAATATAGCACTTGTGCCTGTTGCCGCCGGTGTTCTTGTGCCGTTCTTTGGCCTTGGTATATTCAGCTATCTTCCATTTCTTTCTGCAGCAGCAATGGGGATGAGTTCAACATCTGTTGTTCTTAATTCCCTCAGGCTAAGAGGGACAATAAGAAGAAGCATCGGTCAGGTTGGGAGAATAGAAGCCACCTGATATTCAGTATTAGGGTTGAAAACTGGAAGAACTCAAAATATATTTATAGCCTCTTAGCCTACTGCACCATTCAAGTTAACCAGGAGTTGTAAATAGATGGCAGAAGTTGAAACAACATATTCACTTGTAAGGGATGCATGGAAAGATCTTAAGAAATCCAAAATTTACGGGTTGCAGAAACAGAGAATGGTTGTCTGGAGAAATGGCCCTGCTACTGAGAGGGTCGAGCACCCCACTCGCCTTGATCGTGCCAGATCACTTGGCTACAAGAGCAAGGAGGGAATAATTGTAGTTCGTTCCAGAGTTAGGAGAGGAGGAAGAAACAGGCCAAAGATAATGGGTGGAAGAAGACCCAGAAGAATGGCTTACAGCAAACTTACTCCAAAGAAGAGCATTCAGTGGATTGCGGAAGAAAGGGCAGCAGATAAATACCCCAATATGGAGGTACTCAACTCATATTATGTAGGCGAGGACGGCCCATACAAGTATTATGAGGTTATCCTTGTTGACAGGGCAAGCCCAAGTGTACTGAGCACCCCTACACTTGCCTGGATAGCTGAACCACAGCACAAGGGAAGAGTATATCGTGGTCTAACATCTGCAGGTTACAAGGGAAGGGGACTGAGAAGCGGAAGAAAGGGAACGTCAAAGAGCAGACCTTCCATAAGGGCAAACGGCAGAATCAGAAGATGATTCAAGGCCGTTTTGCGCCTTGATGATATTTTCAGTTCCTTTCAATGGAACCCATATAATTGCTGTTTTCCATTATATTTCAATTTGAAGATTATTACATTCTTCATAGATCCTGGGGCCAGTTTAAAATGGATATGTGGTGAGACTTTAGCAATCAAAGCAATAAAATAAATAAGCCCCAAAACGCTTATGCTCTGGATATATGCCGAGGTGGCCCAGCGGTACGGCGCCAGACTTGAGATCTGGTTCCCTTGTGGATCGGGAGTTCGAATCTCTCCCTCGGCGTACTCAACGAAGTTTTCAATGTTTCTCAGTTTTATCTAAATTTAAGGGCATATGTGTGTTTCCCTTAAAACCTTCAAACAAACGCAATACCACTATTTACTCTTAGACAGAAGGCAGGATGTGTTAGGACAGTCCGTATTCATTTTTACTATAGGCTAAGATCGATAATTTAATGATGTCCCCGTAATCAATGGTAAAACCTCGCCTTAACAATAAGGTAGGTAACTATCAGAACTAATGCTATTGCTATGGCTGACAGGAAATTAAAGAAAAGATCAATACCACCTGCAATTAAGAGTATTATACAGCCGTAAAGATCATGTGTGCGCCCGTTCTTAAAAAGGTTGATGAACTGTTCCTCTGTCATATCAGACTTGGTTCCATTGTTAAAAAGATGAGATACAAGATCCACAAGCAATCCAAACGCGAAGAGGCTCCCTATGAAATTCACAGTAAATGGCAGAAACCGGGATCTCAAGAAAAATGTCTGAAAGAAGAAGTAGGCAAATACACCGAGCTGAGCGTAAATGGCATAGGTTCTGCCATGAATAAACAGATACATCCATTTGCTCCACGCATCAACTAGTGGCATTTACCCCCTCACATCTCCGGATATTAAGGATGAATTGACAGTTGTTTATATATATTTCATTGAAAATTAAATGTAATGGCCCAGGGGGAATTATATATAGGAAAACTGTTCGTTTTCCTTCCTATCTGGTTCTTTAATTTTGCCCTCCTGGATGAATTTCCATAGAATGATAACCGAGCATTGGAAGTTCTGCACGTAATCAATATTAAAATATCGTTAGCGTATCATAAACCTGAGGAATATTACCTGATGGTTTCCAAGAAACAGATAGCATTCATAAGAAAATTACAGGAAAGTTCGCCAGAACGAGAGAATGAGGTTCACGCCTTTCTTAAATCTATTGAGGCTGTCAGTATAGACGATCTTCAGCAACAGGATGCCTCCAGGCTTATTGACAGGCTTCTCAATATAAAGACAGAGGGTTCCGATAACGACAGGGGTCCAACTGGAAAGCAGATCTCATTTCTTGAAAGCCTTATGAGAGATGAACCACGCAGAAAGGAAGCGGAGAGGCAGATGAAATCTCTTGGGGTGAAAAACCTTAACGGCCTCACGCTTGACCAGGCATCTGAGCTTATTGAAGTTTTAAAATCACTTAAAGTGGAAAGCTCCCGAGAGGACAGACTTGTATCTGAAAAACAGAAGAAGTTCATAGCCAGCCTGATTGAAAGGTCCAATGGAAAGGCAATAACCGGCGATTTCCTTTCAAAACTTGGAAAGAAGAGTATAGATGAAATTACCAGCGCTGAAGCCAGCCGACTTATAGATGTTCTGAAACCCTTGGCCGAGTTGAGAAAACAGAAATGATTTGCTGTGACATGTTTATTAGCATTGCTTGAGTAGGTAGGATCATGTCCGTTATTGCTGATGCCAGCCTCACAAGATTCGGTAAAAGGGAGGAAACTCTATTGGACCTGGCCTGTGAATCGGCGGTTCCACTTGTGAAGAAATACTCCCAGGATATCGATTTTATCATAGTTTCAAATGCATACTCCGGTGAATATAACGATGTCTCAGGGCTAAACAATCTCATTTCCACCAGGCTCTCACTTGATGATGTCCCTTCAATAAGGGTGGACAACACCAGTGGAAGCGGGGGCAGTTCAATTATGGTGGCCGATTCTCTTATAAGGTCATCCAGTGCGAGGAATGTTCTGGTCATAGGTGCTGAGAAAATGACTGGATTCCCCACAAAGAGATCTACTAGAATTATTGCTTCCCTCCTTCAACCGGAGGAAAGATCATCTGGAATGTCACTTCCTTCACTGGGTGCATTCATGGCTCGCTCTTACCTTAGTGAATTCGGAGCTCCTAGAGAAGCCATAGCCAGAGTTGCGGTAAAGAATCACCATAATGGCTCTCTCAATCCATATGCACAGTTTCAGTCAGAAATCTCCCTGGAGGAGGTTATGAATTCAAAGATAATTGCAGATCCTCTCAGAATCTACGAATACTGCCCAATAAGCGATGGCGCTGTTTCACTGCTGCTAGTCCCGGATGAAAATGCGAAGTCTTTCAGCAGCAGTGGTGCCGCGATCACTGGAACTGGATACTCATCCTCAACTTCTTCCATATCCTCCAGAAAATCCATTACAACACTGGATTGCGTTAAACGTTCATCGGAAATGGCCCTTAGATATGGCAAAATCACCAATAATGATGTGGACGTTGCTGAGCTTCATGACATGACTTCGGTTCTTGAGATAATCGAGAGTGAGGATGCCGGTTTCTTCAGAAAGGGTGAGGGTTGGAAGGCCGTAATGAATGGCGATACAGATATAGGCGGCACAGTTCCCATAAATACCAGTGGCGGCCTGAACTCCAAGGGACATCCCATAGGTGCCAGCGGTGTTGCGCAGGCAGCAGAGATCTATCAGCAGCTCAGTGGAAAAGCTGAAAAAAGACAGGTTCAGAATGCACATTACGGCTTTTCCCTGAGTATGGCAGGCTTCGGCAACAGTGCAACCGCAATAGTGTATGAGGGACTATCATGAAAATATACAGATGCCGGAATTGCAAAAACAGATTCCTTGTTTTCAGGTTCATCTGCCCTTCATGCGGCATGACCGGGCTTGAAACGGTACCTGTAATTAAGGGGAAAGTTATAGAAACTGTTATGCTGAAAGCCACTCCTGAACCATTCCCTGAAAACTACAGCGTAGTTAAGGCAGATTCTGATGGTATAATCGTATTTTGCAGAACTCTGGAAAGGCTGCAGAAAGGAGATGAGATCATGATAGAAGATGACGATCTTGGTCCTGTTTGCAGTAAAATCTAACCTTTACTGGTCCATTTCCTATTTTGTTTTTCTGTCTGGAGATACTCCTGCATTGATAAGCCCTTCCATTGTCATTTTTTCAATCTCAGATTTGCTGTATCCCAACCCCCTAAGAATTTCCTGAGTATTTTCTCCAAGCATGGGAGGATGCAGCCTTACGTCTCCTGGAGTCCGGGACATCCTGAATGGCGTCCCTAGGAGCTCGATCTTACCGTATGGCGCCTGCATGCTTCTGATCATATTTCTTTCTTTTATCTGCAGTGACTTAACAGCATCCTCCACTCTGTTGATTGGAGATGCGGGAATCCCCGCAGAAAGCAGCTTTTTGAAAATATCACCGGTTTCAAATTTAGCAAATTCCCTGTTTATCTCATTTACCAGGTCAGACCTGTTTTCAACCCTCTGTGAATTTGAAATGTACCTTGGGTCAGATGCCATGTCTTCTCTTCCTATTACCTTGCAGAATGATTGCCATAGTTTCTCACTTCCAACCGCCACAGCTATGAATCCATCAGCAGTGGTGAAAACCTGGTAGGGGGCAATACTTGCATGGGCGGATCCAAGAAGTTTCGGGTTATTCCCTGTTGAGAGGTATCCCATGGCCTGATGTGTCAGTATGGAGAAATTTGCATCAAGCATCGACATGTCAATAAACTGCCCCTTACCTGTTCTGTCTCTGTAGTGTAATGCCGCCAGGATTGAAATGGCGGAGAAGAGCCCCGCCGTAATATCGGCTATGGGAACGCCGAATTTGATTGGAGGCCTTCCCTCTTCACCATTCAGGCTGAGAAGCCCGCTATATGCAAGAACAGTGAGATCATAACCGGGCCATTCTTTAATATGGCCGGTCTGACCGTAACCGGATAGACTGCAGTAAATTATTTTTTCATTGATTACGGATGCAGTTTCATAATTCATTCCGAATTTATCCATGGTGCCGGGGCGAAAATTCTCTATCAGTACATCACTGGATGAAACCAGTCTCTTGAGAATCTCCTTTCCCTCCTGGCTCTTCAGGTCAACTGAAATGCTTCTCTTGTTTCTGTTCGCGCTCAGAAAATATGAAGACATATCTCCCATGTATGGGGGAGCCCAGGATCTTGTCTGGTCACCATTCAGGGGCTCGAGCTTTATCACATCCGCTCCAAGATCTCCCAGGGTCATGGTTGCCATTGGTCCGGCCATAGCCTGAGTGAGGTCGAGAACCTTGATCCCATTGAGGGGCCCATTGTTTTCCATATCTCACAGATTACCTGCTCATTATAAAATATGACATGATCGATAGCACAGGCTCAAAGAAAGGAAAATCATTTATAACAAAGTTCCTTTATTTGTTGATAATAATGGTAGAAAGGAAATGCACTAACTGCGGAACCGAAATGAACAATGTCGGAGACATGAATTTCAGGGTAGGAGGTTACACAGGAGTTGGAGGAATGTTTCTGGGAGGCTGGAATGAACTTGCTGAGAAGACACAGACTTTTTCGCTTTACAGATGTTCTCAATGCGGAAAGATAGACTTCTATGAGCCGGTACAGGAACAGAGCATGGGAATGAGTCAGGGAGAGAAGAAACACCACCTGTTCTGAAAACACAATTTATGAAATAAAAATTCTATTCTTTTTAAATTATCCTGTTATGTCCCTACCTTCGTTTCCTTTATGTTTTTTATCAATTCCATGACTGATGAGATGATGATTTCAAAGCTATCAGATTGAGCCTTAAGCCTTTCCGTACCAACATCACAGTATATTTCATCCCTGTCTGTATGAAAGTGCAACACGTTTACCCCACGAAAATAGAAATGTGCAGGGGTTCGTTCCCTGATCCCTTCAATTGATCTTACCTTCTCTAGAAGACTGGAGATCGAAACAAGATCTTCCGGTTTAGCATGTTTCATACAGTAAGAACCTCTTCTGGAAATGTTTTAAAGATGATATAACAGTCATGAAACCTCTATCAGGTCTTTCGATGGGGGAGCAGTCAACAGACTGTATCCTTCTTCTGTTACAAGAATGTCATCCTCAATCCTGACACCTCCATAACCTGGAATGTAAATCCCCGGCTCATCAGTTATTGCCATCCCCTTTCTCAGGGTGAAATCAGAGGACCCAAGTGCATGATGATCGTGGACCTCTAGCCCGATCCCGTGGCCTATGCCGTGCATCAACCTCCCCTTATACTCAGTGCTGTTGATTACATCAAGTGCCTTCTGGTTAACCTCTTTACCGTTCACACCGTCTCTGACCATATCCATGGCCTTTTTCTGAGCTTCATATACAATTGAATATATCTCCTTCTGCTTCCGCTCCGCTCTTCCGAAGACTACTGTTCTGGTATTGTCGGAACAGTACCTGCGGTATACCGCCCCGTAGTCAATAAGGACAAAATCCCCTCTCTTCAGCTTTCTTGATTCTGGAGAATGGTGTGGGATGGATGAATTTGGCCCGAAGCAGACTATTGTATCGAATGACGGGCCATCTGCTCCTGCTTTCATCATTTCGTACACAACATCTGCGGCAAGCTCTTTCTCTGTCATTCCCTCTTTCAGATGTTGAAGTATTGAAGGAAGAGCTTCGCTGCTTATTCTTGCAGCTTCCCTTAGCCTTTTTATCTCCTCATCTGATTTGATCATCCTGGAGTTTAGAATGTTTTTGGAAACATCTACAAATTCTGCATCTGGAAGAATAGAACGGAAATCGTTAAACATTTCAAGAGTCATAGATGAAAAATTAACTCCAATTCGTTTTTTTCCTCTCAGTGCCACCGATATATTGTCCTTCATATGAGCCTGGCTGTCCGCTGTAATCACCTCATGCGAGGTTTTTCTTGCGGACTGCTCCTCGAGGGAGTAAACATACATCCTGGCCCTGTCCGAATCAGGAGTGACTATGACAGACGAACCCTCAAATATGCCTTCATCTACCCCAGTGGCGTAAAAAAATGCCTTATCTATGGCATTTTCTCCACCATTGCTGATCAGTATAGTGTCCACTTCTTCCAGACCGGAGAACCAGGAACTGTATTTCATGCAAGCAATATGCTGGGGAACGTTAAGTATATTTCCTAAATTCACTGTATCTGTGAGAGAAATTCGTAAACAAGGCCCCCCACAATTCTGGAGATGAAATTCCTTCTTGGCTGTATCAGCCTCACAGCGCCCTGTACCTTTTCATTTTCCTTCAAATCATCAAGCACATCCTGATAGCTCCCTATTTTATCTATGAGCCTCAGAGAGAGTGCCTTCTTTGAGGAAAAGACCTCTCCAGTGGCAATAATCTCCATCTCCTCTTCGGAGATCTTTCTCTGCTGTGCCACATTATCCCTGAACACGGAGAATACATCATTGAGGGACTCTCTGAAATTCTTGAGACCCTCTTCTGATGTCTCAGCAGAAAAAGGAGAGAGAAGGTCTTTGTACTTTCCTATTTTATACACATTCATTTCAATCCCTAACTTTTCCAGCAGACCTGTGATGTTTGGATTGAGACTGATAATGCCAATGGAGCCCACCAAAGAAGTGCTCATTGCATATATTTTCTTTGAAGCAGATGCAACCCAGTAGGCACCTGAAGCTCCAACCCCTGAAATCAGTGCGTAAACAGGCTTATCTCTGTTCAATGACCTTACAGATTCGAAAAGTATCTGGCTTGAAGTGGCATCCCCTCCACCAGAACTAATTTCTAGAATGGCTGCTTTGAATTTCCGGCTGGAGCGTACATGATCAATAATATTCTGATAGACCCCTGCCATTGATCTGTTTATATTTCCCGTAATTCGAATTCTTGCAATTGCCATTTTCTCATATCGGAAAGAGGGAATAAAACATTAACCGATTCTAGGTACCCAGATATGAGCAGATGCGGTCAAGAATCTGAAGAAATTTTTCCTCATTCAGCCTTCCTGTATTGACATTCCTTGGGCTGGGATGATAAGATGAGAAGATACGGATACTGCCTGATTGGTGCTCATGGCCATGTGAGAATTTCACCTTTTCTCTGATGTAGCCAGATATTCTGAGAGCGTTCACCGTAGCGTCGTGCGCCATTATCCCCAGTGTGAGTATAGCCCGGATATTGGGCATCATTTTAATCTCCCTTATCAGATACCTTGAACAGTTTTCGATCTCATTCCTTTCGGGCCTGTCTCCCGGAGGTACGCATTTCACTGCGGCAGTCACATAGGTGTTTCTGTATTGAAGTCCGTCATCAATATCCGTTGAGGCTGGCATATTTGTGAACCCTTTTTCATGCAGGCACCTGACAAGGAATTCAGCACTCCTGTCTCCCGTGAATACACGGCCAGTTCTGTTTCCACCCCTGGCAGCTGGAGCAAGTCCCACTATAAGCAACTCACCATTTATGTCTCCATATCCTGGAACCGGCTTTGCCCAGAAAGGCTTTGAACCCGGGCGCTCGTACCTTAGAGCGACAGATTTTCTGAATTGACACAATCTTGGACAGAGGCAGCATGCCGTGATCTCTGACCTAAGACTGCCAATATTTTCCAATTCTTCACCTTCACTGCTATCCATTCTGCAAATAAATTGTATCTCATATCAGGGAACATACAATTATTTTGACAATATGCCATATTAAAGCAACTTTATTAGACATAGTTCCATTACTGTTTGGACTGGGGTAAATTAATGATTGAAATACAGGGTGCTACTAAGATTTATTCAAGAAAAGCTCAGCCGGCCCTTTCGAACCTGGACCTTGAGATGAATAATGGAGAGATACTGGGGCTTGTTGGGCTTAACGGTGCAGGAAAGACAACCACAATAAGAATGACCTCGGGCATAATCTTCCCGACTTCAGGAAAGGTAATGGTGGATGGCTTTGATATTGTGAAGCAGAAGGTTAAGGCAGCCAGAAATGTTGGCTGGATCCCGGAATTTCCAAATTTTGAGCCAAATGCAAAACCCCTCCCCCTCATGAAATATTTTGCAGGTTACTATGGCATGAAATCAGAAGAGGCAAACAAGAAGATAATGGACCTGCTGGAAAAGGTCAGCCTCAAACCTTATCTTAACAGGAAACTTAGAAACTATTCACAGGGCATGAAAAAGAGATTCGCAATTGCTGAATCAATTGTAGGGGACCCTCAGAATGTACTTTTCGATGAGACACTTAACGGTCTGGATCCGGAAGGTGTACTTTTTGTTAGAAATCTGATGTTTGAACTTAGAAAACAGGGAAAGGCTATTCTCCTTTCATCCCACATATTGAGTGAGGTGGAGGATGTTGCTGACAGAGTGGCAATCATTGACCATGGCAAACTCATAAAAGTCCTGAAGAGAAATGAGCTGAAAAGCCTTGGTAAGTTGAGAGTCCATCTTCAGATTGAAAACTTCAATGACCAGTGCAAGGCACTTCTTTCAGAATATGGGGAAGTTGAAGTTGATGAGAGTGAAATAGTTCTTAGGGATACTACAATCCAGTATGACCAGGTTTCAGTTATCCCTGAAAAACTTGTTAATTCCGGATACAGGATCAGAAAATTTGATCCAGTAGGGGAAAGTCTTGAAGACTATTTCTTTGAGCTTATTGGGGTGAAGAAGTGAAACCCATCGCATATGAAATCAAAAGAACTCTAACAAGCAAGTTCGTCATAATTCTTATTGTTATAATTGTCGGGCTTGCCTCTCTTATTGCTTATGAATCAGCCAAGTCGGAAGTCCCCACTAGCAGTTCAGCCCAAACCTCCATTTACTTAAATGTGGGATATTATGTGAGCGGCTCCACCCTGCATGTAGTAGGTTTGCCCGTCAATAATCTTGGACAGCCCAGCATAGGGATTGGATCTGCCTCACTTTCTTACGAATATGCTGGTACATATAAAAATATGACCCTAAGCTCCTCTGGCTATGCCAATACAACATTCACCATCACTAATAATTCCAATACTGAATTGAATGCATCATTCTCCTATAGGCTGATTCGAGGATTTTCAAACTCTTATCAGCTAACATATAACCTGAACTTTTCCCGTGGATACTCAGGAATTTCCATGATCCCTGTTACTGACCCATCAAACAGCACCATTACTGGAATGAATCTGTTCTATGTTGGCCAGAACGGAACCTCTGCTCCGTCAATGAGCGTTTTTTATTACAATGGAACATCAGACAAACCAGGACAGGCATTCGTTCTTCCTGCCTATTTTTCTTCCATGAACGTCTCAGGTTTTCATGACATAAATGTATTTCCTGATTTCAATGCCTCAACATACACATATTCAAGTGTCAGAGCTGTGATTGTATCCTCCAAAGCCATCCCTTCATCTTTCGGTGGCTTCTCTTCCCCAATCCTTCCAGATTATGGGAAGAACTTATCGGTTTATGTATCATTTGACAGCTCATATCATCCACTGACGCAGAAAGAAGTGCAGTCATTGATATTCACAGGGGTAACATCCATAATTACATTCCTGCTTGCAATTCTTGCCGTATTTGAGGGCTACCTCACCTACGGAAAAGACAGAACCAGTGGAGTTCTTGAATCGGTCATAAAAAGGCCGGTTTCTAGAGGCGCCCTTATAGGATCAAGATTTACAGCCAATGCTGTTTCCATAGCACTGGCTGTTGTCCTATCTATGCTCTCTGCGAACTTCTTCATCCATTACTACCTGCACCTTTATCTGACAACCTCCTTTGATCTTTATTTCATCTGGAGCTTCGTAGTGGAAGGCCTGGCGTTCCTTGCTCTTGTTTACATGTTCGCACATATTGTCAAATCCCAGGGTGCACTTCTTGGATCTGCAATAGGCTTGTTTGTAGTATTCGGACTGTTCTGGACAACCATCAGTGCAGTTGTGGACGTGGCTTTCCACATTGTGTCAGGTACAAGTGAATACATAACCACAGCAGTTGCATTTGACTATGCCAGCCCAACAGGAATAACATCTCTGTTTCAGATACTTTTCGAAAAGACAGTGGGAGGATTTTTGGGTGGAGGCACGACCATTCATCCTTCAGCCTACGGTGTAACACCAGTGTTCATAGTACTGGCAGGAATACTCTGGATAGCGGTACCATTCGGCATAGCACTCTGGCTTGCAACACACAGGGACTGAAAGCCAGAAAACTATATTTCAACTGCATTTAAAAGATGCGAAAAAAATTATTTTTTCAGTTCATTATCTGTCCATTCAATAAGCTCTTTAAGCTGAAGCCTTGCTGAATCTGTGAGCATCCTTTTTGAAGAGCGCATGCATGATGAACCAATTATTCCCTTTATTACAAATATCTCCTTCTTAACTTCCACTGGGATCTGCTCCATGAAATAGCACAAAGGCAGTGTCTTCATATATGTGTTCAATGCCTCTTCCTTTTTGCCTGAAATGAAATCCTTCCATATCCTAACATGTGTTTCAGGAACTGTCGTAGATGTCATCAGGCCTCTGGCACCTTGCTCAAGTTCCCAGTAAAAGTACCTTCCGTGAGATGCCCCGAGAATTGTCAGCCCCTCCGTATCTTCTTTACGAATCTTTTCAATCTTAATATTTGTTGGTGGATCCTCAATTTTGAGGAACCTGCACTGTTCTGTCTCTCTGTAAATTCTGGAAACCAGCGATGGTGAGATACTCTGTCGTGAAGGGGATGGGTGATCCAGCATAACTATAGGTATGCTGACGTTTCTGTCAATTTCCTTGAAGAAATTCAGTATCTCATCACTTTCACGTACGCCTTCCGGCGGAGGTATCAGAAGTCCATTTACTCCAAAATTCTCCATCTCTTTTGCTTTCGCAACAGCGTCTTTCAGATTTCTGGCCCAGATGCCTGAAACCACAGGTTTTCCCTTAGAATTATCCAAAGCACACTGCACAATTTTCCTTTGTTCCTCATCAGATAGAAACTGAGACTCCGAAACCTCACCGAGGCACGTGATCCCGTCAGCTCCGCTACTGTGATAGAAGTCTAGAAGATTGCGGAGTGATTCATTATCCAGTTCTCCTGATTCGGAAAAAGGAGTGAGCACTATAGGAAGTATACCGAACAGCATAATGAGTCATTTCAGTTTTCTTTTTGAAATTTTGTTTTGCAGGGTTATGAGATAATTCTGCTGTTAAAGGTAGATATGAATTATATCTGGTTAATCAAT
>JAMCPQ010000049.1 GCA_023379825.1 Thermoplasmatota archaeon | reverse complement strand
AAGAATCCTGATTGTTCATTCTCTGTAGTTCTACCGGACACCATGACCTCTTTTGGAGGAAATCAGTACCTCAATTCCTCCGCCGTGGGTAATTACGAGAACTTTATTGCAACAGAGGTGGTGGAGAAAATCAGGGAGCAATACGGAAAAAGAAAAATCGGACTGTTTGGCAAATCCTCAGGGGGATTCGGCTCGTATTCCCTTGTAGCCAGAAACCCGGATATATTTGATGGGTTCATTGATGTTTCAGGGGACTCTGCCTTCGAATATTGCTACCTCAGGGATTTCCCTTCTGCAATCGAAATGGTTTCGAAGTACGGAATTTCATCTTTCCTTAAGGAGTTCAGAACGAGACCTACACATACCCATAAAGAGATGGATGCTATGAACATCATAGCGATGTCCGCCTTTTATTCCCCAAAGCCCGGAAATGACATGAACATCGATCTTCCTTTTGAACCCGATACAGGACTGATACGTGATGAAATATGGGAAAAATGGAAAAAACTGGACCCGGTGAGAAATGTCCTGGAGTATGCAGAATCTCTGAAGGGAAAGACAATTATTCTTCAATGCGGGTCCAGGGATGAATTTTCCATAAATATCGGTATAAGAGCGTTGAGCAGATCCATGGATAAACTGGGAATTCAGAACCGGTTGATGGTATACGATGAGGGACATTTTGGTATAGAATACCTGTATGAGGATTCGATCCCTCTTCTGGTCAGAGGTCTCTCAACAGCATGAATTGACACGGGAAGGGAAACCGTTGATACAATGTATTTTCAATTTCCTGTCTTAATTTTAAAATTATTTTTAAGGGTTGCAGTGATTATCTGAAAGCACAGGACCTAGGATGAACTCAGAACAAAGTGATGTCTTTTCCCGTCGGTTTTCATTCATATTCTCAGTCCTTACCATAGTGGCAATAACTATCACCCTGAGATCCACGAATAATATGATCGTAACAACTATCCCTACTTTTTCAAAACTTTTCTTCCATTTCTCTAACGTTTCAGTTGGAGAGATAACTGCCTTGACCTATGCTACCACCTTCATTTCAACATCACTGGTGAACCCCAGGTTAAGGAGTGTTGCCAGAAGAAGGGCATTTGTGCTCTCTGTCATAGGGATGGATGCAGCCCTCATCTTTCTGTCACTTTCCGGTGGCTATACAATATGGGCAATAGCAGCATTCTCTGGCGTTGCATTTGGAATCGTCTTTCCAAATCTTATTACATCCGCCTCCATACAGGGGGACCACAGGGCCCAGATGAGGCTTCTCGCAATATATTCTGTGAGCCTCAGCCTAAGCCTTGTTATCGGTCCTTCCATTGAAACCTATCTCCTTCCAGTTATTGGCTACAGGCTTCTTTTCATTGCTTTTCTCCCTCTGTCACTTCTTGCCACCGCTGTGGCCCCTTTTGTGAGGTTCCCGTCAGGAGGTGGGGAACTTGGCGGACGAGGTACACTGAAAAATAAATCGCTACATTCAGCCCTTATTTCCATAAGTATCTATAACATCCCCTTTGCTGCAATAACGGCTTTTCTTGTAATCTATGCACAGCAGAACTACGGGATTTCCAGTGGTCTGGCATATTCAGCATTCATAGTATTCTTTTCCTCCTCTTTCCTGACACGTCTTACTATAGCAATCAGGCCACTTGGAAACCTCTTTCCACCACTTGTCATTTCTGCTGTTCTGACTGCACTTTCCCTGATACTGGTTCCGTTTATGCCAAGTTTTGTGCTGTTCCTGGTTATTATGGTTCTTCTTGGTATACCTCATGGAAGCATCTTCCCCGTTACCACCATGATCATTGCAAGGGGAACAGATGTATCGGAAAGGAATGCTGCAAATTCCTATTTCATGGCTTACAATAACATCCTGTTCATGATAGTCCCGGTCATATTTGGATACATAAGTTCGACCATTGGTTTTCACATAGATTTCATAATCCTGGGAGTTATTTCCGCCTGTTTTACTGCAGTCCTGGTGGTGAGATACTGGAAAACCGGACTGGTTCATACCTCATGAATGATACTCCCGGCAAAACCATCGTCTATAAGGGAAAGCCATTAAAGACAGTGCTGAAAATCAGAGCTGCTTTCCAATCTGAAACCTGGAAAAAAGAAGAATTTGGGTATGTGAATGCCTTCAGATGTCTTCTCTTAAAGGATCAGCTGAATATTCCTGAACCGTGAGATATGACTGTGTTGGTTGTATTTATCATCTCATCCATCAACTCATTTGGCGTTGTAACTCGATTCTCCTTTCTGTTTATTATCGGCCTCTGGTTATACCAGTACATGAACTTCTCGGGGCTGTCTGTGTTCCATCTGAACCTGTCATAGTTCTGCCACAGTCTTGATAGGGCAAGGTGAACCCTGTTTCCATGCTTGTCCTGCTCTACCTCGTCGAAACCCTTCCTTTTCATATGGTATTTCAGATCTGTTGCACCATAAAGTATGCTCAGAATTCCGTTTCTCAGATACAGTTTCTTGACTGACAGGCCCTTCTCCGTGGAGAACTTGAACACATTATCAGCAACCTGCTCCATTACTTCCTTTGTGATTTTCCTGGATTCCACTATAGAGAGGATTTTCTTTGTGCTCATATCAACACAGACAACTGCATATGGTGACTCAGTGCTTGTCTGGTGATAGTCCATATAAACTGTTGAAAGGGGAGATTCTATCTGCTGCTCTGTTTCTCCTCTTATCCTGGAGTCCTTGCTCTTTATCATGTTCCTGTTTCTCATGAAATTGTAAATCTGGTAATAGGAGACCTGTTTTCCCTGGTTCTTCATCAGGTAGTATATGGTCCTGGAACCGATCTTGTAGTTTGTCCACAGATTTTCTATGTTCTCCATCTCCTCCCTGGACAGATTCACCGTCTTGCGCCTCATTGACTGATCGGATGTGTCCTCCTTCAGTATCTGCTGTACCCGTCTTGGCGTTACGTTGAACATCCTTGCCAGGTCGCTTATCTTGTAACCATTCTCCACACTTTTCACTATGAATCTCTTGTCATCTGTGCTTAGCATTCACATCAGAAGTTCAATACCTTACCTGGAACATATCCTTTTTTTGCTGGAAATACCATATTAAATGATGCATACCGGAAGCCTTTAGTTATGTATGTAGAGCAAACCATGACTGTGCTGCGAAATGCGAAATTAATTCGTTCCCAGCGTTAAGGTTTTTATATACAGACATAGTGATATACATAAACAGTTACAGAACTGCATAAGGTGTTAACTATCATGATGATGAAAGGTTTGAGGTATCTGTTCAAGAATATCAGCAGGCAGTTCAAGTTCAATGAGGATGAGAAAGCCGAGAGCGGAATAGGTGTCCTGATCATTTTCATTGCACTGGTACTTGTAGCAGCAGTGGCTGCATCTGTTCTCATACATACGGCCGGAATACTGCAGCAGAGGGCCGATGCGACTGGAACAACCACAACGAACCAGGTATCCACAGGACTTATCATAAACTCCATTTACGGATTTGATCTTGGAAATCCACCTGAGAGCGGGGGAGTGGAATATGTGGCAATAATGCTGCAGGATAATGCCGGAGGAAACGCCATTGACCTGGCTAACACCAGTCTTACTCTTTCCATAAATGGTGCAACTGCACTGCTGGTTTACAACAGCTCACTGTTCAGCAACCTTTCCAAAACAGGTACAAAGAACCTGTTCAGTGACCCTGTATTTGCAAACATGAGCGCAAAGAAGAACAACCCGACGAACTTCGGTGTTCTTTCTCTGATTGACCCCACATCTTCACTGACAGCAAAATACCCGGTCATATCGGCCGGTGACGAGGCTGCAATAGTCCTCAATGTTACCAACACCTTCGGTAGCAATATAACCCAGAACATGCAGGTGTCAGGGCAGATCACCCCTGAAGTCGGAGCTACTTCACAGATAGACTTCACGGCACCGATCGCCTTCACCTCAAGTGTTGTCACGCTGCAGAACTAGACACCTCATGGCCCCGGTGATGGCGGGGCCAAACCTCACCTTTTATCCTATCAGATAAACGGAGAACATTAATTAATTTGAGGAAATTACCCTCTGTGTCAAGGTTCAGTTTTAAAGATTCTCCTATAGATTCCGGAATAGTTTCACTTCTGGGTAGCCTTCTCATACTATATGTTGGTGTGAGAAGCATAATCATATCCGGTACCCTTACAGGAATAACCTCCGCAGAGCACATTGCCCTTTTTCTGGGAGCAGTCTGGGGATCGGTTCTGACCGCCTCAAGCATCATAGTGATGTTCGGAACCAGATGGACCAGAATATTTGGTGTCATAATTGTGGTTTTTTCCCTGCTTAGCTGGATAGGCACAGAGGGCGGATTCACCATCGGCTTCGTGCTATGCTTTCTGGGAGGGCTTATGGCAGCATCATGGAAGAAGAACAGAGTAAGGGCCTCCCTGCCCAATAACCCTGTCTGATTGCGTCATAGAAATAGGGGCTCCCTGTCCCTGATGAATGTCCCGTTCTGCAGGTCTCTGAATGCCTCGTTTAACTGTTCCTGCGAATTCATTACTATGGGCCCATACCAGTGAACAGGTTCCCTTAAAGGTCTGCCTGCAAGGAATATAAATCTGGCCCCTGATTCACCTGACACAAGTTTCACGGTGTTTCCATCCATTCCGAAAACTATGGCCTCTCCCATTGTGAAATTTGTTTTCTGAGGAATAACAGTCACTGACCCTGTCATCAGGTAAAGAAGAGAATTGTATCCTACTGGGACGGTGTAGCTGAACTCAGATTTCGGCTCCAGTATTATGTCCATATAATGAGGATCAATCCCTGGATCTCCCTTGAACTCCGACTCCTCTTTGCCGTATCTGCCTGCAATCAGCTTGATCCTGGCACCTTCTCCATTGTCTATTGATCCCACAGTCCGGCCCTTAATGTCTCTGTAAGCTGGTTTATTCATCTTCTTCTGAGCAGGTATATTAAGCCAGAGCTGTAAACCCACTGAAGAATCTGGCATCCCTGTGGAAAGGATTGCCTCTCTTGGATCTGCCATGTCTATGGGTTTTGGCATCTCCTGGTGGTATATACCGCTTCCGGAGGACATCCACTGAAGATCATTCGGATATATGGTTCCCCTGTTTCCCTCACTGTCCTCATGTTCAACTTTCCCGTCAAGAAGATATGTGATGGTTTCAATACCCCTGTGAGGGTGCCATGGAAATCCCCGGATATATTCCTCCTTTTTGTTGGAACCGAAATGATCCAGAAGAAGGAAAGGATCTGTTATTGATGCGGTGGAATATCCGCCAAAAATTCTTCGAAGCCTTACCCCGGCTCCATCCATGGTTTCAGTGCCTCTGAAAACTGCCTGTACCTCCTTTAATTTAATACTATCTGACATAAGACCACCAGTTGTATATTACTTCAATACACAAATATGTTTGCAAAACTTTAAGAACTATAATCACGAAGGGTGCCGGGTTTAACTTAATAGCATGTTAGGGATTATGGAATATGGTTGACATAATAAGAGATTCACTGGCAGGAAAGGTTGCTGTTGTTCTTGGGGTGGGCCCCGGACAGGGCATGGCAAGTGTGAGGATGATGATCAATTTCGGCGCTAAGGTTGCAATAGTATCAAGATCCGGCAGTATGTTTGGCCTTGTTGAATCCTCGACGATCAAAGCTTTCAAGGCGGACCTTTCAAAACCTGATCAGATCAGTGCTGTCAGGGATGCCATACTGAAACACTATGGTCAGATAGACACCGTGATATCAAATGTTGGAAAGTGGGAAAGCTCCGGAAAGGAATTCCCTGATGACTCCTTCTTCATGTCTATGCTCCAGACAAATCTTCTGAGCCATCTTCGAATCATTGAGTCGTTTTCTGAACCTATGAAGAAGAATGGAGGCTCCTTTGTCATTGTGGGGGCATCACCACATATTATGCCAGGCAATGACCTCTCATACAATATCTCAAAGGCCGCGGTACCGGAGCTTGTCAGGAAAACAGCCGAAACACTCAGGAAATACAATATTAGGGTAAACGGGGTGCTTCCAGGATCAGTGGGGAAGGAGGACACTTACTACAAGGTCTTTCCGTTTAACTTCACAAAATTCTCTGAGAGCACAAGTCTTGAACCCATAGAGGTTGCAATGGTAAATGCGTTCCTTGCAAGCGAAATGTCCCTGGGTATAAACGGTCAGTGCATTAACGTTGACAGGGGTTTAAATACACTTACCAAGTAATTTTATCTATGATCCTTCCATAAAGAATCATGACCTTCGAAAATGAACTGACATACGTCAGAATGACAAAGGCAGGAAAAGAGAAGGAATTTCATGATCTTTATGAGAAGGCACTCAAAGAAGCAGAGTCCTTTCTGCATAAGGAATATCCCAACATTATCGGCAATGAGGTAATGGAAAATGAGAAGCTGAAGGATATTTCTCCAATTGATGGAAAGGAAATAGGCACATTTCAGGCTGCATCAGCTGAAAGTGTCGGTAAGGCCATTTCTATGTTGAAGGCAAATTACAGGAAATGGTACCATTATGGCTACAGGAGAAGAGCATCCATAATGCTCAAGGCGGCTGATCTTCTCAGTGAAAAGAAGTTCCTCATATCAGCGCTGCTTGCATATGAAAATGGGAAAAACAGGACTGAAGCAATGGCAGATGTGGATGAGGGAATAGATTTTCTCAGATACTATGCCCTTGACCTCATACAGAACAATGGATATGAGAGACTGACAGGAAAGGGTTATGACAATGAGGAGAGCTTCAGTGTTATGAAGCCCTATGGTGTCTTTGCAGTGATACCACCTTTCAATTTCTTTGCCATAACTGTAGGAATGACCGCCGGTCCGCTTGTTACAGGAAATGGAGTTATCCTGAAGGCATCCGGAGATATTCCAATCAGTACCTATCTCACCGTGAAGATGCTATATGATGCAGGTGTTCCTAAGGAGGCTCTTGCATTTGTTGCAGGAAAGGGCTCTGTTGTAGGGAAAATGATAACAGAGCACGATGACATAGGAGGAGTTGTCTTCACAGGTTCCAGAGAGGTTGGAATGGGAATTTACAGGAATGCGCAGTCGAAGAGGCCTAAGCCAGTGATCACCGAAATGGGCGGAAAGGATGCGGTTATCGTTTCGAACAACTGCAGGCTTGATGACGCAGTAGAGGGTGTTTTCCGTGGCGCATATGGATATTCAGGGCAAAAGTGCAGTGCTACCTCACTGGCATATGTTCACAGGGATGTCTATGATGAGTTCGTGAAGAAGCTGACAGAAAAGGTAAAAAATCTGAAGCCGGAAGACCCGAGGAAGAGGGAGGCTTTTCTCAACCCAGTTGTAAACAGGGAAGCGTTTGAAAAGTTCAAAAGCCTAGCCCCTAAATTTGCAGAAGCTGGAAAAATCGTTGCTGGTGGAAAAGCACTGGATCAGCCGGGATTCTATGTTGAGGCAACACTCATTGCCGATGCAAAGCCTGATTCCCATGTGGTGAGAGAGGAACTGTTCCTCCCCGTTCTTGCAGTGCTCAAAGTAAACAGCGTGGAAGAAGCTGTGGAACACATAAACAGATCAGAATACGGTCTCACGGGAGGAATATTCACAAACAGCCAGAAAGAGATGGAGTATTACTTTGACAACGTAGAGGCAGGAGTCATATACGCGAACAGGACAAGAGGGGCAAGCACAGGAGCCGTGGTTGGTTCACAACCCTTCGTTGGATGGAAGCTGAGCGGAATAAGCGGAAAGGGAACAGGATCATACTACTATCTGCAGCAGTTCATGAGGGAGCAGTCTCAGACAATTGCACATTCAGATATTTCATGAGCTCTCTTTCTCCATGAAATTTTTTTGTCTCTCCTATCCGGAATTTTTCCAGCAGAATATTTTTCTGGATTTCAACAAATTCACTGAAGTCCACCTCTCTACCTTTTTCAAGACTCAGGCTGGTCATTATATCATGGTCAAATCCGCATGGTCTTATTTTTGAGAACGGAGACATGTCATTGCTAATGTTAACAGCTGCACCATGGAGGGTGGAGAACCCTTTCACCGCCAGACCTATTGAAGCTATTTTCTTACCGTTTGACAGCCAGAGCCCCGTCTCCTTTCCGAGCCTGCCTTCAGATAATATACCGTAATTTTTAAGGGCATCCGACATGGAGGATTGAATTTTCTCAATGAGCTGAAGAACATTGATTCCACTGTCCCTGAGGTTTATTATGAAATACATTACAAGCTGGCCAGGGCCGTGATAAGTTACAGATCCACCCCGCTCCAGTCTGACTGGCTTCTCATCAAGATATGGATACTCCGGTGGATTGTCATGAATGCCAGTGGTGTAGGTTGGAGGATGCTGGAGCAGCATTATCACATCACCTGTTTCCCCTCTGTTTCTTCTATCATTTAATATTCTCTGTATTTTCAGAGTGCTGAGATACGGAGATATGAATGCAGTATCATCAATCAGAACACCTTGAGCTGAAACTGTACCAGAGACCTTTGTCATGATCCATCCAATGCAGTACTTGAATTTCAAAGTTTATGAAAAACACTTAATATCAGGGACCCCTATTTCCGTCCCATGGTGCCTGATCAGGGAACGCTCACCCAGTTGATGATAATGCTCCGGATACTGCAGGGAGAAGAGAGGCCGGCAGCAATATCAAGGGAGGTTGGCATTACCCTGCAGGGAGTTCAATACAACATAAGGCAGCTTGAAAAAAGAGGGCTTCTTGATCAGAATGGCCATGTTACAAAGGATGGTTTCTCCTTTGTTGAGACCTATCTTACAAATCTACGTGATTTTGTAGCCTCTAACCTCAGCAGGCTTGACACCGTAAACACATGGGAGGCAATTGCTGATGATGACTTTTCAAAAAATGAGAAAGCTCAGCTGTACATGATGGATGGATACCTCCATGCACGGAAGGCAGATGGGCATTACTCCGGAATTGCTGTATGGGATGCGCCCAGGGACAGCATAGTTGGAATTGGTCAGGTAAAGGAGAAGATAGATGTCAACATAGGTGACGTTCTCATATTTGTTGTTCCAGTATCCCCATCATTCAACGAATCCCAACCTTTCAGGGAGGAGGTTGCAAAGGCCATATCAGAGAAGCGCATTCTTGCAGTTTCAGGAGAACATGCGTATCATCTTGTAAGGTCATCCGGTCATGTCCCGAGAATCGAATTTGCTTCCCTCGAAGGAAGCTTTGAGGCAGCTTCCAGAGGTTTGAGGGTTTTATTGGTGATCTCCAGCAGAAGGTTCCATTTTGCCCTCAGCCTGATCAAGGAAATGGAGACCAGATATCCTGAAATAAACCTGCAAATTAAATATTTGTAGACTACAAAATATAATAATATAAGTATTTTGTAATAGATATTTATATCGCACAATTGAATTTTCCATAATTATCCAGATGTGTAGATATAAGTAAAAACTGACTTAGATAATAAATATTTAAATACAACATTTTAATACGACTGATCGTCAACTTTGAGGTGCAAATATGGAGGAAGATGGCAGTGGCCGTAGGGTTTCAGATTTTGGCAGATCTGTATGGCGTGGATCCGGACATAATTTCAAAGGCGGACAGCATATATCCGATTATTGAGGATGCTGTCAGGGCTGGCAACCTAACCAGAATATCGTCCGACTATTATCAGTTCCAGCCAGCGGGTGCAAGCGGTGTTGTTTTACTGGCAGAGTCACATCTGTCATTTCATACCTGGCCGGAGTACGGGCTTGTAACCCTTGATGTCTATACCTGTGGTGATCCGAAAGGTGCAGAGACAGCATTTGACTACCTTGTGGAACACCTGAGTCCAGATAAGATAGATTGCAAGAGGCTGAGAAGGGGGACCTCTGTAACTGAAGAGGTAAAGGTGGAGAAACCGGAGCACCTTATAATCCAGTAAAGGTGCCATATTGAGAAGAACTCTTCCTGCTCTTCTCATTCTCACTGCAATACTTGTCTATTTTTCAATATTCAGGATTCTTTCTGATTTTTTTGAGATAATTGCTATTGATGCAGTATCCATATTGGCGCTGGTACTTTCCAGCGATTCCTTTGTTGATCAGGCAAGAGCTGTATCTTCAAGATTCAGGATCAGCAATGCATCAATGGGGAAATTCATACTGGCAACTGGAGCAGTCCTTGACGAGATTGCTGTTGTACTGGACTCATCTCTGAGAGGGTTTGGAGGAATAAGCTTCGGTACCATAGAGGGTTCAAACATACTCACTCTTGTAATACTCATTATTCTGATACCAGTTGCAGTGACAGGGGCTCTGAGAAAGCATACAGGAGGGGCATTGCTGATACTCCTTGCAAGTTGTCTTATTGTTCCGCTTGCATTTCTTCCTCAGAGTTACACACTCATCTTTGCTCCGTTTCTGATTCTGGTGTTTCTGTTCTATGTTTTCACCGGTAACTCGCATTCACAGAATGAAGAGGATGAACATCGGGACTTCAGCATTCTCACAATGATATTTTCAGTAGTGGTTCTTTCCCTCTCTTCAAATGCCCTGGTTATATATACAGACAGCCTATCTGCAATTTCCGGAATCAGCTCATTTGCATCCGGATTCATAATTACAGGCATTGCAGGTTCACTTCCCGAAATCACCATGTTCATAACAAGCATCAGGAAGATAGACGGGCAGGCTGCAATGGGGGTTGTGATCGGATCAACAATCTACAAAGGAGCTTTTCTTCTGGCCATATCCATGCTCCTTACAAGGATATATTTCCGTCCCGGACTGCAGGCCATGTTGCTCATGATACTGGCCTCAGTAATGCTGATATTCCTGACCGGTGTGAGGATGAGGAGATTTTACAGCCTGATGCTTGCGGCCATTATTGCTATAGCAACCTATCTGATCTATTAGGTCCTTGTTCCCCAGAAGATATTCTCCTTTCTCTTTATCCGTATAATTTCCTCAAGTGTTTCCATGGTCTGGTCATCAAGGCGGTTTTCTCTTAGAATTTTGACTACCGATTCAGGAATATCAACGTAAAGGGGTTCTGATGGATTTATCTGTCTGTTCAGTGTGACTCCTTCTATTGATACAGCAACTTCAGCAGGTGCATCGGCAAACTGCTTTGATACCTCACCATCCCTGATGCTTTTTATCGTGCCTCCATAACGGCCGTCAGCCCGGATCAGTGTGTCACCAACCTTGATTCTGCCCGAGAATATCTTAACTCCCGCAATTACAGGCTTAGTTGTCCTGAACACATATTCTGGCATGATCATGATCTTAGCGGGAATTGATGTGGACTGTTTTCTCTCCTCATTCAGCTGATCCTTTCTCTTTCTGTACCACTCAAGGGATTCCTCAACAAGCGAATATATGACATCGCCTGACAGTATTCCTATATCCGAGGAGAAACTCTCATCCCTGGCGTCCTGTGTTATCTGGACGTTGAATCCTACAATAAGCCTGTCCAGCGGATCATTCAATGTGGAAACATCTATTACATCCCTTCTGGTTATGCTTCCAACAGAAGCAGATCTTATTGTGAATCCTTTGTCTATGAGTTCATAAGCAAGTGCTTCAAGTGAACCAAGGGCATCTGCCTTGATTGTAAGACCATGCTCTGAAAGTTTGATATTCACAGAGGATTCTCTGGAAATCTCCTGAAATGCTTCCTGGGGATCACCCTGAACAACTATAAGCGGGGAACCTGAAACAACATCAAGTTTATCCGAGATCAGTACCCTGATACCGGCCGCTGAATTTACAGAATTCCTTTCTACTATCTTTCCTGACTTTGTCCTGGAATTGACCAGCAGAGCTTTCACCTTTGTGAGTGCTGGCCCGGAGGTTGTGTTTATGGCGATCATGTCCCCCTTTTTCAGCTTCCCCTGATAGAGGACCGTGTCCAGTGTTATACCGATGGAACCCTCCGTCTTCAGCTCTATAATGGTGCCCCTCCCAGGAGTATCCTGAAATTTTATATCCTGAGCAAGATAGCGCTGGGAAAGACCTGCTAGCATGACAAGAACGTCCTGGATTCCTATTTCAAGTTTTGCACTTACTGGGACTATTGCAACCGTCTTGGCGAAATCGGTGATTCTGTCATATCTTTCCGTTGTGAGGCCATATTCATAGAATTTGTAAACCAGATCATATAGCCTTTTCTCAAGTTCGTCTGTATACTCCTGCCTCTGTCCCTTCATTGCCTCAACAAATGAGGTATTCCTTACGGGTCTGAAGAATGGGACAAGATCTATCTTGTTTGCAGCAACTATGAATGGAGTCTTGAATTTTTTCAGTATATTTATGGACTCTATTGTCTGTGGCTTGAATCCTTCATTGATATCAACAACAAGAATGGCCATATCTGCCAGAGCTCCCCCTCTGGCCCTCATATTGGAGAATGCAACATGCCCGGGTGTGTCAATGAAGAGAAGACCGGGTATCTTGAAGGGTGATTTTTTCCCGGAGAGATTAGCTCTCTTTTCTATCTCAGAAATATCTACATCGGTGGCCCCAATCCTCTGGGTTATTCCACCTACCTCTTTTTTGGCAACTGTGGTGCTTCTTATAGAATCAAGAAGAGATGTTTTTCCATGGTCCACGTGACCCAGAACACAAACTATGGGCTGCCTCAGTGTATCTGCTGACATTTCCAATCAAAATATATTCTCCTCGTCGCCACAGTTGTATTCTTGAACTTCTTCCTTGCTGAAGAATATTGGAAACTCATGTTCGAAAGATTCACTGGAATCTGATGCATGAATGATGTTTTTCTCAATACCCATGGAATAATCGCCCCTGATTGTGCCTGGTGCAGCCTTGGAACCGTCAGTTGCGCCGCTCAGGGTTCTTGTTATGGATATGCTGTTTTCACCCTCGAGTACAGCTGCAACAATCGGACCTGATGTGATGTATTCAACCAGACCGTTGAAGAAGGGTTTTCCCTTATGAACGGAATAATGCCTCTCAGCCTGAGCCTTTGAAAGACGCATCAGCTTCAGGCCCACAATCTTAAGGCCCTTCTTCTCGAAGCGCGAAAATATTTCCCCCGAGAGTCTTCTCTTGACTGCATCGGGTTTCAGCAGTATCAGTGTTTTCTCCATGAAGTCACCTAGTTCTTGGAAGTCTGTTTCTTCATAGACTTCAGGTTGTGGTACTCATTAGTCCAGCGTGTCTTCCTGGGTACTCTCCCAAGCTCTATCATATTCCGCTCACATTTCCTTGAGCAGAAATTCAGCAGGGCTCCATCCCTTCTCACGAAGAGAAAACCTGTACCGGGTTCAATAATTGAGCCACAGAAGTGGCAATTTTTGTTTACTGCCAATTAACTCACCTTATTGAGAGTTTTCTTGCCTCTCTTGCTGTTTCCCTGAGCATAAGGATGTCGCCAACCCTGACAGGGCCCATCACGTTACGGGCTATGATCCTTCCCTGGTCCCTGCCGGAGAGAACCCTTACCTTTACGGTAGTTGCCTCCCCACTCATGCCGGTTCTCCCCATAAGTTCTACAACTTCTGCAGGAGTTGCTTCTTCAGCCATCAATCACACCTTATTTCTTAACTTCTGAAAGTTCAGAAATTATCTGCTTGTATATCTCTTCACTCTTGCCGTAATCTACTACAGATATGGATGCTGCGGAACCAATACCTACCTTTGCACCGAGATCGCTCTTCTTCTTCACATATGCATATGGAACCTTTCTGTCATCACACAGTGTAGGAAGATAATACACGACCTCTGGTGGTGAAACATCCTCTGCTATAACTACGATCTTGCTCTCTCCTCTCTCAATAGACTTTATAACCTCATTGGTTCCCTTTTTTATCTTTCCACTTCTGAAAGAATTCTCTACAAGATCCAACAATTTCTTTTCTACTGATTCGGGAGTCTCAAATTTCACATAACTGTTTTTATCCATTTTGGAACCTCCTTCACTTAAGGCATTTCATAAGGGCAAGAGCCTATTTATATTTTCTCAGGGGAAACGTGAGAAATTGTCCTTTCCGCCAACTCAGAAAGATCTCTTGAGGGACGTACCATTGGTGACCTGAAGCCTCCTTCAATCTCATTTATCCTGTAAAACATGTCATAATACAGTGACGGGAATGTTGCCTTTTGAAGAGCATGTATTATGGGGTTTATCTCCTTAAGCTGGATTTCCATTGCCTTTTCGTGAGACCCTTCTCTGTAGGCTCTGTATGCCCTTACCACCGCATCTGAAAAATTAGTCACTCCACAGACACCGCCACTTGCCCCAAGGCTCAGGGATGGTATCAGAAGATCATCCTGACCCTGGAAAATTGAAAAATCACCCTCCTTGAGATCCATGAGTTTGGAGAAATATCGCATGTCCCCGGAACTTTCCTTCAATCCGACTATCTGAGAGTGCTGTGATACAAGCCATTTTGCGGTCTCAGGCTGTATCCATGCCTGGGTCAACTGAGGGATGTTGTAAACAAAGGTATCTCCACTGACTGATTCGAAAAACCGGGAGTAGTGGTCCTTTATCTCATCCTGTCCTGGTGTTATGTAATATGTTGGCATCAGAACAAGAGCACTTGCTCCGTAATCCAGAGCCTTCTTTCCATAAAAAATTGCCTCCTGTGTTGAAGATGAGCCGACTCCAGCCAGAACAGGAAGACCATGTGCATTATCTATAACATACCTCAGGAACCTGTCTCGTTCCTCTTTCTGGAGAAACGAAAATAGCCCGGTACTTCCTAAGGGAAACAGCCCGCTGCTACCGTAACCTTTAATCCTTTCAATGAGAAGATCAGTGGCCTCCAGATCAATTTCACCATTCTTTTTGAATGGTGTTATCATAGGAGTAACAATTCCATCATATTTCATAATAACACATCGATTCAAGATATAAAACAATATCATAATCCTGCACTCAGGAAGGTTTCACTATGAAGTTATACGACTGACCCGTCCAGTTATTTACAGGATTGAAGATGGGAGAGTCCTTTGACACATAACCCTCCAGATTCTTCATATCTTATCCATTAATACATGAGGTAAACTTATGTTGAATGATACAATATAATTAAATGGCTGACGAGAACAGTAATTTATCTTACGGCACAGGATTAAAAATAAGTCTGAAAGGGAGGATAGCCCTGGTCACTGGTTCAAGCTCGGGTCTCGGAATGGAGATAGCAAAATATCTTGCCAAGGCTGGAGCAACTGTGGCAATCCATTATCATTCTGAAAAACAGCAAGCCGAGCAGTTAGCCACTGAAATCAACAATAATGGAGGAAAAGCTGCTGTGTTCGGTGGAGATGTATCAAACAGAAACGATGTGTTGAATATTTTCAGGAACATCGATGATAAACTTGGACTTGTTGACATTCTAGTAAACAACGCAGGAATAGACGGGAAACGTCAGATTTGTGGAGATGATGACTCTGACGAATGGGAAAAGGTAATTGGAATAAACCTGATGGGACCTTATTACTGCTCAAGAGAGGCAGTCAAGAGGATGAAAAAATCCGGGCATGGTGTAATAATTAATGTAACTTCAGTTCATGAATTTCTACCATGGTCCGGATATACAGCTTACTGCAGTGCCAAGGCTGGACTTTCAATGTTTACAAAGACCCTTGCTCAGGAGGTTTCCGAATCAGGAATCAGAGTTGTGTCTGTAGCTCCCGGTGCCATTAAAACACCTATTAACAAGGATGTCTGGGGCAATCCTGATACTTACAGAGACCTCCTGACAAAGATAGCTATGCCAAGGATGGGAGAAACCAGTGATATTGCAGAGGCAGTAACTTTCCTGGTCAGTGAAATGGCTTCCTACATCACAGGAACAACTCTTGTGGTAGACGGGGGCATGCTTCTCTATCCGGCCTTCAAACATGGCGGATAAGTTACCGGAATACCTTTGACGGAAGAGTCTGAATAAATTATATTTCTTCACTCTTCACTTCAGGTATCACATTTAGGCCGGTCAGGTTGAGTCTTCAATCTTTCCAGCTCATGAGAAACATCCGGGAGCATCTTTAGAACCTCTTTGATCAGTGGAAGTGCCTCCTGATTCAGAGAATAATAAATCCACTGGGCACTTCTTCTCTCTTTGACAAGACCTGCTGACCTGAGTTTAGCAAGATGCTGCGACGCGTTTGACTGTGACATACCGATTATAGATGTGATCTCACAAACACACAGCTCCTGATTGCTGATGAGTGATAGAATGTGCAGTCTGTTCTGATCACCCAGAACCTTGAAGATTTCCGCTATCCTGGATATTGGGTATTGAGGCTCCGATCTTATCATATTACCTTAATACATCCTTGAATAATATATCAGTTCTGATTCCTTTATTGCTGTACGGTACTTCGTTCCATTTGAATTCAATTTTCCTTGCGTAATAATGTTCTTCAGGTTTTGTCCTCAGAAAGGTTTCCTCTATCCACCTGTTCTGCATCTCCTTCAGTTTATCAAGCATCACAGAAAGTTCTTTCCCGCCATATCCTGGAAGAGATGTTTCCGTATCCGAGATCTCAGAAGGAAAGAAATCCGGATCCTCTGTCACCTCTACAGAATCCAGAGTAGAGATTCTCTGAAGCATATACCACACACCTGACCTGTTCAATACATCCTGAGTTCCAAACCTGACCCTGGCACCTGTCAGATAGGAAACAGCATCCCCAAGGCAAGGGCTATTCCTGGATAATGCCCTTATGTCAGTACGGTCTATTATCCTATCCGGAAAAAGTACTTTGAAGGCGGCTGACAATGCGTATACGCCCCTGTAAAGACCGTCGCATGCGTGCCCATGGAACTTGACAAGATCACTGAAGGAGATTTCTTTGATATCATCAGAATATCTTCCATGGCTGGATTCGGTATCCCTGACATGAAATACCGGCAAATTGACCTGATCCATATTACAGCCCCACAATTTCAGAATGATATGACAGTGTAACCTTCTACCGCATACCGGGAGAAGGCATCTCTGGCAAACTCCAGGTCTATACCGTATCTGGAAAATGTCTCCTTAATATTCAGGGATCTGACCTGGTTCAGGCATGCCTCCAGAGTTATTCCTTCATTTCTGAGCACCTGTATTGCCTCCTCCACATCCTTATTATCCTGACCTGGTTCAAGAGCTTTCACTCCCCCTGCGAAAAGAAATACCTCCACTTTCTCTATCCCGTTTTCCTCTCTTGCATCAAATATTCTCTTTGCGACATGTAATCCTGACAGGACTTTGAGTCTCTGGTCCAGTCCAGAATTAATAACAATTGCTATTTTCCCAGTCATTTTTAACATTAGTATATGCTAATGTACTTAATGAATATACCTGCTTTCATTCAGTGAATTAATTGAGTGATTTGGAGTTTATATTAGTATATTTTAATATACTGTGATACAATCACATTTCCTCAAAAGGCCAGTCTGATGACTCTCTCTTACAATTTCTTCATTTCGATTGCCATTTTTGCCATTACCCTTTTACTTGTGATAAAAAAGCCCAAAAATATTGGGATCGGGTACTCTGCACTGATTGGGGCGGCGGCCAGCTACGGTCTTGGTCTTATTAACTTCTCCAGCGTCATAGCAGTTTGGGATATAGTCTGGAATGCGACATTCACATTCATTGCCATCATTCTGATATCACTTGTTCTGGATGAAGCGGGTGTTTTCAGATACGCTGCACTGAAAATTTCAAAATTCGCGAACGGAAATGGTAATCTGCTATTCATGTTCATAATTATCCTGGGTTCATGTATCTCTGCAATATTTGCCAATGACGGAACTGCCCTTATTCTTACACCAATCGTTTATGAAATACTTGTCAACATGAATGTGGAAAGAAAGTACATTCTTCCTTTCATAATGGCCACTGGCTTCATAGCTGATTCTGCGTCTCTACCTCTTCCGGTGAGCAATCTCGTTAACATTGTTAGCACGACGTACTTTCACATATCATTTCTGGGTTATGCAGGTGTGATGATATTGCCCGATGTTGTTTCTGTCCTCAGTTCCCTTTCCATACTCTATCTGTATTACAGGAAGAACATCATAACATCATATTCCACAGATAATCTGGGAAATCCCCGGGATGCAATCATATCGGAGACAATTGCAAAAATGACTCTCCCTGTTATAATAATTCTTATACTGCTTTACTCAATTGGCGGAATTTATAATGTTCCCATTGCATTCATATCTGTAGCCGTCGCAGCATTCATGATGCTGGTAGCAAGATCAGGAAAAGATGTGGATACAGCAAAAATTTTCAGGGAAGCCCCCTGGCAGATTGTAATTTTCTCCTTCGGGATGTATCTTGTTGTCTACGGGCTTGGCCTTAACGGACTTACGGCACTGATGGCCACTCTGCTTGCACACATCACTTCTCTACCTGGTCCATTACCTGATCTTTTTTCCGGATATTTCTTTGCATTGCTGGCTTCCAGTATGAACAATATGCCTTCGGTAATGTTAGGTGCACTTTCTATTTCCGGGATCCACAACGGCTCTTACCTGATATACACAAACGTGATTGGAAATGACATAGGCCCCAAATTTACCCCCATTGGATCTCTGGCAACATTGCTCTGGCTTCATACACTTGACCGAAAGAACGGGATAAAGATAGGCTACGGATATTACATGAAAGTTGGGTTCACAATCGCATTTCCGGTTCTCACGCTAACTCTTCTATCCCTATATTTCATTTAAATCAAATAATTGTTTGCAATGGAAACCGGGAGTCAGTGTGGTGGCCCAGTATTTTCAGTCCTTATGAGGTCCACCAGCTGTTTGGGGATACCTTTAGAAACAAGATAGTCCCAGTCCGGAATAACTGATCTGGTGACGGCCAGCGATATGATCTCGTTAGTGGGCATGAAAACTGTGCCTGGAGCATAGACTGTGCCCATTATCCAAGGGGGAAAATGGAAATAATCCTTGAATTTGCCAGGGACAACATCTATGAGAAGCTCGCTCAGAATGTCACTAATTTTCTCGTTGTAGTACCACTTCTTGGTGGGTGAATTAAGGAAATTTGGCTTGGGCGCATAAACAAGCCAGGTGATGCCGAAGTATGACTCTGTTCCAAGGAATGTAGAACTGTTTCCAAAATCATCAATGTGATACCTCCGTGGGAATTCCTCAGTTCCCGTTTTGCTGTTTACTACTCTGACCTTGTCCCTGTTGCCCATAAGGAGGTGTTTCTCCACCAGCCTTTCAAGCTCCTGTGCCTCTGCCTCTGATATGGAACTGTCGTTCTCAAACTGTTCACTCAGGAGAGCCAGATCAGCAAGCGGGGAGTTCATAATTAATTTCATATAATAGTTGAAACGATCCCCTACCATGTCAATACCTATCAACTTAACATAATGCCCGTATATAACCTTATTCAGTAGGTACCCTGACATTCCCTTTTTACAAAGAAAAGTTCAAAGTGAAAAACATCAGAGAGATGGATGCAGTTCGGGAAAATGTATAATCCTATTATATACTGAACAGCTATCATAATCATGGAGGAACAGCTAGGCTCTATTCTGTGGTATCTCAGTAATACTTCCACTTTGAAGGAATACAGGGAGAAATTCAAATCACTAGAGGGAGAGGAATTCTGGCTTCTTCCATGGGAAGCCGGAAATATAACTTATAACGCCGGAGTTACTATGGAATACCTTAGAGATTTTGTATCAAGGCACAACAATCTCAGACTGGAAGAGGAGGAGATATCCTCTCAAAGACGCATATTCCTGAAGGGTGATGGAATTGATAAAACGGTTCAGAAAGCGGAACTACCACAGATCATCTCAATTAAGAATCTGATGAATCTCACCATATTTCTGTACACACGTGAAGAACAGGTTAAGAACAACGTACCGGTAAAGATGGAGGATGCGCTTTTTTTCCTTAAAAATACAGTGATGATTCCGGATGATTTCATGCCGGCTCATCTCATGGGTAATGTTGAAGGATCCATGACAATAAGCTCCGAAATACTCCGGAAGGAGTTTCAGTTCCTCCCGGGAAGAACATGTATCTTCCTGTTTCCTGAAAACCCCTTATCCAGATTCTCCAGGATAAGATACCTTTACACCCCCATGGGTATGGAATTTGATGCGTTACCCCCACTTACATCGCTCACTGAAATACTGCAGAGATCATTTGGTGAACTGCAGGAAGACAGCCGTTACAGGGACTTTGAGGACTCAAGGCTTCTGAAAACTGTTCTTTACCAGATGGAGGTCAGGAAGAACAGGGAAATCAGAAAGCCATATTTTACACCTGAGAAGGCGGAAAGGCTCATTCAGCTTGGAATTCCTTTGATAGAGTCAAAGATACCTGAAAGGATTTCGGCAAATGATGTCAGGGAGATCAGGGAGGGGAAAATCAGAAGTGGATCGTCTCTGGCTGAGGACTGGTTCTCTAAAACAGTGAGCATTCACTGATTTGCCTGTCTATCTTTCAACGGAGGAGTTACCTGACGAAATTTCAGAGATTATGTATCCTTCACTGACTTCGTCCAGTACCTCCTCCACCCATGTTCTATTCCCATCCTGTCTTTTCTTCAATACCCTGGGATTTCTTCTCATGAAGAACTGCAATTCAGATCCATCTCTTCTGGCAATATCCTTAACTCTCTCCAGATCATCTATGCTTGCGATCTCCAACCATATGTCACGTACAAGTTTCCATCCCTTGTTCTCCCTGTATGTGTATTTCCCGAGGAATCTTGGCATATGGTCTGTCATTTTCTATCTTCTCCATATCCAGGAGGATAAGATGAGCCGGACTGACTGATTTTGGTGTTTTTCAACCGATTCATGCAGTGCTTTCTCAAGTCCTGACACATGATGGTATTGTTTACATGCACAGGGTGCTGAAAATATTTTGCCTGACTAATTTATTTACCTGAAATGACCTGAGGAGTGGAATCCTGGAACGGATTCCGGATACCTCCCCTGAAAACTATGAAAAACATTATTGCACCGGCCACACCCCAGAATGAAGTTATGGACCAGAGAAGATATGGATTAAGTGTTATTGTAAAAGCTAAACCTGAAATTATGGGACCTACCGCTCTTCCGAACTGAAGGAATGAGTTGTAGATACCCATATTTTTCCCGATCCTCTCCGGTCTTGAAATCTCCGAGACTATTGTTAGTCCGGTTGGAAAGGCAAAATCCTCTCCAACAGTCAGCACGATAGTTGATACCACCATCCAGAAGAGAGATGGATCAGCGGCGTATGAGAAAAATCCAGCAGAGTATATTATTGAACCAATCCCAAAGGAGTAGTAGTTGCCTATTTTTCTGATAAGCCTGTATACCGGTGCCTGAGAGACAATCACAAACAGGCCATTTGTCATGTAAATTATGCCAAGATAGTAATATGGGAAATCCCTGATGAGCCTTACAAAATTGGAGAGGGTTACTGTCTCCTGTGACTGTACTATGAATACCATCAAGGATGCAAGAGATAGCAGAATAAGAAGCCGGTTATCAGTCCTGAATCCAGTCTTTAGCAGTGGCTTTTTTTCAGGATCTGAGAGAAGGAGAGAGACAATAAGGCTGGCGCCCACAAGAATCATAGCATATACAAAGAGCGTGTGAAACTTTCCAAAACTGATCAGAAAGCCCCCGATTGCAGGTCCAACTCCCCATCCCAGATTGTTAGCCACCCTCAGAATGGAGAAGCCCCTGAGCTTTGCATCTGTTGAAGATGATAGAAGCGCATTTGATGAGGGAGATTGCAGCGAGTTGGCTACCAGAAGGCCCATAAATAATGCTGAAAAGGAGTAGAGACTGTGGCTGGCCATTGAATCAAAGCTCAGCAGAATCATCACCATCAGCGAGAGAGCGAGTGATATTTTTATTGTAATACTGTACCCAATCCTGTCAGATATAGAACCTCCATAATACTGGCCCACTGCAGCCAGAGAACCTCCCACTGCAAAAATAATCCCATCAAACAGGAATGAACCTCCGAGAACAGAAGTTATGTATACCGCACTGTAAACGTAAAGTGTTGAAAAGCCCAGTCCCCTGAGCATTGAATATGACGAAATGTAAAGTACATTCCTCACGTCGGGTGATTGTACCTGGCATTTTAAAGAAAGGGATCAGATGGGATTTCTTATACAGACCTGATTTAATTAAATATGCGTGTGAAATTCTAAACAATGCAGATTCCAGATTATCGTGATGAGCCCTTCGAATGGTACAGAGAGATGAGAAACAAAGCACCGGTTGTGAAAGATGGTAACAGTGTGTTCCTGTTCAGATATGATGACTGCAAGGAGGTTCTTGGAAATTTCAGAGTTTTTTCATCCCAGTTCAGAGATTTCATGGATAAGGAGGTTGCGGCGCAGTTGAACATGATGGCTGCACCCAGCATCCTCATACTTGACCCCCCGAAGCATACAAAAATGAGGAACCTTGTGAACAGGGCGTTCACACCCAGAAGAATACAGAGTTACGAAGGGGAGATAAGGAAGATATCGGAAGGACTGCTGGATCAGCAAAAGAATACTGTGTTTGACCTGGTGTCCTCACTTTCCTATCCATTACCTGTTCTTGTAATATCCAGGATTCTGGGGGTTCCTGAGGAGAACATGACAAGATTCAAGGAATGGTCGGATAAACTTGCTATGAATCTTGGACGCATGGGTGTTGATATGGCCCTCCAGAAGGAGATGTCTGATTATTTTGGAAAACTGATAGAAGAGAGAAAGCACAGTCTTGGTGATGACCTTATCAGTCTGCTCATAGAATCAGAGGTCGATGGAGAAAGACTCACAAAACAGGAGATAACAGGGTTCTCAATACTTCTACTGGCAGCAGGGAACGAAACTACCACTAACCTCATCGGAAATTCCATACTGACACTCTCAGAATACCCCGGGACATTCCAGTTACTCAAAGAAAAGCCATATCTGATTCAGAGTACAGTAGAGGAATCCCTGAGATACCGTTCTCCGGTGCAATCTACCAGAAGAGTTGCAAAGGAGAACTACTCAATAGGTGGCGTTGAAATCGGCAGGGGAGATTTTGTCAGCGTCTTCCTTGGATCTGCAAACAGGGACGAGGAAATATTCAGTGAGCCCGAAAAGTTCATCCCGGATCGGAAAGAGAACCGTCATATTGCGTTCGGAGAAGGCGTGCACTTCTGCCTTGGCGCACCTCTAGCGCGCCTTGAAGCGAAAGTTGCACTGGAAACAGTAACTGCAAGATATGGAAATCTCAGGGTAATCAAGCCCTCCCCAGATGACAGGCTGGACAGCGATATAATGTATGGATACAGAAAATTGATGGTTCAGAAGGAGAACTGAATTAACAGATCTGAGATACAATTCAAAACATCTTTATCCGATATACCAATATGATTTTATGTCAGTCAGAACAGTAAATCCCTATTCCGGGGAAAAATTGGCGGAGTTCGAGGAGGATTCCACAGAACAGATAAAGGAAAAGTTCAATTCAGTCTCCATTGCCCAGAAAGACTGGGGAAAGGATGTGGATGAAAGATTAAACTACCTGAAGAAAAGCCTCAAACCTTCCCTGGAAAGAAACCTGGAAGATCTCGCAAAACTCATGTCTTCTGAAATGGGTAAGTCCATAACACAGTCCAGAGCAGAAATAAACAAAACCATCAGGCTCGTTGATTATGCAGTGGACAATGCAAAGAAATTCCTTGCTGACGAACCCGTAAAGACTGAAGCTGACAGGAGTTATGTCCGCTTTGAGCCCCTTGGAACAGTTTTTCTTATCATGCCATGGAATTATCCGCTCTGGCAGGCCATGAGAGCAGCGATTCCTGCAATGGCAGCTGGTAACGGGATCATTCTGAAACACGCATCCATTGTGACAGGCACTGCTAAAAAGATCGAGGAGATAGCAGAGACCGATATTTTCAGAACAATAGTGGCAAGAGGAGCATCATCGCTTGAAGCCATCAGGTACTCCGATGGTGTATCCTTCACAGGCTCCACCGGTGCTGGATCCCAGATTGCACAGGAGTCAGGAAAGAATCTTAAGAAAGCTGTACTTGAACTTGGAGGTTCAGATCCTTTTATAGTGCTCAAAAGTGCAGACATTGAAAAAACAGCAAAAAATGCAGCCTTTGGGAGATTGCAGAACAACGGGCAGAGCTGCATCGCTTCAAAGCGTTTTCTGGTTCACGAAGATATTTTTGACCAGTTCTATGAGGCGATGTCTGAAGAATTCAGCAAAGTCAGGACGGGAGACCAGCTTTCTGATTCAACTTTTCTTGGCCCTCTTTCCTCGGCAGAGCAGGCCGAAACCGTGAGGAAGCAGATAAAAGAACTGTCCACAATCGGCAAAGTTAGTGAAATCGGAAACCATGAGGGTGCCATTGTACCTCCTACTCTGGCAGTAACAGAGGAAAAATATACCGAGGAGGTGTTTGGCCCTGTCGCCATATTGAAGAAATTCAGAAACGATGATGAGTGCGTCAGAATTGCAAACGAGACTCCATTTGGTCTGGGCTCCTCCATATGGGGAGATCCTGAGGAGGCTGCCAGACTGATTCCGGAAATAAAAGCAGGAATGGTTTTTGTGAACCACATAGTAGCGTCAGATCCCAGACTCCCATTTGGAGGAGTCAAAAAGAGCGGCTATGGAAGGGAACTCTCAAGATACGGAATGCTGGAATTCACCAATGTTAAAACTGTCTGGTCACAGAGAAATCCTTGACCCTTAATTTTCTTACATTTCTGCAACACTTTTATTCTTTTGAGCAATAGCATTGTGATGATATGAGAGCCAGTGACCTTTTTGTTAAATGCCTTGAAAATGAGGGAGTTCAGTTCATTTTTGGTATACCTGGAGAGGAAAACATTGACCTGGTTGATTCTATTTCAAGGTCCAGCATAAGATTCATACTTTGCAGACATGAACAGGGTGCTGCTTTTATGGCTGACACCTATGGAAGGCTTACCGGAAAGCCTGGAGTATGCCTTTCAACCCTTGGCCCTGGTGCAACAAACCTTGTAACCGGTGTAGCCAACGCTCATCTCGATAAGGTACCTGTAGTGGCTATCACAGGACAGGCATCGAGAGACAGGTTGCACAAGGAATCACATCAGAACATAGATACTCTGAAGCTTTTTTCAGGTATAACAAAATACAATGCAGCCGTGATCGTATCGGAGGCAATCCCGGAAATCATAAGAAAAGCCTTTCAGGCATCAACTTCTGAACAGCCGGGTGCATCTCATATTCAGCTTCCTGAAGATGTCGCAAGGGAAGAGATGGGAGAACTTTCGCCGCTTTACATCCCTGAAAAGGTTGTCTATGAATCAGTTGGAAAGCAAATTGAAGAGTCTGCGAAAATTATCAATGCTTCCTTAAGGCCAATAATACTGGTTGGAAACGGTGTCATCAGATCAAAGGCGTGGGATTCCGTCAGCAGATTTGTGGACACATGCAACATTCCGGTTGTTTCTACATTCATGGCAAAGGGGGTCATACCATTCAAACATCCTCGGAATCTTTTTGTTGTAGGTGGAAAACCATACCCTCCAGGAATGAGGCCTCTGCATGCAGCTGACCTTGTGATTGCTATCGGATTCGATCTGGTGGAATATGATCCCATTACCTGGAATTCTGATTCAAAGAGGAAAATCATTAACATTCATACGTCTGCCGCAGAGACTGATGAACACTTTCCAGTTGAAATAGACCTTGTAGGGGACATTTCTGTTACAGTTGGCAGGCTCACCAGCCTTGTCAAGCGCAGATCAGATACTTCAATACATGACGGTATAAGAGAGAAAAGGCTTGCAGAGCTGAACAACAGCAGCGATGCAGTGCACAGGATACCCAGGGGAATTATGAAGGTTCTTACAGATGATCTGCCTCCTGACAGTACCCTCATCTCAGATGTGGGAATACACAAGGTTTGGGTGGCACGATGGTATCATCCGTCAACCCCTAACAGGACCATCATCTACAATGGTTTTGCCTCCATGGGTGGTTCTCTTCCTGCCGCAGTATCAGCCAAGCTGCTAAGGCCAGATGATAACGTTGTATCAGTTACTGGTGACGGCGGCTTCCTTATGAATTTGCAGGAACTGGAAACAGCTTCCAGATTGAAACTGGCATTCACGATTGTTGTTCTGAACAATGGGTCCTATGGACTTATCAAGCAGAAACAGGAGGACTCAGGTTACAAGCCAGAATACATATCTTTCACCAACCCTGATTTCAAATTGCTGGCACACAGCTTCAATGCAAATTACTTCAGATGTGAGGGTCCGGAGGACTTTAGAAAGGCTCTGATGGAATCTCTGAAATCAGACAGGGTCTGCATAATAGAAGTCCCAAGTCCCTAGATTCATGCCATCCTGTTCATATAGCCCATATTTCTCTTAATTTAACAGCAATATCCTGTCAATGAATTCTGTATTGATTTATGTTGAAAGGAAAAATAGAAATATGCTGAGGGCCGGATTCGAACCGGCGGATCCCTTCGGAAACAGATCTTGAGTCTGTCGCCTTTAACCTGGCTCGGCAACCTCAGCTTCCTGACCTGATTGGGAATTAATTTATTTCACTTTCCTATATTCAGGACGTGAGCGTTTCTCTAAAAATAATTATAAATGATGAACCTGAAATATTGAAGAATGCAGCATCTTCACTTGATCCCGACAATAACAGCGACATAAAAGTTTCAGTGGATAATGGAGCGATGACTGTTAACGTTGAAAACCTCAAAATTTCCTCAATTTACAGCATTTCAGAGGATATTCTTAGATGTTATGAGATTTCAAAAAAAATGATGAGGGAATTATAGTGGAGGTTCCCCCTCCATCTTCAGTGATAGTTTCTCAGTAAGTTCCTTGTATCTGTTTCTGATAGTAACTTCTGTTACTCCTGCCACTTCTGCAACTGATCTCTGAGTTCTTCTCTCCTCTGTGAGCAGAGATGCTATATATATTGCTGCAGCAGCTACACCTGTTGGACCCTTTCCCGATGTGAGGTCATGCTCCTGAGCCATCTTAAGTATCTCTGTGGCCCTCTTCCTTGCCTCCATAGACAGTTTGAGTTTGCTGCAGAACCTGTTCACATAGTCATCAGGTTTTGATGGCATAATGTTCAGTTTGAGGAACCTGCTCATTATTCTGTAGGTTCTGCCAATCTCCTTCTTCTTGACTCTGGTAACGGATGCAATCTCATCAAGAGTTCTGGGTACATTGGTGATTCTGCAGGCTGCGTATATGGATCCTGCGACAACTCCCTCGATACTCCTTCCCCTGATCATGTTCTGTTTGACAGCCTTTCTGTATATGACTGCAGCAGTCTCCCTTACATCGTTTGGGATGCTTAGATTTGAAGCCATTCTCTCAAGCTCCTGAAGAGCCTGGGACAGATTTCTTTCCGCAGCGTTGGATACCTTGATTCTCTTCTGCCACTTCCTTAATCTGTAGAGCTGTGCTCTGTTTCTTGTAGGAATAGATTTTCCATACGAGTCCTTGTTCTTCCAGGAAATATCGGTGGATAATCCCTTATCATGAATGGTGAAAGTCATTGGGGATCCTGTTCTGGCTCTTGATTCTGACTGCTCTGAGTCGAATGCTCTCCATTCGGGACCCTGATCTATGAAACTGTCATCGATTACAAGGCCGCAGTTGTTGCATATCAGCTCACCCCTCTCGTAGTCTCTTACTAACTGTGTGGAACCGCATTCCGGGCACTTATCTATCTCTTCTATATCCTTCTTCTTTTCATTCTTCTCAATTTCACCAGACATTATTACACCTCCTTATATTCGATGAACAGATCGTTCCCGTCTTCAATCTGAGTGTTAACTGCAACAAGACCATAGGGTGATTTAACCGGCCCAAATATTCTTATGAGTTTTCCAATGTTCCTGCCTGTGCTGTCCAGTACTCTGGACTTCAGCTTCGGGCAGCCCTCCATTTTAACTATTACCTGATTGTCAAGTCTCTGCGTTATTCTTGCGGGAACTTTCATCATATCATATATCAGAGTAAACTATATAAATTTAACGCAAAAGTCTTAATTCAAATTATCACTATATTAAAACATTGGTATTCCTGTTTGAATACCATATGAGTGATTGTGGAATTAGTAAATCTATGGGTTTACTAATGTTGACATGGGTTGATATGTGGAACGAATACCATTCATCTCGTGTTCTCCTGATCGATTGTTTCTCGACTCCATGATTTTTTTAATTATACATGAGATGGGAAATTAGACTATTTATCAATTTGTATAAAGTATTTTTACAGGGGTCACACTGGTTTCAAGGAACTGAATTGCATCAGAGTCAAGCATAACTCAGGGACGTGAAATCTCTTTCCATAGGACTTAATATGGTGTGTTGAAAATAGAACCTCTCAAGGATAGGGAAGTTTTTTCCGAAAAGATTTAATAGAGATAAAGATGTGGGTACTTAAAACTAATAGGTGTAATAATGGCTCCGAATATTGATCATGACATTACCAAAAAATGCCCTGAGTGCAGCTCAGAACATTTGATTAGGGATTATGAAAGGGGGGAATTGATTTGTAACGACTGTGGAATGGTCCTGGAGGATTCTTTTATTGACCAGGGACCTGAGTGGCGTGCCTTTGATTCTGAGCAGGATGATAGAAGGGCAAGGACTGGTTCTCCAATGACGTTTTTGAGCCATGATAAAGGTCTGGCAACTGAGATTTCATGGTCAAATAAGGATTATTATGGTAAGCGTATCCCACACAAGAACAGGGCACAGATTTATAGAGTGAGAAAATGGCATCAGAGGATTCGTGTAAGCAATGCAGCGGAGAGAAACCTTTCTCTGGCATTGCAGATGCTGAACGATAACGGAGCAAAACTTGGTATCCCGAAGGATATTAAGGAAACTGCGGCACTTATATACAGAAGAGCAGTTGAAAAGAATCTGATCAGAGGGAGAAGCATTGAAAGCATAGTATGTGCATCCATCTATGCGGCTTGCAGAATGGTTAATCTACCAAGGACCCTGGATGAAATATCAAAAGCCTCTGAAGTCAACAAGAAAAAGATAGGAAAAGCCTACAGGCATCTTGCAAAGGAGCTCAGCCTCAATCTAAAACCCACTACTCCCTATTCATATGTTGCTCAGTTCTGTAGCAAGCTGGATCTGGATAAGCAGGCCATTATCGTGAGTGAAGACATTGTACGAAAATCAATTGAACTAGGCATTTCCTCTGGAAAAGGCCCCACAGGAGTAGCAGCTGCCTCCATATATATCGCATCAGTTATGGTTGGAAAACCAAGGACTCAGAAAGAGATTGCCAGAGTGTCCGGTGTGACTGAGGTAACAATAAGGAACAGATATAAGGAGATAAGCAAATCCCTTGGTATTCCTGGAATGGAATAGATACATGCAGATATATGTTATTGACAACGGCGGGCAGTGGACCCACCGTGAATACAGAGTTCTCAGGGATCTGGGTGTTGAGGTTTCCATAATTCCAAATACCTCCCCCTCAGAATCATTGAATAACGCTGATGGAATTGTCCTTTCAGGAGGCGCCCCAAGTATAGTTTCTGAACTTCCCAAGCTGGGTAATGTGAAGTCATACATTGAGGATCATAATTTTCCAGTTTTTGGGATATGTGTGGGTGCCCAGTTTATAGCCCTGAACTTTGGTGGGAAGGTTGGACCTGGCGTCCATCCAGAATTTGGTAAAGCCGAAATATCTTTCTCCGGAAGATCACCTCTCATCGATGGTATTGGTGACAGAATAATCGCCTGGGAGAACCATAATGACGAAGTTAAAGAGCTCCCGGATTGTTTCACCGTGTTTGGATCCTCAAAAACTTGTAAAATTCAGGCTTTCCAGCATAATTCCAAACCCATATATGGAGTGCAGTTCCACCCTGAAGTTCAGAACACACAATATGGGACGGAGATGTTCGAAAACTTTCTTAAAATATGTCGAACATAGAAAATGCCATATTTTACAGAACATATTCATAATTTTCCCTGAAAATTCAGAACAATATTTTAATACATTTCACCTGTTTTTCAGAATAAATAGACAATTACCGAATATTGAGGAAAATCCAATAATTCACTGCTTCTTTGCACATTATTTCGATAATCGACGATACACAGATTCGTAAGCTTTATAAATAGTGAGAATAATTAGCATTAAGAGGTGAAAGAAAGCATGGAAGGAAACCACCACTGCAAGATGTGCGGTGCTGAGCACGAGTCTCAGGAAGAGGCTGTTCAGTGCGGCTGCGGATACGATTAATTACAATTTTTTACAGACATTATATCATCCCGAGTAATATTATAATCAATAATCAAGTAATACAGTAATATAATTACAGAACATTGAAGAAAACAACAGCAATAGCATATTCCTCCTCTGCTAATATGGGTCCGGGGTTTGATTCACTGGCCCTGTGCCATGATTTTGGATTCGACAGAGTGACTGTGCAAGTTTCAAAAGATCATGAAAGTAAGATAAGAATAATTTCTGAAAGTACTCCAGCAATTCCGGAGCAAAACTCTGCAGGAAGGGTTGCTCTTGAATTTCTTAATAGATATGATATATCTGACAGCATTTCTATTGAGATTAACAAGGGAATTCCCATATCCTCAGGTCTTGGAGGAAGTGGATCTTCTTCTGCAGCGACGTTGGAAGCTCTGAATTCCATTTATGATCTTGAACTGTCCGCAGAGGAAAAGATAGCCTTAAGCGGACATGGTGAATCCGCTTCAACTGAAGGAATTCATTATGATAATGTGTCCGCATCCCTTCTTGGCGGGCTTGTCATAGTGAGATCAGACGGAAAGATAAATGCTAAAAGGGTTAAGATTCATCCTGATCTCAGATTCTTGATAGCATTGCCCCTTGTCCAGGACATACCTTTAAAGACAGAAACTATGAGGAGGATAATTCCTGACATTGTAACTAGGAAGAGCCATGTGATGAATTCTTCATCCCTTGCTTTTCTTATATCCGGACTTCAGTCAGGAGATGGCGAATTGATAACTCTTGGAATGAATGACTTTATCTTCGAACCTGAGAGAGCAAGACTTCTTCAATATTACAATGCAGTCAGGAGTGATGCACTTGATAAAGGTGCTCTGGGGGCCTGTATTTCTGGAGCAGGCCCGGCCATGTTTTTTGTGTGTACTGATGATCACATTGAAAAAGTCCGGAAAAGCATTAAAGAAAGGTTTCAAACCCTTGGAATATTGTGTGAAGTTAAAGAGGTAAAGGAGAGCGAAGGTGTAAGAATTGAGCAATGAAATGAAAGTAAAGGAAACAGTTGATCCCCCTAGGTACAGCCTGACATTTCCAATCTATCAGACCAGTGCCTTCAAGCTTCCTGAGGGAGACAGATACAGATACGGAAGAGAAAATAACCCCACGGTAGAGGAACTTTCCAGAATAATCTCTGAGCTGGAGGGAGCTGAATCCACGACATGCTTTTCTTCAGGTATGGGTGCAATTTCAACCTCCCTTTTATCACTGCTGAAGCCTGGTTCAAGACTCTTACTTCCACTTGACCTTTTTGCCAGGACAAGAAACCTGGCAACCGGGTTTCTTCGGGAATGGGGCGTGGAAGTCACAACCTCGGGTACAGGCACTGAAAACATACTGAAATCTCTGAAAGAAGGAACGGTGGTATTTCTTGAGGCCATATCCAATCCTTCACTCAGGGTTTATGATATAGAGAGAATTTCGGATTCTGTCCATGAAAAGGGAGGCATATTGATTGTGGATTCAACCTTTGCCACCCCAATTAATCTCAAGCCTCTGGAACTTGGAGCGGATCTGTCGCTGCACAGCCTCTCAAAATTCATAGGTGGACATAATGATATCATAGCTGGATCTATAAGCGGCAGGAACGAATTAATTACAATAATTGATAACTTCAGAAGAACGCTCGGTACAAATCTTGACCCAAATACAGCTTTCCTGGCTATCAGAGGAATCAAGACACTTGAACTGAGAATCAATAAGGGAAATGAAAACGCATTCTATCTGGCAAAAAAGCTTTCTGAGTTGAATGTTTTTGATGAAGTTATATATCCCGGACTTGATGGGCATCCAGACCACCTTATCGCTTCGCATCAGTTGAGCGGGTATGGACCTGTACTTTCCTTCAGGGTGAGAAAAGGTGCTGAGAATCCATTTGAATTGATGAAAAAGCTGAGGTATATAGAACCGGCGAACACCCTGGGCTCAGTAAATACTGTTATTTCACATCCAAAGACGATGTCACACAGGTCGCTTGGAAGAGAGGAACTCCGGGAAATAGGGGTGGATGAGAATTTCTTCAGGCTCTCTGTGGGTACGGAAAATCCGGATACAATACTTGAGGATATCCTGAGGATGGTTCGCTGATCAGGATTTTTCCTGGACGATTGTAGTCCTGATGGGGTTTTCAATGGCAAACAGAGATGGGCAGTGTCTCCTTGCCTTTTTAATCATCTCAGTGAGGTCCCTGTCAGACTTCACAGAAAGGGTGACATCCTTTACGATAGGAGTGTCCGCTTCAGTAACAACCGGCCCCAGATCATAGTTCATCGTCCCGGTAACTTCCAGATTATTCAGCTTCAAACCCGCAATTGCACACTGGTTTGCAAGGGAGGTTGTGAAACATGAAACCAGGCCGAACAGAAGGTATGTCAGAGGTGTTGGATTCACTCCTGATCCTCCAAGGGCAGGTGGTTCGTCCGCCTGTAAAGTGAAATTTGAGAGATTGGATGCTACAGTTGCCTCAAACTCAGGGCTTCCTTTAAGTGTTAGATGACCGGTAATGACTTTTTTGGTCGGGAAAGAGTTCCCATTTGCCCTGGCCTTTACCTCTGTATCTTTCAGCAGTTTCAGATTGACGTTGTTAAGATTCTCTTCTGCCATGGGAGTAAATGGCGGGAAAGTAATTAAATCTGGCAGGTTTTCCCTGCCTCATATTTATCAGATTTACTGCGTTATTGCATCTGTAGTCTTGTTAGTGGATGGATTCCATGTTTCCCTCGACATGAATACTCCAAAGAGTAAAATAGCAGATCCGGCAAGCAGATTCAGTGCCCATGGAACTGTTGAGAACGATGTGATTTCAAACACTGATATTATGGTCGGAGCGAAACCGCCAATAACTGCCCCCATATTGTAGGAGAAACCAACAGCAGTTGACCTGAATTTCTTGCTGAAAGTTTCTGCCAGAAATGTTGGAAGGGACGCAAAAATTATGGCCTCAAGGAATGCCTGGAAACCGAAGCCCAGAATTATATATGTCCCGTTTTGCGAATATCCCAGAAGAAGCAGTGGGTAGAAGAATATTGCAAAAATCAGTGAATAGAAGAACATGGACAACTTTCTGGCCTGGAACTTCAGGGAAATAAGGCCACCTATCCAGACCCCAAACAGGGAAATTAGGTTTATCAGAGCTATGAAATATCCTATTGAGGAGTCATTCAGCTTCAGGTATTCGTGCATTACTGTAGGATAATATGACAGAGTGCCGGAATTTATGTACAGAATCCCGGAGGTAATAAATATGGCAAAGATCAGTGCTCTGGGTGATTCCCTGAACAGATCTAGAATTGGATGCTTTGATATTTCCCTTTTAGCTGACATTTCTGTAAAGACTGTTGAATCAAGAGAACCAAACCGTGTTGCAAGAGAGATCATTCCCGGAATTATTGCACTGAAGAATAGATATCTCCAGTCTGTGGAATTGAAAAGGCTCTGGCCAAAATGAAGGCTCATCAGGGAATATACAAGAGACACTATGAAGTAACCGACTCCGAAGCCGCTCTGAACAAAGGCACCGACAAAATTCCTCTTTGAGGGAGGTGCGCTTTCTGATGCAAGAGCTGCACCACCGCCATATTCAGCACCTGCAAAGAAGCCCACAAAGAAAAGGAGGAGATACATAATAACAGGGGCCAGGAACCCTACCTGAGAATATGTCGGTACAAAACCTATGCTGAAACCGAAGATTGAAAATCCAAACACAGTAACAGTGAGCATTTTCCTTCTTCCAAGCCTGTCACCGAGGAAATTTCCGAAGAACAGAGACCCAAGGACACGGGATAGGGATGTAACCGCAAATCCGAGGAATGTCGCAACAAGGGCATACTTAGTTGGCCCAAAGATGATAGGAGCAATGGTTGCAGCTACAAGTGCATAGGAAATGGAGACATAGCCATCCATCAACCAGCCTGACCATGCTGCAATAATTCTTGTCCACTGTTTACCGTCCATACCAGCAATTTTCACGGACCCTGATTATCACCTCACATAATTTGTTTGCCATGCCTCTTTTTGTCACTCAAGTGTCCTTGGCAACAACTGATGGTGCATTTCTTTAATCTTTGTATGGCACTCTGAGGGTGGAACCTTAATATTAATTTCCCTGTATTCCCGATTGGATGTTACAAATACTTAAGGAAGCCGTTAGATGCTGGAATGGCGTCGCTAAAGGCTTTGAGCAATGAAACTTTCCTGATATTGATTCCTCAATTAATTTACATTTGTGGCATGATCAATCCTTTCTCTGTAAAAGTCCTTCATGAATATTATCAGGATTCCTGCAAATATTGTTGCAGTACCGATTATCAGGAATAGAGACCTGATAGTGAAAAATTCAATGATTACTCCCGCCATAGTTCCGGATAGGAATGTTGCAGATAGTGCAAATGTATTCACAGCACCACTTATCCTTGCCATCATTCCGGAGGGAACTTTCCTGATGAACACTGTTTCTGCAACAGAATTGATTATACCAATGGAGAACCCTATTCCAAAAACCATAGCTGCGAATACCAAAACTTCATTCACATAGCCAATGGAAATGAACAGAACACCGGCGAATGCAAGGAGCGGAACGATAACAGGGCCGAGTGTCCCTCTTATCAGGCTTCCGGGTATTGAACCCCCAGCTATTCCCACTGAAAGGGCTATAAAAATGAGACTTAGATAGAATGCCGGGATCCTGAAAACCTCCTCCACTGTGAATGTGAACCCTATTCCAACCATTGCTATTACAAAATTCGCAAAGATCATTATTATTATGAGCTGTCTCAGGCTTCTGTTTTTTCTGATGAAAGCTATCCCTTCAAACATGTCCTTCCTGACACTCCTTTCTGATGTTTTATCTGTTTCCTGTTTCTTCTCCTTCAACAGAATAACAGGTACGAGAGAAATAAGTGAAATAGAGGCAAGAAGAATTACTGCATACATGTAGCCCAGGTAAAGCAGTATCCCAGAGATGGCGTATCCAACTCCTTCAGCAAGAGAAATTGAGCCATTCATGAGAGAAGTACCCCTCTGATACTGCCCCTCATTTAGAAAAGACTTGGTCCACACTGATCTGACCGAGTTCTGTATATCGGACATGGTTCCTGTAATTATTACACAAAAATAGATCAGCAAAATAATCAATACAAAAACATGAATAAGTACTGCAATGAATATCAGAAGAACTGCTCCCGCCCTGAGCAGGGTTGATCCTACCATTATGTCCTTTTTCCTTTCACTCCTGTCTATTATGGCCCCAAAGTAGAAACTGAAAATAAGGGGAAATGTGAACAGACCATCTGCCAGCCCGGCTATAAGAGCGGAATTTGTCAGCGCAAGGGTGATCCATAATATTGAAATTGAAAATGCAGTGGTGCCGGCACGTGAGAGCGAACCGGAAGAAACCAGAAGGTAGAAACTTTTACTGAGATGAACTTTCTTTGAGCCTACATGTTCTTTTTCTTTATACATATCTAAATTACTTATACGTAATCTTATAAGTGATATATAAATTTCTATAGGATGGATGAAGAGACAGAGGAAGGAAGAAAGCGTCTGATAGATTCATTCAGGAACCAGACCAAGCTGTCTATAATCATAGTTCTGCTACAGAACGGAAAGATGACCGCTACCCAGATGTCCAAAATTATAGGTACCTCCCGCTCCAACCTCTATCAGAACTTAAAGGAGATGGTTGAGGATGGAATCCTGAGAGAACCTGAAACAAGGGTGAAGAAGAACTATGTTGAAAAGTACTACTACCCCAATACGCAGCTTCTCGAAGGGTTCTCTGTGAAACAGCAGGAAGATCTGTTGAACAGGAAATCTCCTGAAGAACTAAGGGAATATCTTATTTCCGGAATTAACAGCGAAATTCTTAGATTGAAAATTATGGCGAGAGAGATAGAAATGAAGTCCGATGAAGAGTTTACTAAGCAATTCAATTCTAAATTCTTCGATCAGGTTCTGTTCTCAAATTCATGGCTTTCCAGAAGCACCTATGAAAAGATGGTTGCAAGGATCAGGGAAATTTTTGAAGAAATCTACACCGAAGGAGAACTTGAAGAGAAGCAGGATGAGAGTGAGGACCGGTATAACGTTATCCTCATAGGGATACCAAAAATTTAACCCTGACCCGACTTAGATTTCCGGGATCTGCTGAAACGAAGAGATAAGGACGCTGCCTTCTATGAAATGATAGAACCTAAATATGATTCATGATTGAAAAAATGAGAAACTGAGGTTGCCAGTAAGTTTTATCACTGCAACCCCTATCTCAAAATATGAAATACAGGTTTATCGGCGGTATGCAGGTCTCCCAGTTTGCACTGGGTACCTGGCATCTCCCTCCATCCAGGCAAAAAGATGAACAGGGCATATTCTATGTTGATGAGGATAAGTCAAACAGAATATTCAAAAAAGCCCTTGACCTTGGAATAAATTTCTTCGACACCGCGAACACATACCACGGGACAATAAGTGAAACCCATCTTCATCCCGACCATTCAGGTAATGCTGAAAGAATTCTTGGGAAATTCATCAATGGCTATGAAAGGGAATCACTGGTTATTGCCACTAAAGTCAGAGCTGAGGTCGCATCCTTTCCAAACGGAGGCGGGCTTTCCAGGAAACATATATCGTGGCAGATAAGGCAGAGTCTTTCAAGACTGCAGCTTGACTATGTGGATCTTTATCAGATTCACTGGCAGGATCCGAATACTAAAGCCGCAGAAACAATGGATATCCTGAATGACCTTGTTCACAATGGGCTTGTCCATTACCTTGGGGTGAGTAATCATCCACCTGAAGCAACATCAGAAATGCTTGATATTGCATTAAAGAATGGATGGGAGACATTTGTTTCCTTGCAGGAACCTTACAACATTCTGGAGAGGGAACTGGAAGGATCAAACCTGAGGATAGCCAGGGAAAACAAACTGGCCATTCTGGCATATGTCCCCCTTGCAGAGGGAATTCTCACCGGGAAATATCTCAAAGGTGTACCTAATGACAGCAGGGCGGGCTACACTGAAGGCTTTGAGAAGAAAATAGAGTCCAGCACAAATCATGTCAGAATTCTGTCAGAACTTGCAAAAGATATGCAGGTAACCACATCTCAGCTCTCGCTTGCCTGGCTTTTGAGGAGACAGGAAGAATTTGGGGTCAGCATCATACCAATACTTGGAGC
>JAMCPQ010000048.1 GCA_023379825.1 Thermoplasmatota archaeon | reverse complement strand
CTATGATTGAGGAAGCAATCAGGGATCTTCGGTCCGGTAAACCAGTTCTGATCTTTGATTCAGCAAAAAGAGAGGGGGAAACAGACATAGTGATAGCCTCCCAGCACATCACAAGCGAAGGCATCAGGTTCATGAGGAAGAACGGTGGTGGCCTCATCTGCACCACATTGAGGGAAAACGAGGCTCGGATACTTGGTCTTCCATTTATTGAGGAGTTCTACAGGGAAAATCTTAGAATTGAAAGGAGGGCAATGGACACATCTGATATGAAATATGATAAGAACAGCTCCTTTTCTGTTACAATTAATCACAGAAAAACATTCACTGGCATATCTGATAACGATCGCTCACTAACAGCCAGGTCCTTTGCTGAGCTTCTTGGAGAAATTGCCTCCGGAAAAACATCCGGTGCGGCTGTCAGATTTGCAGAGAATTTCAGGATACCCGGACACATCTCACTGATTATTGCCAGAGATGGCTATTTCAGCAGAAGAAGAGGACACACGGAACTTGGAACATACCTCAGTGAGGTGGCAGGGTTGATACCTTCGGTAACACTGGTTGAAATGCTGGATGACAATGGCCTGTCCCTGAACAGGGACAAAGCAATGAAATTCGCTGCCGATAACTCCCTAACCTTTATAGATGGAGAATCTATAATCCGCAGGTGGAACGATGATCAGAGTGATGGCCACAGGAGTGTTCGACATACTTCATCCGGGGCATCTGCATTACTTGAAGGAATCCAGGAAGTTGGGAGATGAACTGCTTGTGGTCATAGCCAGGGATTCCACAGCTTTGAGAAATGGAAAAACACCCATTTTTAATGAAGATATCAGATTGATGATGGTATCAGAGCTCAGGATAGTTGACAGAGCTATACTTGGACATGAAGGGGATATTTTTCAGACGGTTCGTGAGAACAGGCCGGATGTTATAACCCTTGGGCATGACCAGAGGTTCAATCCTTCCGATCTGGAGAGAAAATGCAGGGAAATGGGCTGTCCTGCCAGAGTTGTCAGGATATCCAGATTTGAGGAATCAGAATACAGGAGCAGCACAGATATCAGAAACAAGATTTCGGAATACATAGAGGGGACCATTTGAAGTTTTTCGGGGTTGTTGACACCACATTTGCAAGGTTCGACATGGGCCATTCTGTCATGGACGAGCTGCAGAAAATGGGTACAGGCTTCAGGATCATCAGATACACAGTGCCGGGAATAAAAGATATCCCGGTGGCATGCCTCAGACTTCTCAGAGAGGACAACTGCGATATTGTTGTAGCCTGTGGAATGCCCGGGTCGAAACCCCTTGACAAAATATCAGCGCAGACCGCTTCAAACGGAATAATGCAGGCTCAACTAATGACAGGAAGACACATTCTGGAAGTGTTTGTTCATGAAGAGGAGGCTGAAAGCCCGGGTGAACTGGCATGGCTGATGGACAGGCGTGCTCGGGAACACGCAATTAACGCTTACTACCTTGTCTTCGACAGGGCTAAACTTACAGAGAAGGCCGGAAAGGGCCTCAGGCAGGGATACGCTGATGTGGGGCCCGTTGAGGAATCAGGTGGTGGGATCAGACATTAGGTGTAAAACATGAAACTGGGAATAGTTGTTTCGGAATATAACTACGATATAACAATGATGATGCTGGAAAGGGCAAAGGAGCATGCTGCATTTCTTGGAACCGAGGTAGGTAAGGTTGTAAAGGTTCCCGGAACTTTTGATATACCGCTTGCAGTTAAGAAACTCCTGGAACTGAAAGACATAAACGCTGTTGTGACACTTGGGGCAGTCATCAAGGGCGAGACCGATCATGACCAGATCATAATGCAGAATGCTGCAAGAAAGATAGAGGATCTGTCCGTTGAGTATATGAAGCCGGTGGCACTTGGCATCTCTGGGCCCAACGAATCAAGACTTCAGGCCATGGCGAGGATCGAGATGGCTAAAGACGCAGTGGACAGTGCTGTAAAGATGGTCAGAAGGCTTTCCGAGATCTGATCCGCTTCTATCTTATTGCGGGTCTGTTTCTTTTCCAGTTATTTTTAAAATATCCCCTATTGTTATGGAGACTCTTGCATATGCGTTATGTGGATGTATGCTCTCCTCACTTTCTGAGGAGACTTCTATGACGGAACTCTCAGGGAGATTACTGTAAAATTTGCCTATCTTCACTGCCAGTTCCCTGACTATATCCTCAACAAACATTGGATTTGAATGAGCCCTGTATACCATCTTACCTTCATCTTCCCTCTTGAGGAGTGAATAGAGTGGTCCACCAAGTGATGATTCTCCAATTGATATGAGATCATCCGCCTCAATTTCCTCCTCCCTCAGACCATCGATGCCCAGAGTAATGGTGTTCCTCTGGTTATGGGATATTGAAGGTATCCTCCTAAGGAGATCGTCATTTCCAGGGTTCTCTCTGGAAATTATTGCCCTTGTTGTTTCCATAGCGCATGGACATGCGGTAATTCCCTTTATCCGGGCCCAGAGACCCTTTCTGTAATTGCCATCCCTTGATGCAGATGCCTTGCCCACAAGAACTGATGGTATGACAGCTACCCTGTCACCATGGTCTCTGGTCTCCCTGAGATATTCAGCTTCAATCTCCACTGAACATCTGTTTGAATATGGGAGTTTTTCCAGTACTTTTCTGGCCAGCTTAAGGGCAAGGGATTCTACACCGTCAGTTACTTTTTCGGCAAGTATCACTTCATTTATTGCCTCAATATTTCTTGAAAAATCTGCTCCCTTTCTTGATGATGGTATGTCAGCAAAAATGTTTATTGATGCGGTTAAATTTATTGAACGCCCCGATCTCTCTATCCTGATCGGATATCGTATTCCCTTTACACCAACCTCTCCTATTGGTATCTGAAACTTAGGCTTTCCTGACTGTACATCAACTAGATCAATCACTGGCTGGAACCTCTCCTTTTAGTTTCTTCCTCGTATTTCGCCTGGAGGGTTGCCTCAAGCTCCTTGTACTTTTCCTCGAGACTCTTCTGTTGCTTTTCAAGTGTCTTTATTCTTATTTCACTGAGCTCCTTCTGCTCACTCAGTTCTGAAATAAGCTTCTTCCTGTCCTCCACCCTGTACAGTACAGAGCCAACACTCTTGTATACCGGAGTGCCTTCGGAGACCTCCTGGAGCTCTTTCAGTGTCTTGTCCAGCTCTCTGATTCTGCTGTCCAGCTGGTATCTCTGATTTGCTATCTGTTCAAGCTGGCTCTCAATCTGTTGAACCTGCCTTATCTGATTCTGGATATAATTGCTCACATTCTGTTCCATCTACTTTACCTCTTCATGAACCCTCTCAACCAAGCTCAGCCATCTTGTCAGAGAACTGAGGGAAGCTTTGAATGAAACCATATCAGGAGAAGATATATAAATGTAAAAATCACCCGGTGATTCCTCCAGTCTTATGGTGGATCTCCCAAGGGGCATTGTTAGCTCAGGCTCTATGGCCTTTATATGCCTGGTGTACTGCTCTTTCGGCAATACAAGGCGCGCTTCAAAGTTCATGTGACATCAGCAGTTCTCCATATGATCAGGCAATTTAAGCCATTCTATGTTGTGACTGTTGATTCAAAACTTAAGAGCAGTATTGACATTGAATCTTGTTAAATGGCTTCAGTTGCGAAACTTTAAAATTCATTCGAACGTTAAAGCGTCTGGGCCCGTGGCCTAGTCTGGATAAGGCACCGTCCTTCTAAGTCGGTGATCGTGGGTCCGAATCCCACCGGGCCCGCTCAATCCATTGTATACATTGTTTTCTCAGGCCACGGTACCTGAGTATATTCTGAACATCATTTACAGCATCCTCGAGGGTCAGATCAGGGCTTGCCAGATGCACCCTGTCTGCCATTCCCGTTAGAGTGACCCCGAAAGCTCTGTGCCCTTTCCTTCTCAAAATATCTGCAACATCATCCCATACCCAGCTGCCCAGCCATGCACCCGGAATAAGAAGAAAATCCATTTTGCTTCTTCCCGCTTTCCATTGAAGTTTCGCAAATCAATTAATTTCAGTTCACAGCGAGGAACATATTTCAAAAAATTGTCTCGATGTCACCTGACATAAATGGCCAACAAATCCTCAATTAATTCTCAAATTGCAACATATATAAAAATGAGGATAAAATCCCTACATTTGTAAAAGATTTGAAGGCGGAGGAATAAACTGCAATGGTTCATAAATAGTCTGAAAGTCTTATTTCCTAAATAAGAGGTCTTCTGAATCCGTGGGGCTGGTTCTCTATTTATGATCAGATGGAAATATGTTTATTCATGACATCCAGCACTAAGTTTCAAATATTCAACTCCGCTGGAAATGTGGGGGAAATGCATCCAACAATTTTCATGCGGGAGATAGAATATCAATTGCGTAAAGTTAGGATGCAGATTTTAGATACAATTGAAAAAGAAAAAGTTATAGCAATCAACGGAGAGCAACTTTTGGCGAATGCAAGGTCCTGGTTTCTTATCACACTGCACAATACTGATCTTATAGTAGACGGGACCCCGATATCTGCAGCTGACATAGTCAGCGAGATGGCTGTTCAAAGGGAAAAAATTCCACCATACAATCTAATTTACCCTTCCATATTGTGGTTTCTCTGTCTTTTCGGGAAGGATCAGGTAATTTCTATTTTCGGTAATTCATTCTATCTGACTCTGAAAAGCATTATGCAAGAAAGCAATTCAGATTGCGATAAAGGGCTTAAAATATATAAAAAAGGTGAATAAAATTGTTTAGCAATGAAGTTCTGGATATGTGCACTGTAATAAAGATAGAGAATCTCCTCCCTAAAAGGCTGCGTGGAGCGGACATAGAATATATAGGTAAATTTGGTTTTTTAATGCTGTCTGTTGTAAATGGCAGAATGCTGGTGGTTCAGAACATAGGCCAGCAGATTCCAGAGATTGAAATAAGAAATATTGGGGAATTCGTCAAGAAATGGGGCGGCGGGGAGACCATAAATTTCAGCAATGGAGTGTTGGAGATGGAACTGCCATCATTCCTGATACCATTTCATGATGAAATAAACTCAATTCCCGGGTGTAGATTCTCACCAAATATATTGCGGGTCGATGGAGATGTTTATATCACTATTGAATTTCATCGTTCCTCCAGAATTAAGGTAGGGGAATCGGTCCTTAATTTCCTTGGAAGCGAACACCTATTCAGGAAAGAGCTTGTATACCATGGAAACCGGAATAATGATCTGCCTTTCATATTACAATTGTACTCGAAAAGCGAAAAGGGGCTCGAAGATCTTTTCGTGATACAGACTGTGTGGAATCTTGAAAATGAGGATCTGCGTCTCCAGAACAATGGAATTTTTCAAAATAGAGGAACATTCATTCCGAAATCGTATTCAAATTCTGAATATGATCACCTGATCTTCAAAGCAGATTCAGATAAACTCCTGGGAGACGGTCTGGCAGAAATTGTTGATCGAAAGGAAAATCTATTTGAAGTGAGAATCAAATCCAAATGGTTCACTGACTTTTACAATGAGATCATCAGAAGATACTCAGGACCCGTGTTCGCTACCATGACTGTTAATGAGAAAGAGCTTGCTACAACTTATGTCATAGAAAGAGCTCAGCAATCACAGTTCCTGACAGGACTCAAAAATTTTTGGATGAAACCTGCCAGGGTTTCCCACAGGAATTATATAATGTCCGCATTTAGCCTGAAGGACATATATTTGAAAAGCAGTAATGCAATCTGACTGTCCTCACTTAGAAAACTAGGATTGTCAGGTTTACCATATCCCACTTTATTGAACATTATATTGTATCATCTATCCATAAAGGAGAAGGATTGGGAGATTATTATTGCAGTGACGCCAGCTGAACAGAAAATTTTCGGAAATATGAAAGGATAAAGAAAAAATCCAAAGCATTTTCCTCTTCGAGATGTTGAGATGCATTACCTGATTATTTAACTCTGAACATGCAAATATCAAACTTCCGCACAGAATTCCTCTGCTTCCCTGACAAGCCTTTCATTCAGTTTCCTGCGGGATTCAATCTCTTTGCGGGCCTTCTCAGCAAGTTTACGAGCATTTCCTTCTGAATATGACAGGTAAACCTCTGGCTCGTAGGTTATTAGTTTATCTCCATCCCTGACCCTCTTTCCTATGATAGAGTAGGATTCTTTCCA
>JAMCPQ010000047.1 GCA_023379825.1 Thermoplasmatota archaeon | reverse complement strand
GAACTGATGGAGGGGAGTGAAAGACGCATTGCAAATTCCAGCCAGACACTGTTTGTAAACTATTTCAACAGGAGATGGCTGAATTTCTCTGCTGCAGGAGTATGTCCTGATGACCCGGACATAATAAAATCAAAAATAGAGAACACACTTTCTTCTTCTGATATAGTAGTTGTAACAGGAGGGACTTCACTTGGAATGAAGGACCTTGTTCCTGAGGCAATGCATGAAATAGGAAGAACCATATTCGCAGGGATCAACATGAGGCCGGGAAGAACAATCACGCTTTACGAGGCTTATGGGAAACCGGTATTTTCTGTTTCCGGGTTACCCGGGCCAGGGCTGACTTCATTTGAGACTTTATTTGAGATATTCATATCAGAATATCTGAAGATCAATGCCGTCAGAAGAACAGTACCTGCAATTGCTTCAGAGGATATTGAACTCAGGAAGAACACCACTAACCTCAAGAGAGTAAAGATAGAGTTCCGAAAGGATGGTGTTTACTTCCAGCCCATACCCAGATCTGGACTGTATTCACTTCTTGAATCAGATGGAGTAATTCAGACAGACCCTGAATCGGGACACATATCCAGAGGAGATGTCCTGCCAGTAAAGATTAACGGATGGGGAGTATAGATGAAGCCTATCAGTTTTCATGAAGCTTGCGCAACAGTTAAAGAAAAATTACATATTGAACTTGGGACTGAAAAGATAAGACCGGAAGAAGCACTGGGTCGGACAGTCTCACAGGACATCTTTTCCAGCATGGACAATCCACCCTTCAGCAGGTCAACCATGGATGGCTATGCTGTCAGATCCTCTGACACCCATGGAGCCTCTGATTCCAGTCCAGTCACTCTTAGGATAACCGGGGAATCAATAATCGGCGTGGAACCGCCATCACTTGAATCCCCATTTTCCGCCATAAGGATATCTACTGGTGCTAAAATCCCAACAGGTGCAGACGCAGTGGTTATGGTTGAAGGGACATCATCTGAAGGAGGAGAAAATGTTCTGGTATTCACTCAGGTGGAAAAAGGGGAAAATATAGCGCACAGAGGGGGGGATCTTGTGAAGGATGAGCTCATAATAAGAGCGGGAACTGTTATAGAAATACCCCATATTGCTGTAATGAACGCTCTGGGAATACCCGAAATAGTGGTAAGGGAAAAACTCAGAATTGGAATAGTATCCACAGGTAATGAACTCATTCGACCGGGCATTCCTTATACTGAACCGAAAATCTATGATTCAAATGGCCCAACAATCCAGTCCTTGCTTAACAGTCATTCTGGAATAATGGCTGACTATCTTGGCACCCTCCATGATGATCGGGGGTCGATAGAAAGTAAACTGAAAGAATTCATAGGAAAATATCATATTGTCATTGTTTCTGGAGGGAGTTCCGCAGGAGAGTATGATTACGTTTACAGGGTTATCTCGGAATTTGAGCCGGGAATGATCTTTCATGGAGTGATGATCAAACCAGGGATGCCAACAGCATTTGGCCAGCATGGAGGACACTTCATAATTGGTCTGCCCGGATTTCCTGTATCTGCTCTTATGGTTTTCCTTTCCATATTCTTGAATCCAGTACTTTCCCTGTCATCCTCGATTGGTGAAACACCTCCAATCACGGGAAAAATGGGCGTGAGCGTGAGGGTTGACAGCTTGAAGACCAATCTCATCCCTGTGAAGATCCTTGGAAGTTCAGGAGATTCACGCATATATCCGGTAAAGGGGCTGTCAGGCTCTGTGAGCAGATTCCTTGACACAGACGGCTATATTGTTGTTCCCCCAAGGAGCACATCTCTCCCGGAAGGTCAGGAAGTTGAAGTCTTCAGATTCAATAGAAGATACGTCTCAACCGGGAAAGTAATTTCAGGACTGATAGACAGCGAAACCTCAGAATGGCTCAAAAGAAACAGTATAGAGTACACCTACAGACGGCTCCCATCTGAGGATGCAGCCGCAGCATTCGGGAATGGATCAGTTGATGGAGTCATTCTGGAGGCAGAGGAATCTTCCTTTCCGGAACTTGTTTCCTCCTTCAGAAAATTATTCAGCATTTCTTCAAGGATCATATCCTCCAGAGATATCCTTATGGTCACAACCACACCGAAGAAGTCCGGAAATGCTGAAATTATAGGGGTGACTGATGAATTTTCTCCCTGGAATGTACTGTCTGAAAATGGTATCAGCGCAGAACTTGCAAACAGGATAAGGAATTCAACAGCAATACGTATCAACGCTGAGGAGGCGTTCAAGAAGGTCAGATCGGGAGAACTGACAGAGGTATACACAACAATTCATCCCCCTGAAGGCCTTTCTGCCAGGAGTGCAGGTAAAATATCCCGTATCCTTCTCATGAAGGAGTGATCATTTTCCTTTATTCCTGTCTGGAACTTTATCTATTTTCTCAAGTTCAGAAATGACCCCAAGGCATTCCCTAACCTCATCTATGTAATAATTGCATTTACTGCATTCAGTCTTTGCCCCATGCCTTATGAGAACGCTGACAGCACCTATCTCAATGGCCGGTTCCATGTCACTGAGAGCATCTCCCACAACCATTATTCTATGATAATCGGAAAGCCCCATTAACTGAACTGCTTTAATGTATCCCTCCGGATCTGGTTTTCCAACAGTCACATCATCTATGGTCACAACCGGGCAGAAACTGACACCGAGCATCTCTACAAACTTTCTCCTGGATGATGTAACTATGGAAATCTTAATTCCGGACTTCTTTAATGTATCAATTGTGTCTTCAACATCGGGATAGAAACTCAGATCAGCTAAGTGTCCTCTAAAATAAATTTCCTCTGCTTCCTCTATTTCAAATGCCTTATCTGAATAACGCCCGGCAAGATCAACACCGGGAAGGCCGAGCAGAGGGCCGATCTCATCTCTGCTTACGGAGATTCCGAACTGCCTGAAGGCACTGACCCAGGCATCCAGGCGGACTTTCCGCGAATCAAGAATTGTGCCATCAAGGTCAAAAATTATTCCTTCGATCCTCATGGAATATTACCGCACATTTGGCATGAGTGGTCTCTCTGAGTTTTCACATGCACAATTTCAGGAACTCCTGCATCAAGATAAATAATCTCGTCAATCAATTTGCCTCTTATGAGATAATTTACCGCCAGAGTCCAGGCCAGACTGCCAGTTATGTAAGGGGCAGATGCAAGCACCCCTACATCCTCACACCTCATTTCGGGAGAATCGAACCTTACATTTATGCACTGAAGGCATGCTGTTTTGCCTGGAACGATCAGTTTTATCTGCCCTACTGTTCCTATTGCAGATGTGAATACCCATGGGATTCCTGAAGTAACTGAATATGAGTTCAGTACCCTTCTAGTCTCCATGTTGTCAGAACCGTCAATGATTATGGAGGAACCTTTGCAGAACCGATCAACATTATCATCGTTTATTTTCTGAGGCAATACTTCGATGGATGTACCTTTATTGGAGGAAACCAGTCTTTTTCTGGCAGCTTCAACTTTCAGGTCACCCACATCGTTCTCATCATAAAGGCTCTGCCTGTGAATATTGGAAATGTCCACTGAATCTGGGTCTGCTATTCTCATATTTCCTATGCCATTTCTCACAAAGAGGTCAGCCGCTGAAGAACCTGTTGCTCCAATCCCTATGATTGAAACTGTTGACTTCTGAAGGATTTCCAGGCCATCAATTCCGATTTCTTTAAGTGCAGACATCCGGGAGTATCGCAGGCTGAACATACCACATGATCACCGGATATATTATTACATAATTGGGAAGAGAACCTTTCTTTCTGTTGTTTCCTCAATATATGTGATAACACTTCCATCATTTCAGACCCAGGTGAACGGAAATTATTATCTGAACCTGAAAGGAATTCTCATGCATATCCCATCTGTCTTTTCAATGGTTGCTCTACTCAGTGGTATTTTCACCTTTGTCTTCTGGAAATTAAGAAATGGGAAGCATTCCGCCAATGATGCAATTTAGGGCACCAGTGATTCCCGCCCGAATCCGGATATAAGATCCAGGTTACTCTGGGTTTTTATCAGAGTTAAGGATCAATGTTCATGAAAGCAGCATTCCTCAATGCGATCAAGGAACCGCTTGTATTAAGAGACGTGCCTTCCAGGCAACCTCATGATGATGAGGTTGTATTGAGGCAAACACTTACAGGTATATGTTACAGAGATATACTGACCAGAGATGGTTTTTTCCCAAGAGTTAAACTCCCCATTATTCCTGGACATGAAATTTCCGGAGTAATAGAGGAAACTGGCGATTCCGTGCACGATTTCAAGGTGGGCCAGAGGGTAGCCAGCCTGATATATGCGCCCTGCGGCAAATGCGAGTTCTGCCTCAGAGGGGATGAGAATCTCTGCCCCAACAAGCAAACATATGGGGAGCATCTGGATGGGGCATATGCCGAAAGAATTGTGGTTAAAGCAAGTTCACTGATTGCTGTTCCTGATGGGGTTCACGATGCGGATGCATCACTGGCAGCATGTGTTACTGGAATGCTGTACAATGCCATTGGAAGGGTAGGCGGCCTCAAAGAGGGGCAGAGAATTTTGATATCAGGCGCGGGAGGAGGAGTTGGCGTCCATGCCATACAGATAGCGAAGGCCCTTGGGGGATATGTAATAGCAAAGACCTCCTCACCATGGAAAAGTGAATCGCTGCTTAAGCTGGGTGCAGATGAAGTTATAACCTCGGATAATTTTGACAGGGAGATCAAGGGCAGATTCAGCGATGGTGTTCATCTTGCACTTGAGACTGTAGGCCTACCAACCTTTGAACGAACCCTGAGAAGCCTAAGAACTGGAGGAAAGATGGTTGTTGTTGGCAACGTGGATCCTGAACCTGTGCCATTGCCACTTGGCCTCATAATACTGAAGGGAAATACAATTTCTGGAAGTATCAGCTCCACAAAGAAAGATGTGGAAAAGGCACTGGATCTCACGGCACGTGGAAAGATACATGCCTTCAGTGGCAGGACTATTTCACTTGAGGAGGTCAATACAGCGTTCAATGACATGGAAAACAGGAAGTCACTTGGAAGGATTCTCATAGACGTTACAAGGTGATTATTCACCCTATCCCCGGGACTCATTTCAATTGAGGAATAATTGAGCTGTTCCAGTCAGATGCTTCATTCAATGAATATCAGCTACCGTTTACCGCTATGAAGACTGCAATAATCATGGGATAAACTTTCAGTCCTTCCAGAAAAACAGTACTTAATTCCATAGGATTACAGAAGATAACCTATGCAGTGTAATCTTTTAGAGACTCTTGCATTTACGCTTAAAACATCTAATAGTATGAAGTGATTTCTACCTGTGCTGAACACTCCCTGGGTTATTCTCACAGAGGTTCTGATGACCGCATTCATAATATGGGTCATCCGATACATGAGGTACCACAATGAAGATTTCACCATCAGGGTTCTGGCAGTTTCTCTTCTGAGCCTTGACATGATGGGGGGGATGTTTGATGCACTGCTCTATTACAGTGTCAGTGGCGGAGGATTCTTTGGTTCCATACTCTCATTTAACATTGCAATGCTTTTCATGTCTGTTGCTCTGGTCTATATTTTCCTCACCGGGATTAAGACACACATTACTACTCTGACAAGAAACAGGGCACTTGGAATGGCCCTTGTGCTTGTCTGGAATGAGGTGTCTATGGCGCTATTCCTCAGAATACTGGCCTATTATACAGAAGGCCTCTCCACAACTCTCCAGATTCCTGATTTTTTTGGGCTCAGCATTACCAATTTCATCTTTCTTGCCCCCATGATTGCTGAGATGCTGTTCTTCATCTTTACATTCACTGGAGACGGCCTGGAAAGGCGTATCCTTCTCTCCATATTTCTTATGCAGGTTGCTGACCCTGCGCTTCTTGGAAACGCTGGCCCAATAATTCCTCTTCTGATTATCTATTCCATACTTATGCTGTTGGCTATCTATATTATATTCAGCTACGTATACAGGAACCGTTCAAAAATTGCAGGGACGGGCAGAAATCTGGTTGCATGGTTCATATTCATAGTTGTGGTTTCAGCTGCAGGACTCGCTGAACCCATCTTTGTAACTGGACCATTTGGAATCAGCTGGCTCATTTTTGCCTCTTCCATGGTCATATCAATGTTCTTCTATTTCCTAGTGGTGCTTGGCTGGTTCCATTATGGCTCAAAAATGGAAGTGAGAAATGCAGATGCTCAGCCTTCATGAGGATTCTTTCTTAAGACGCTCCCTGATGAAGTGCCTTATATCGTAATAGAAGATATTCTCATATGGGCAGGCATTGACACAGTCACCGATTCCTATGCACCTTGAATCTTTGTACTCACCTTTTGAAATGAAGGCCCCTGCCTGGCCATAATTTCCAACAGGGCATGCAAGCGTGCAGTCCTTTGTTTTACAGTTCACGCACTGTACCGGATCCCTGACCTTCAGCCTGAAAACGCCGAATTTTGAAATGAACCTGTTCCAGTTTCCCCAGTGGCAGTAACCTGTGTTTATGCAGCCGTATGAACCCACATATGGCATTGTTATGAATACCGCATACCACAGGAAACCGTACAGAAAGAGGTAGAGCATGTACTCAGGATCTGTTCCGTATATGGTCAGGTCAAGGTAATGCCTGTAATTCAGCCATGATATTACCCCGGTTATGACGATCATAGCATAGACTGTGCTTGATACTATTCTGTACGTAATTCTTCCAGTCCGGTCATTCATGGTCAGGGATTTTGCCTTTCCTGAGGATTTGTTGAACCCCTTCATTGAATCATAGAAGGTGCCCTGATACATCACTGGTGCTGTACAGAATGTTGAGCAGAGCTGTCTGGAACCAAACATCAGCGACAGTATTCCACTGATAAGGTATGTCAGAACCATGGGTATGATCAGATCCGGGGCCAGTCCCCCTCCAGACCCTATTCCCATTGTCCACCCCACGAAAGGAATCACGGAGCTGTCGGAAACGATAAAAGATGGAATGACTATGGAGTAAACAGCGTAGGCCAGGAGCATGAGAGAAAGCCGTATCTTTGTTTCCAGATCTCTTGTCCTGCGTATCTTGAATACAACCAGCGATCCCATCTCTATGCCCATCATGATTAGAAACCATGCTGACAGGCTTATATCTGCAAAGAGCCGGAAGAAATCGTATATACCAGAGGAAAAAACACCTGCAATTCCGCCACCAATGGAAACCAGTCCCAGCGTTGACACAAGCGTATTGACACCGTAATATTGAGCGTCAAATGCGGCTCCCATGAAGAATTCAGCACTGAACACAAGTGCGAGAAAGATGAATGACCAGTTCCGGCTTGCAAGCCAGTACACTTTTTTTCCAGAATTAAGATACCCACTGTCCGCAGCAGCCCTCAGGTATACTAACATATCCAGGACCATGCTTCCAGAGAAGACAATGTAACTTGAGTAGAGCTGCCAGAGAAATACTCCACACATCATTATGGTGTACACAAGGAGTAAAAAAATGATGTAATCCGCCATTCTGCCCTTTATCCCCTGAACCCTGTAGAGGTGTTCGAATAGGTATACAAAAAATCCCGTCATTATAGAACCGGAGATGAATACGGCGGCGTAACCCCATATTCCATTATCTATAGCTGTGGGTGCAAACAGCATTATTGCCGCCTGGGTGGAAAGAATTACCATAGAGGCCTTTGAAAATATTCTTCTCATGAGAAATATGCTGAAGAACATTTCAACAGACATTGGAAAGACGAACCAGTATGATGAGACAGACAGGAATATCCCTCTTACTGGATTTCCCTCAAGAATGCTCAGGTAATGTGTTCCCGAGGAGATGATGTTAAAATCGAGGCTCATGAGTATCTCGTCAAAAATAACAAAGAAAGCCAGAAATATAAGCAGGAATCTGCGGTGACTCACCTCGGAGTCTTTGAAAAGTGAATTCATGAAAGAAATCAGAAAGGGCGATAATTCAACAACCATAATAAGCAGTGCCAGTTCCACTGCTCTGTCAATTGATATGAGACCGGGGAAGGCCAGATATATGAATGGCGCCAGAAGCATACTGTTCATCATTGCCAGTATAATGTAAACGAAAAGCCTCTGGAGGATATTCTGCGAGGATGATGCAAGTTTTATTGTATAACCCATTGTTAATGCCATAGCCAGCATGATCAGGATCAGCACCATCTCAAGATCAAAGTGGCTCATTGACAGGCCCCCGACATAGACCGCTTCATGGCAAACAATTCCGGCTTCTCCATATCTCTCTTTAATACTAAAACATTAACAGACGGTTAAGTATTCACTGCAATTTATTAATCTGACCTTTATGGCGCTCTGGTTCAAGCTCAGTATTGCATGAACGATAACCGTTGGCACGGATGCCCTAGCAAAGATTTTTAATGACAGTTTATTACAGATTTGGGTTTATTTTCATGCAGGAATTGATTTGCAATATAGAATTCGACCAGGACGAAGACACTTATGTGGCAAAATTGAGAACGGAAATGGGGGGCCTCAGGGAATACACAGCGAAAACATTTGAGGAAGTCCTGAACCTGGTCATGATAGAACTTCAGGAAGAATTTGCCTGAATTATGCAATCGCATGGGATTTCATTCCTTCCCATGAATATTCTTAACAATTTGTACCAAAAATTATTATTCCAAATACAACTTGGTTGATCATTGAAGGTCCTCCTTGCTGTTGCTCTGATATCTCTTCTGGCAGTTCCTGGTGCATATGCCGGTGGGCATATGGATCCACACCATTCATATGCATATTTCATCTCAGATGTGCCGGAAATCTACCTGAAAGATTCAAACGGGAGCCTCAACCTTTCCTTTGTTCAGATAGTATTGTTCCAGAACGGATCTTACTATTCTGCTGGTCTTAGGAATGTGAAGTGGGATCACCCGGTTCAGGGAAGCATTAACTATTCATACAGCGGAGAGGTAAAATTCTTCCCTGTATTCAATTACAGGGAAAAGTTTCTGATGTCCCGGCTCCTGGGTACCGAACCACCTGTTTCGAATCCGGGCCCATTCGTCAGAGGCAATTTTGGTAGCATACATGCAACTGCTAACGTAACAATAAATGTGAACAGCATTGCGAAGTCAAAGATTTTTGGATTGAATGTCTCAAATAGCAGCAGATATGGAACCTTCAAGGTTTCGTTTATTGTAACATCTAGCTCAATCCACGGAACCGGAAGATTGGGAGTTTTTGAGATTCTTGGATCAAGTGGAATGTTCAGATCATATGACCACAGGAATGAAAGAATGGTGGAAAGCTCCAATGAGTCGGGACTTATCCTTGAGTCAGGAAGTGCTGTCGCTTCATACTGGTGGTCCAACAACTACACAATGAACGGTAATAATGAAACATTATCTGTAGTGCATACATATGCCGGACCTTTCTCACTTCTGGTATTCCGGTATAATTTCACCAATGGTTTGAAAAACCTGACACAGGACCCGTATCTCGCGAGCCCTGAATTTAACTTCCTGAACAGCCCTATAACAGGAAAGGTCATAAGGGAGTCCGAGCTGTTCCTGGAAGAACATATCAGAATACTTCTTGAAGGGGCAGGATCAGGTGCAGTTCTCCTTGGAGTTGCATATGGCTCTTATCTTGCAGGGAGAAGGTCACTGAAGAAGAGATATTAGGTTTGCAGTCAGAGAATCAATGAAGCTCTCCTTATACTTCTTCAGAACAGATATTATTTCCTCCGGGCTGGAAAGCGAGACATTACCGTCAGATTCCTTCACAACACCTGCCTTCAGGAGATCATCAAGTGCCTCCCTGCATTCCTGTAAGCGTGACTTTCTCACCTTCAGGATCTTTTCAACAGGAAGTGTTCTCCTATCGAGAAGAAGAAAAATTATCCTTGATCTCTCCCTGCTCCTCAGTGAGTAAATAATTTCACGGTCTCTGAAACTTGGGCCAGAGGATGGAAAATACCGTACAGTACGGCCATCTTTTCTTGAATATATGTCTCCGGATGTCTCCATCCTGTAGAGATGATACTGAAGCTGGCCGGTGGCACAGCTGACAACTCTTTGAAGTTCCCGGAAATGTATCCCCGGGTTTTCTTTTATTTTGTCCAGGATGAGCAGACGTGTAGATTCTCCGGTCAACGGAAATCACTTTCTCCCCAGCACCCCTGCATAGAAAACGATAAGAACAATGATGTTTCCGAAAACTAACATATCGTCAAGGGAGAACGGGAGTGTTACAAGATCAAACAGAGAAACCAGGCTTATAACTGATTCGACCAGTATGACCAGAAAGACCGCAATCAGTGAAACAAAGATCCTTGAGCGAACCCTTATAAACGCTCTTGACGCCACCACGAGAAGAAACGCCGATACCACCATTGACAGAGAAGAGGCATAGATGGTAAAGTTGCTCATTTCAGCGGGTATTGGGTCATATTAATATTAATCTTTCCTGAGAAGAATGTATGGCCGAAATTGAAATTCACTTGAATGATACTGCGAATCCAAGTGAGTTCAGTTCCGTAACAAGTTTCGACTTCCCCTCCTCTGTGCCGTTGAAGAGCGATGCCTTCAGCCTTTTCACATTTCTTCTTGCATTTATGGATGCGACAATAACTCCCTCCTCAACAAGGACATAGGAATTCAGAGAACCTGTCTCCCTCCTTATCAGATCTGAGAAGTAAAGGGAAAGGATATCCTTTGGGGCCACTATCCTTGAAACAGGATTTCGGCGCTTTGTCCTCCTGAGACCCTTCCGGAGGAATATAATTTTTTGCTGTTCCGGAAGTATGCATTTCAGAGCCAGCCCTGATCTTACAAGGGACTCTGACAGTTTCTCAACATCATCGTTGTAAGACGGGCCAAGAAAATCCCTTAGAATTCCGTAATCGAAGAATCCCATTCTTTCGAGCAGAAAGGACAGCAGAGTCTGCAGTGCCTCTTCCCTTGAATATCTCTCAGGTACGAAAACATAACGCCTTTCGAAGTCCTTTGAAATTATACAGTTATCGAATAGCCTTGCCAGCCGTCCCTTCAGATCCGTCACCGATCTGCCGATATTCCCGCGAATCTGTTGTTCTGTAGCACCGGCAAGATCTATTATTGCATGAATTATCTGCTGATCCTCTGAATTTATAGAACCATTTCTTATCGCCCTGTAGAGAGAGATTACCTCCATGGTGCCTAGAGCCTGCATGTTAAATGGTCCATTGAACTGGAAAAGCAGCCTGGACTGGAAGTATCCCCTGAATATTACATTCCTGAGGCCTGCATAGGAGGCTTCTACCTCATTGCGGAACCCAAGAATCTCTTTCTTCACGTTTTCGTACACAGCATTCTGGTCGGAGCTCAATCGAAGATCTGAGGCATAGGCGAACAGATCCTCCATGGTTACCGGAGAAATATCCAGATCCTCTGATACCAGGAAATTTTCTGCCCTTCTGAAGCCCGCTGTATCCAGGTCACTGAATCCTGTCGACGGTAACTCAATGCAGAGAGATTTTTTTCCAGATGTTCCTGCCAATCTCTTCAGCTCGGTGAGAAGCATCCCTGCCATACCAGCAGGAACCGATACCTGAGTCACCCAGATGATTCCGTTCCTGTCCTGGACATTCAGTGATCCCTCCTCCCTGCCGTTCACAATGAAGATTCTGTTGTATGATATTTCCCTGAAGTATTTCTTTCCGAGATACAGTTCAACTGGGTCCAGTACACTGAAAATTCCTGAAGTATTACTTGTTCTGCCTCTGTCCTTGAATCCATAATATATATCGCCCCTAAGCACCACACCCTTGAGCCCCGCCTCTTTAAGAGGAGAATCGGCGTAGAACCAGAAATTGTTCATTAGCTCTCTTCTGGAAATTGGCCCGAATTTTTCCACAAGGGTGCTGACTGCTTCTCCCTTAGTCAGAAGAGGCTCTTCTCCAAGGAACTTTTCAAGACCATTCTCAGGTGTCCGCCTGACCATGATGTGGAATTCCAGATTCTTTACAATCTGCCTCACTATCCTGATCTCCATTGAGGACCGCTCTGCCAGTGAAGTTTCATCCGATACACCTTTAGCGATGAGGTCCAGAACAGTTTTCTCCTCTTCTTTGAGAGGTTCCATCCTCAGGCTGTGAAGAGACTTCGCAAGCCAGTCTGCTATGAAACAGTACCTGTGCCTTATGAATCGGCCATAACTTACATTTCCACTTTCAAAGAATTTGAAAAGATCCTCAGCACTCAGGTTTCTGATCCTTGGAAGAAGATTGTCATTTCCGTAGCAGTATCCGTATTTATCAAAATATGTCTGAATATCAGGAACCTGCTCCATGAAATTTGTAACTCTGGATTCCACTGAATTCTCATTGCCTCCCCCCATTATGGATTCCAGGTCGCTCTTCAGCATGTACTGTTTTGCAAATACAGGTGTGATGAAATCATTTATGACCTCTCCTTTTGCGGTAAGATAATCAAGGCCCTTCTTCAGAAGCTCCTCACCAACTGGAAGTCTTATCTGAATCTCATCGTATGTCAGTGGACCATAACTCCCGAGAACTATCCTCAGAGCTTCTGCTGCAGCTTCCTCCCTGTTCAACTGAGCAGGCGCCAGATGATTTGAAATGAAAACCTGCTTTCCCTGGGAAATGGTCCGCCTTACTGTGAACCATGACTCCAGATCATTGAGTATTTCCCTTAGCTTCTGCTCCTCAAGTCCGGACTCTTTCTTGAGCTCTGCGAATGTCTTGCCTTCTATGATCTGCAAAACATCCTCGTGAGCCTGATCCATCCGGTATTCGTGCCTGAAGAGAGACCATACAATAGGATAATTCTCAATAGAGGTGAACATGGTTCCCCTCACATGCACAGATATTATCTCATCAGAACCAATAAGCTGCTCTGTGAGGTCCGTTACCCCTGTATCAGCATAGGGAAATGGTGAATTGAATCTGTTCTTAAAGGGATCAAACAGAAGGAAGTATCTTGAAAATTCCCTGTAATCATCTATTGTTGATATCCTTGGAACCTTCAGCCTGAAGTATTCGTCCACCTTCTTCTGATCCGTTATGAGGACACTTATTTTCCCTGGGCCATATATCTTGTCAAGTATCTTAGACTGGAGTTCCCTCAGCAGCTGTGACCTGTCCTCCATCAGAACCATGTCAGAAACGCCTGTAAGGATCAGACCATATGAGAATGGTGAAGTCTCTCCTGAATAGTCAATGATGTGAAAGTTTCCTCTTTCCACAACATCCTCAATATATTTCTTAGCCATGGGAACATCCATCATTTCATTCATTATCTCATGATACGTCTCCTTAATGACTGGAAAATTTCTCATTTCACTGAGTGTTTTGAGGAGTTTGTCGCTGCGAAGCTGCTGCCTCACTATGGATATGTCGTAGCCTTTGTACTTTCTCAGAACCATCAGTGATCTGGTGGCGCAGTGCCTGAAGCGCTGCTTGAAAACCTCAGTATTTGCCAGTGAACTTCTCACGGTGTCCTCAAAGCTCGATGATGGCAGTGATCTGACTGCTTCCTTTATTGGAATCTTCTTCTCAGAGCCGAGCATGAAACCATCGTCCGTAATGGTGACACGGAGGTTGGTTCCGAACCTGTTGGATATTGCCTGAGCGTAAGCCCTGGACAGGGCATCATTTATTCTCCTTCCCAGCGGCACATGAAATATCATGCTGTATATCTTGGATTCGTCCACGTAACCCTCAACCAGAAGATGGGAATCTGTAGGAAGATCAAACTTGGACTGCGCATCTATATAGGATATTATGCTGTTGGCCCCGTGTATGTCAACATGGTAATTCTGAATTAGCCATGATGAAACGTCTTCCTTTCTCTGAAGTCTGTCCAGAACCTCCTGCCTGAATTTCCCAACCATTGTACCTAGGTCATAACTCCTGGGAAGCATCTCACCGGACCATGATGGGACAGTGGGCCTCATTCCTGTAGCATCCTTCACATATATTCTGTTCTGCACCGTCCTCAGGTACATGTAGGTCCTGGCGCCCAGAACGAATATATCTCCATTTTTGAGGCGCTCCGCAAATTTATCACTGAGCTGGCCAAGATGCCTACCCTTGTCGCTTATTACTTTATAATCTGCCTCCTCAGGAATGGTGCCGATATTCATGAAATAGAGCATTCTTGTGCTTCTTCTCTTTCCAAATGTTCCCTCGGCCTCATCATACCAGATCTTTGAGTAAATCTCCCCGGCCTCTATTTTTCCTGCGAGGTACCTCAGTGTGGAGAGAAAATCATCCCATGAGAGATCATGGAAATTATAGGAATTTCTTACAAGATCGAAAGCTTCCCTGTCTCTGTACACTTTCTCCAGAGACATTCCGACGATCACCTGAGAAAGGACATCCAGTGAATTCAGAGGAACATGTACACGATCTATATTTCTCTCGTATGCTGCCCGGGTAAGAACTGCGCATTCGACCAGGTCGTCGAGATCAAAAACTACAAATCTCCCCTTGGAGAGATCGTTAATGCCATGCCCGGACCTTCCAATTCTCTGAAGACCCTTTGATACTGACTTCGGGCTTCCAATCTGAACCACCAGATCAATGTAACCAACATCTATTCCCAGTTCAAGAGAGGTGGATGTAATCACGCACTTGAGTTCACCGTTCTTGAGTTTGTTTTCAACCTCAATCCTTGTGTCCTTCCCGAGAGATGAGTGATGGGCCTCAATGCTTTCAACTCCCCTGGCCTTAAGTCTCATTGCTACATTTTCAGTTCCGCTCCTTGTGTTTGTGAATATGATGGTGGCTTTGTGCGCATTGATAAGATCCACAAGAATCTCGTACATCCTGTCGTTCGCAACTTCATAACTTGATTTTGTCAGGTCATTTACTGGTGTTATTGTGCTGAGGTCAAGGTATTTTTTAGTATCAACCTCTATTATGGAGCATTTTCTCTGCTTTTCGCCATCATATCCGCAAAGATATGCGGCAATGGTTTCAATGGGTGCCTGAGTTGCAGATAGGCCTATTCTGATAAAGTCGCTGTTCTCCTTCGACAGCCTCTCCAGATTAAGGGAAAGCAATGCCCCCCTTTTGGTGGAGGATATTTCATGGATTTCATCAATGATAACATAACGGAGATCCTTCAGTTTTTCTCTGAACTTTGGTGCCGATAATGCCAGCGAGAATGACTCCGGTGTTGTAATGAGAATATGGGGTGGCTTTCTCAGCATCCTTGCCCTTTCATTCTGTGGTGTGTCCCCTGTCCTGACGGCAGCTCTTATCTGGGGGAAATCAAGCCCTTCACTGAGGGCGACCTCCCTTATCTCCGAGAGAGGCTGGTCAAGGTTTTTGTTTATATCATTGGCAAGTGCCTTGAGAGGACTGACATACAGACAGTAGATCCTGTCCTCCAGCCTGCCCTCCCTTGACAGGATGAAGAGCTCGTTTATGACTGAGAGGAAACCGGTGAGTGTCTTTCCTGTTCCGGTAGGGCTTGATACTAGCACATTTTCACGATTGTGAATTAACGGAATTGCCTTCTTCTGGGGCTCAGTAAGTCCCTCATATCTGGAATTGAACCACTTCTTAATAAGTGGGTCGAGAAATGGAAGAAAGTCAGTGACATCAAATCTGTCTTCAGAGGTTTTCTGCATTCAGCACAGCCCTAATTAGAGGCTAAGAGTCTATTTAAGCGTTTTGAAACACATTCATTTTCAGAAAACTTTAATCACTCGCCGGAATTATGTAGTTTTCACTTTATGATGTTCTCTGAAAACTTGCCCGGGAAAGCTTAAGGGCAATTGATTCAAGACTCATATCGCCGATCCTTGTCTGCCCAAGAAGTTCTTTGAAAAATGATATGGCCATATCATAATCATGCCTGTTTACAGGTTTCGGAACACCATCCTTTCCCCCAACTGCGAAAGAATATTTGACAGGGTCCCGGAAAGATGGCTCATCCCCATATACTACCTCTGCGAGATATGACAGGGCACGTATTGTGGATTTGCCAATACCTTTCATGTATGCCAGTTCATGAAAATCCGAGGGCTGATATTCGTATATGGATCTTAATTTTGCCCAGTCTATGCGGTAATCCATTCGGAGATGCTTCTCGGGATACTGGAAACTGTCCAGAGACCTCTGCTGTCCATGATCAATTGCATATCTGTACCTTTCCGGATTCTCCTTCCCCAGGGAAACCATTGAATTCCTGTTTTTCTCACTTGCTCTGGTAGAAAGGTCGATTACCTGGTCTCTGACAATTTCTGAGGAGATGGCGTTCCTGTAATCGTTGATAAAATCCATTCCTGAACGTTTTATCCAGTGGTATCTCCTTGCCATCCTCTGGCCAGAATTCAACCCCTGCTGAACTATTGCCCACCTTCCGCTCTCATCCATCACAAGGAACTGCATGTACAGATCGAAATCGTCCTGAAGAAGGGCCTGATCCACCCTCGCAATTCTTCTTGCATCCTCGAGGATTCTGGACCCCTTCGATTCCGATATTCTTCCATCCTTGACTAGGGCATCCATCTCCTGGTGCATCTCAGAAAGCCTCTTTCCCTTTCCACCGAGAATGTGAATGTCGGAATTCCGTCTCACGAAATATTCCTTTATGGCACTCAGGGTTGCGGTTGTAGTTCCGCTGGAATTCCAGTCAAATCCTATGGCAAGTGATAAGGAATGGAACCAGAATGGATCGGAAAGCTTCTCCATGTATGTCTGGTTCCCGAACTTTTCCAGAATAAGATCGGAAAGGATTCCACCAAGTTTTACCATTCTCCTGTAAAGGTATTCGGGTGGATGGCCGTAATGAAGTGGAAGAAGAGCTGTTCCTTTCCTTTCCATAGACATGTAGCCTCTGCATGTATGTATATTTTCCCGGATTCGATAATATTTTAACCGTTTTACCAATAATCATGCATGGCAGAGTTCAAATGCTACGTATGTGAAAAGAAGGTAAAAACCGGTGAGAAATTCACGTTTACCAAGAAGGGTTCGGTCCATTCAGACTGTTTTATCTCACAGAGAAGAAAAGAGATTTCAGAGGAAAACCAGGAAAAGCTGAGAGTGCTTTCCATTGTTCTTGACATAGAACTTCAGCACCTGCTTGGAATTCTTGATATCAGGGACCAGCCTGAGAATATTAAGGAAACAGTGAGATTAAAATATAAGGATATAGAGAAAGCCTGTGGAGAGACCACAAGGATGATCTCAGAACTTAACTGATTTATTTCTTATTTTTTCCCTTTCCTGATTCCTTTTTAGTATCGGCCTGCGGTTTTGCCTTTGAACCTTCTTTCTTGGTTTCAGTGTATCCGCATTTTCCACAGGAATACCTGTTTGGGTGTTCCGCCAGAAAGACACCGGGTCCGCATCTTGGGCAGAATCTTCTCTGCCTGCTTATCTTATCATTCTCAACGGAATAGAGCTCCCTCTTCATCATTGGGCATTCTCCTCCTTAACTTTCAGCCCATTTCTAAAGAGCTCATAATCGGGCTCATAAAGCATTGCGCTGTCCTTATCAGAATAGACTTTGGAATAACCTATAACCTCAGATTTTCCTGTCTCCTGTATGTTCCTGTCCACAACAACCAGTTCCTTGGAAACTCCCAGGTTCTTGGAAATGAGATCTCTCAGAACCTCCTTTGATGGGGTGGGCTTCCCGGTAAAAATGGCCCTGTAGCGTATCTCCCTCCTGTGAAGCAGTTTATTTTCCCTGTCAGATTCAATTTTCAATTCTACCATGTGAGATCCTCTTTACCAATTCTTCAATGTTTTTTTTAACAGACCTGTCAACAGCGATGCAAGCCATCCCCTTTCCAGGTATTCCGTATACTATCACGGTATTTAAGTCACAATAATAAATTATTGGTATCACAGCCAGATCCTCCTCGCCGTTTACCTCAATGCGGCCTCCAGCAGGTATCAGTCTCCTGATCAGGAGAAAGAGATCATGGCTCAATGTTCCGGCCTCATTCTTTACATGATGAGAAGAGGGGTCGGATTGAAACTCCCCCTCTTTTCCCCTGCGTGTCTTGAGGTCCACGACCTCAAGGTGGACCGGAACACCGCATTTATGGAGAGTATCTGTAGTCACGTCACCAACGGAGATTATCTTTGAAATTCTAGAAAATGCCTGAATTTCAGATTCATTGCACATCTTATGGCCGTAGGAGGAAACTTCAGCAATAATTTCCTGTGAGAGAATGAACTTACTGCCTGACTTTAATTGCATAATTTCCAGGTGATGTTATTCCTGCCTTATCAGCAATTACGGAGAGGCTGGGTTCCGTGACTATGGTAAAGCCAAACCATTCAGTCGATGTTTTCTCCTCCCCATGAATAGGGCAGTTTTTGTCGACCGTGAGAAGCTTGCATTTCTTGCACGCCCTGAATACTTCCTTCATGTTATCAGTTCTCCACTTTCTTTTCCAGCCACTGAAGCTTTCCGAGTCCCATCTGTTTCATTGTAAATCCAATGGTGCTTCCCTCAAGAGTTGATGATCTGAGGTTCAGATGAACGATCTTAACTCTTACAATATCACCGGCCTTCAGGTCCTTCCTTGTTTCTTTACCCACAAATCTCTGGTTGGAAAGGTCAACACTGATTATGTCATCCATGATCTGACCCTTATGGAGGAGCCCTTCAAATGGCCCAAATTTCACAAAGGCACCGAATTCCTTAACTGAGGTAACCTCACCTTCAACTATCTCCTGTAGTTCAGGGTAAAAGGCAAGGGCCTTATACCTGACAGCCTGGTAAACGCCACCATCACCATGAACGATTGCTCCGTCTCCCACGGTCTCTATTTCCGTTACGGATACGACAAAGCATTTTCCAAGAATTTTCTCCTCATTGCCATCTTCCTTGACATCCACCAGCCTGCCTTCAAGAGATGACTTGGAAACCTCCAGAACAGCTTTTTCATAATCTTCAGAAAGTAGTTCGGGTGGTATTCTGGCTATATATTCATCTTCAATTGTTATATACATTTTTCACCAACCTTGATCCCATGCATCAAGCATGAAAACCCTGAGGAACAACTGAACCGGAAATACCTTGCGGCGCTTACGCTGGTTCAATATCGGAGAGAGTTATCATTAAAAGCGATATAAATTTAACCTTACGGTTCTGCAGATTGTCAGTTCCGTTCATGGTGTGGAGAGGTTTTCATTAACTTTATTGGGTCATTTTCCATATTAGAATGTTATGACCGACCAGTCACAGGATGAAAACCAGATTCTAAGAGATACTGTCAGAGAGTTCCTTAAACGGGAGGTAGAACCAATATCATCTAAAATAGACAGCCAGGACTATTTCCCTGCTGACGTCTTTAAAAAAATGGGCAAAATGGGATTCCTTGGTGTAACAATACCGGAGGAATACGGTGGTTCCGCACTTGGTTATGAGGCCCAGGCCATGATAGAGGAAGAGATAGGCTATTACAGTGCCTCCCTTGCTCTCTCATATGGGGCCCACAGCAATCTCTGCCTTGATAATCTTTACAGAAACGGCTCGGAGGAATTAAGAGAGAATTATGTCCCAAAACTATCCTCTGGCGAATTCATAGGCTCGCTTGCTCTGACTGAGCCGGAATCAGGTTCCGATGCCCTTAACATGAAGACTGTCAGTACTGAAAATGGTAATGGCTTCAGCATAACCGGATCAAAGACATTCATCACAAATGCACCAGTAGCAGATCTGTTCCTCGTATACTCAAGGTTCGGTGATGGATACAATGCCTACTGTGTACTCTCAGATGATAAGGGTTTCAGCAGAGGTAAAAAGTTTGACAAAATGGGCATGAGGGGTTCACCAACAGGCGAAATCTATTTTGATTCACTGCAGATACCATATAACAGGCTAATTGGGAAAAGAGGAGATGGAAAACGCATAATACTTTCAGGTCTGAATTCTGAAAGGGTGATACTGAGCTTCATTTTCATAGGTGTAGCTAGAAGGGCACTGGAACTTGCACTGAAATACTCCACAGAAAGAAAACAGTCCGGGAAATTCCTTTACGAGTTTCAGCTGATCCAGGAAAAACTTGCTTACATGTACACAAGGCTGCGAACCAGCAGACTTCTTGCAGAGGACTCACTTGGTCTGCTGAAAAGAGACCCCTTAGATTCTGTCAGTGCTGCCTCTGCAATCCTTCACGCTACGGAATCAGCTGAATACATTGCAAGGGAGGCAATTCAGATATTCGGTGGGTATGGGTATATAAAAGATAATGAACCTGAAAGGCTTATGAGGGACGCAATACTGGGACAGATAGGAGCAGGGACAACAGAAATAAGAAAAAGGCTGGTCGCTCTGGGCATCGTAAAGCAGTACAGGGAAGGAAAAGTGAGACTGTAATAATGAAATGTATTTTATGCGATAATGAGGAGGCAGTTTCTCAGGGGCTGGGCGAGAACTGCATTATTTCAAGGACAAAAATTGCAGCCACTGGAGTTCTGCCTTTGACTCTATGCCCCAAGTGTGGTTCCATTAAGATTGGAAACAGATGGTACCACAACAGGGATGACCTGCCACTTAGTTCAAGGCTCCTTGATCTGTGCAGTGTCAGTGATGACCATTTCCACCCTGAATTAGATAGGGAATCCATAGATCTTGACATTGAAGGACAGTCCGTAAAATTTATTGTCAGGCTTTCCGACGGTTATGATTTTCGAAGCTCGCCAATTCAGCTGGAGGCAAAGCTTTCAATTCTGAAGAACAGCTGCCCTGCATGTAACAGGCTGACCGGTTCATATTACGAGTCTATCATACAGATAAGATCTTTCAGCAGGAAATATTCCGATGCCATAGATCATGCTGTAAAGGACGTCAATGAATTCCTGGAAACTGAGAAACTGAGAGGAAAAAATCCTTTCATTTCAAGGCAGCAGAGACTGAAAGAGGGTTTTGATCTCTATCTTGGAAGCAAGTCGGATGGAGAAAAAATTGCAAAATTCATCCATGACAGATATTTCAGTGAGATGGTGCAGAATAAGAAACTTGCCGGGCGAACTGAAGGATACGATCTTTACAGATACACATACTTACTGCGCCTTTTGGACCTCCCTGAGGGTTCTGTCATAATGAAGAGGGGCGAAAGATACATTCTGATCTCGGCCTCCAGCTCTGATATTACGCTCATGAATTACACCTCAAGAAGAACAGTTCACATAAGGCAGAATGAGTTCAACTCAAATCCATTTGAGTATACAGGGGAAGTGCTACCCTTGAAACATTATATAATTTTGTCCCGCAGAGGAGGGGAGACCCAGTTGATGGATCCGGAATCCTTCAGAGAGATCACTGTTCAGGGTTCATTTTCAGGAGAAGAGGTTACAGGCTTCGAAATAGAAGGGGGGATACTCATTCCCCCTAAAAATTGATCAGACAGATTTCTGTCCGGGTATCTTGGGAAACGGATGTGTATCCTCTATCCTCTTGTATCCGCAGATGTATCTGAGAAGCCTCTCTATCCCTATACCGAAACCGGCAGATAGTCTCAGCCCTGATCTGGCTTCTTCTATGAACCACTCAAACTGTTCAGGGGACTGGTTTTTTGCCCTGACCCTTTCCAGTATCCGTTCTATCTTGTATTCCCTCTCTCCTCCTGAAAGAGCTTCGCAGAATCCTTCAGGATAGATCAGGTCCATGTCGTTGAGTATGCCCTTCTCAGTGTCACTTTCCCTGTCATAGAACTCCCTGGCCTCTAGAGGTATATCTATTATCCAGAACGGTTCTTTGGCTTCCCTTGACAGGATAGATTCAAAATCATCTCCATACTGTTTCATTGCATCCATGTACTTTATCCTCCTGAAGGGCTTGGATGGGACCGAAATGGTTCTTTCTATGGACTCAAGATCCTTGGAATGTTTTTCCTTGACATGCTTAATGACATCACAGAACAGGTCTTCACCAAGCCTGATTGCATCTTCCCGGGTGGCGTCCAGCATTTCAAGATCAAGTTGAGTGAATTCCAGAAGGTGCCTTCCAGTCTTGGCCTTCTCAGGCATCTCCAGCCTGACGTTAGGGGAGAAGGAATATATCTTTGGAAACTGCTGTACAAGGATCTGCTTGTGGAAGATCATGCTCTTTGTTATGGAATACCTTGTCCCCTCATAATCAAAGGATGGATCGTATACCGGATGGTTCAGAGGATCTGTTGCGGTGGAATATATCACTGGAGGTATCTCAACAAAACCTCTCTCCTGAAGAAACTGTGCCATTTTCAGCCTTATTGAACCATTAAGCTTCAATGCCACTTCAAGCTCACTTTTTCTGTGATGATCCCGCAGGGATCCCATAAGTGTTGCTTCCATGGGCAGAAAATTACAGAGCGGGATTTAACTATTGTCATAAAAAAATGAACATTATGGTCATATTATGGGTTAATTTGGAAGTTAACTGAACATTATGTCTAATTTATATACCATTAAGTCATTGTGATGAACATGGATGAGAAGGACAGGTTGATATTTGAATATCTGACTGAAAATGGCAGGGATAAGATCTCTGATATTTCCAACGCCCTGAATATTCCAAGAATCACAGTTTATGAGAGAATACAGGGAATGATCCGGAAAGGGATCATTAAGAAATTCACTGTTGTCCCGGATTATGAGGCCATTGGCCTCCCAACAGTTGGCTTTATCTATATATCCTTTGATGCAGCATCCGGAAAATCCCAGCGTGAAATAGCTTCAAAAATATCCGGATTTCCAGAGGTGGAGGAGGTATACATTATAGCAGGTGAGTGGGATATGCTGATAAAAGTCAGGGCAAAATCTGTTGAAGAGGTTGGAAACTTTGTGCTTGACCGCCTCAGGACAGTTCCAGGAGTGGAAAGAACAGAAACTGTCACCGTATTCTCAATTGTCAAGTGATGGTTCTCTGCCCTTTGTCTTGAGATTTATGAGTGACGGTATTATAAGTGAAAGCACAATGGTTGCTATGAGTATGTTCGAGTAAAGTTCCTTCCCGATCAATCCTGCGGACAGGGCAACTGTTGCAATCGCTATTCCCACTGCCCCCCTTCCACCAAGAAAACCCATGACCGTTCGGCTGTACTGCTTGCCCAGCATTACTCCGGCAGTGAAATAGTTCAGCAGGCTTGCAAAAAGTCCTGATACGGCCAGGAGAACCAGAAGAAGGAGCAAATACTGTGTGCTGGGTATAATAAAATCCAGGCCAGCTATTGCAAAGAATACGGGTATGAAGAAACTGTCATCTATCCTGCCCAGTGTTCTTGTTAAGACCCCCTGCAGCTCTGCCCCTAAAACAAGCTCATTGATCAGGAGACCCGCAAAGAATGCACCCAACACATATGTTATCCCTATTACCTCAAATATCGCAGAAATTATCAGACCCCCTACGATTATGCTGCCAAATATGACCTTCTCTCCCCTTTCCCTGGCTCTTATTCTGGAAAAGAAGTTCTTCACTGCATCCGAATGAGATCTCAGAATAAGGTCAAGTATGAACAGCAGGATCAGGAAGACCACAATGCTTACAATACCGTAGATGAAAGTGATCTCATCCCTGAACGCCGAAGTAACGGTAAAGGCGATAGTATCACTTACAATCACAGAGGCAATTATTGTCATTCCCAGTTCACTTTTCTCTATGTTATAACCCCTTACCATAACTGAAATTATGGAAATTGATGGTATCCCCACAGCAACGGATACCAGTATTGACTCAGATGCAGGAAGCCCGAAGTAATAAAATGCAATGGCAGACATTATGGCTGAAGGTACAATAAAACTGCTCAGGCTAAGTGCAAAGGCCTTTCCAAGATGTTTCTTGAGCGTTTCCGTAGTCTGATCTACCCCTATAAGGAGGATTATGAAAAACAGGGATATTTCAGAAATCCCAGAAAGGACAGAATTTGATTTTATAAGATCAAGTACGGAAGGCCCGAATATGACTCCTGCGATGATTTCTCCAACCACAGCAGGAATGCCGAAATGTTCAACCAGCTCTCCAAGAATGAGAGCTGTGATCAGAAGGATCAGAATCGAAAGTATCAGGGACAATAAAGTCGCATGCACATTTCATATTAATTTATTTCAGAACATTTGAACCCCATTCTGCAGATTTTTAACTCCCGATAAATGTATTATGGGGTGAATATTTATTAAATCGAAGTATAGGTTATCAGCGCCAGGTTATTTCAGAGCAAATACATATATGGCGATGAATGCAGCAACAAGAATGATGATGATTCCTGCAAGATATAGGAAATTGAAGTTTCTGTGCCTGTAGGATATCCCGTACTGATCAAATGATTCGGTGTTCATCATAGTGACATCATTGACCCCTTCACTGTTTCCTGAATCATTCTTATTTTCGGATGCACTGGTACTTCCAGATTGCCTCTTTGAATTGCTTCGCATAAGTCTTCTGGGAAAGAAAATCGGAAGAAAGAAGAATAATGGCAGATAATCCCCTATGCCACTGGCAGATGGATCTATAAGTGGAACAACTGTATAGAGGAGTACAACAATAATCAGGTAAACCAGCCATATTATGAGGATTACAGATCTTCTTGTCACAGCTTCTCCCCCATTCTGGAGATAGATCAAAGATAAAAATCCTTGTAAACTGCTGAACATTTATTTGGTGAAATGCATCGAAACGCTTAATTGGGGTGATTGCCTTAATTTGACGAACGAGGATGATATCATAATGGCCCAGGAAAAGATGGAATACTCTTTCCTTTCTGACATTCTTTCGCTGGATGGGAAAAAGCTGAAGGAAATGGCCTTTTCTGCAATAAAATCGAAGATGCTCGGTATGAATTATATGCCTAGAATTGAAGACAGCAGGCTAAGGGAGAGGGCAGGCATATTCGTTTCCCTCAATGTTTACGGAGAACATTTCAGCAGAGCCGGAACCGTGTTCCCGTCAAGGCCAATCTGGGTATCTGTAATAGAGTATGCCATAGAGGCAGCTTTTCATGGTTCCCTGCACCAGCCTCTTTCAAGAGAGGAATTATCGGCTCTCAATATAGACATATATGTGATTGGACAGTTGCAGAGCCTGAATCCGCTTGATATGGGCAAGGCAGTAGAACACAGAACAGATATGGATGGTTTTCTTCTGACAAGCCAGTATGGATCAGTTGTTGCGCTCCCTGGTTCGGACCATGAATTCAGACAGGATCCTGAAGAATATCTGAATGATATTCTGGAGAACGCAGGTCTGCAGATGGAAGATCTGACAAACTCCACTGTCAGAATTTACAGATTCAGGGCAGCTCTATTTTGAACATTTTTTCAGTTTCCAATTATCCCGATCCTATGGGTCGGATACCTGCAAGTCACATGAGATACTCATGGTGCATCAGTTCTTCTCAATGTCCCGCATTCCTGAAATTGCATGAATTTCATTGAATCAGCTATTCGAGGGAAAAGTTGCATAATCAATGCTTCCGGTGCTCGTCATTTTAATATACATTGGAGCCATAGTTAACAGTGAGGAGAACAGGGTGGCTGGCAGCCATTGTTATTCTTGATGCGGCCGATGTCTCGGTGGGAGGTTTCATACTGAGATATGTATCTCTTGTTCCACTTATCCTGACTGTCCTGACCTACATGGCTGTTTTGATACTCCTTGTTGATTTCTATTTTATACTCAGGATGAATAAAACTGCAGTAAATGCTGGAGTTGTGCTTTCACTGATTGCAATGGCAATATCCACAAATTCAGCCCATATTCACGCACTGGAGGAGTTTGGTTCAACACTTCCCCTGACCGGAGCTGACATAACAATGCTAATCGGGTTCTATCTTCTCCCTGCCCTTTACATCATATACTGGTTGATCAGGGTAAGAGGTACAGCTTTTCCGGGAAAGGCATCCCATATATGAAGGATTCTCAGGAGATCCTCCATTCTCCGGAATATATGGTGAACCTCTCACTTCTGACAAAACTTATAAGGGTCATTCCAAGAGCCCTTGCGGTCTCCACAGAAAGGCTTGTGGGTGCAGAAACTGAAGAGACTATTGGTATTCCTGCTATTGCTGCCTTTTGAAGTATCTCAAATCCGCATCTTCCGCTGACCTGCAAAATACAATCCCCGAAATTTTCTCCATCCTTCAACAGATGGCTGCCAATAACCTTATCCACTGCGTTATGTCTTCCAACATCCTCTGCTATTCCCGCCATGCTGCCATCTGATTTGAAAAGTGCTGCTGCATGTATACCGCCAGTCTTTCTAAAAAGGACCTGTTTCTCCAGCATGATTGATGGTAGGCTTAGTAGTACACTATGCCTGACAGACAGATGGGAACGGTTTATGCTGCCAGCTTTCAGGAAGACCTCATCAACTGATGATTTTGAGCAGATACCGCAACTGGAATTCACTTTTTTCTCTTTCATCCCCCGTTCATTCAAAGTTGATCTCCGGAGTTTCACAAAAACCCTGTTTCTCTCAGCCGGGTCACTCCATGACCCCTGTCTCATTGAGAGAACATCTGCCATACTGCTCATCAGACCCTCTGAAAAAATGTAGCCTATGGCAAGCTCCAGATCCATTCCTGGAGTTCTCATTGTGACCGAATACGGATGATCATTAACTTCAGGATCAGAGAGAATGATCTCCATGGGCTCCTCCTCGACCACTGTCTCGCGGGATTTTGAAATGGTACCGGAGGTGAATTTGAAGGCGTCAAGTTCCAGGAGCCCTGGATCATTCTGTGTCATGTTTTGCAGTAAATCCCTTAGCTGCGCTTAACAGTACTCGTATTCCTGCACTCACATCAGGATCCTTGATCTCACGGCCGATGCCCAGAAGGCCAAGTGGCTTCTCATTTTTAAGAGAGTCTGCAGAATTCAGTGATCTGGAAAGATTCTTCATGAACAAGCCAAGCCTCTCTGGCTCTACCCGGGAAAGAAGTGTGTATATTGTTAGAATATTTCTGACGAAATTGGAATTCTCTTTCTGAGTGAGCTCATTGAAAAGGACAGACATGACCTCGCCATTTCTCTCCAGCATAGCTGCAACACCTTCAAGGATACCGCTCTCTGAAACCTTCTTCAGAATTGACAGGATAGCAGAAAGTTCCCTGTCCATCCCCATCAGGTCGTTTAGGAGACCAACCATATTGTCCTGCTTATCAGATACTGATTCCACAGCAATTTTTTCTATCTGTTTTGACATAATATCCTCACTCCGAAGTAAGCTGTTTGTAATCTTCCCTGGACCATTTCTTCTCGACCATGACTCCCTTCTGGGGGTTCGGTGTTCCATTCCGTGGATTGGTTTTTGGAATAGGCGATATTCCTTTTCCATCAGAAAGTTTCTCCATCTTGACTGACAGTTCCTTGTAGGCAGGTGTTCCGGCCACAGGATCCCTTACTCTGCTCGTGAGCAGATTTATTGCCTGATCTCCAGAGGAATTCATAGGCAGGTACAGCTCCTTCCCAGTAACCCGGTCAGTAACTACCACCTTCACCTCTACCTTTCCCCATTTTGATGTTATTCTTACCAGGTCTCCTGTTTTTATGTCCCTTTCCCTGGAGAGCTCCGGAGATATCTCCAGAAAAGTTGTAGGCACTTTTTCCCTGATTCCTTCGGTCTTGTACGTCTCATTTCCCTCGTGGAAATGCTCCAGAAGGCGACCGTTGTTAAGGTGCAGGTCAAACTCCTCTTCAAGATCGAATTTCGGGGCCCATTCCAGTGGATAGAGATTTGCCTTTCCATCCGGGAAATTGAATCTTTCAGTGTACAGAAGAGGTTCGCCTGCATCTTTCTTGCTGACTGGCCACTGCTGGCTCCCAAATCCTTCCAGCAGTTCATATGAAACTCCTGCGAATATTGGTGATAGAGATGCCGCCTCTTCCATTATTTCCGAAGGGTGACTGTAATTCCAGTTATATCCAAGTCTTGAAGCAAGATCCTTGAATATCTCCCAGTCCGGTCTTGTTCCATGGAGAGGATCCATTACCCTGTATATGCGCTGTATCCTTCTTTCAGTATTGACGAATGTTCCTTCTTTTTCAAGGCTGACTGATGATGGAAGAATGACATCCGCAAACTTTGCCGTCTCACTGAGGAACAGGTCCTGCACTACCAGAAACTCAAGCTCCTCCAGCCTTGACTTTATAAAGTTGGAAGAAGAACCTGTTTCTACAAGCTCCTCTCCTACAACATACATCCCTTTGATCTTTCCGTCCTGAATACCCTCAAGGCATGAGTTGTTGTCGAATCCTGGCTTAGAGGGTATCTTGCAGTTCCATGCCTTCTCAAATTTCTTTCTGACAGAGTCGTCGGAAACTTTCTGATATCCAGGGAAATAGGCATTCATAGCACCAAAGTCGCTTGCACCCTGCACATTATTGTGTCCCCTGAGAGGATATGCTCCCGTGCCTGGCCTTCCGTAGTTTCCAGTAACCAGAAGAAGGTTAGATATGGCAGTTGATGTGTCACTGCCCATCTGATGCTGAGTTACACCCATTGCCCATAGTATGCATACTGATTTTGCCTCATGGATTGTCTTTGCAACATCCATCAATGTCTGTTTCGGTATTCCGGTTGTCTTTTCTGCAAAATCAAGAGTGAATCTCTCTAAGCTTTTGTAGTAGTCATCAAATCCGTTGACTCTGCTCCTGATGAATGATTCGTTATGCCATTTCTGGTCAATTATGTATTTTGTGACGGCACTCAGCCAGACGAGATCTGTGCCGGGTTCAGGGTGCATGAATATATCTGCCCTGTGGGCCATCTCATGTTTCCTTATATCAGAAACGATGAGTTTCTGACCATTGAGTTTATGCGCCCTCTTGACGCGTGTGGCTAAAACCGGGTGAGATTCAGCGGTGTTTGTTCCTATTCCTATAACAAGGTCAGAAATATAGATATCGTGAATTGATCCTGCATCCCCTCCATAGCCGACTGTTCTCCAGAGACCTGTTGTGGCAGGTGCCTGGCAGAATCTTGAACTGTTATCCACATTATTTGTTCCAAATATCTGCCTTGCCATCTTCTGAACAAGATAGGCTTCCTCATTGGTTCCCTTTGATGAGGCAATGAATTCAATTGAGTCACCGCCATACTTTTCTTTCAGATCAGAAAGTCTTGCAGCAACAAGATCAAGGGCCTCATCCCATGATGCTTTCCTGAAGTGGTCCCCCTCCCTTATCAGCGGTGACGTAAGTCTTTCAGAACTGTTTACAAATCCCCAACCAAATTTCCCTTTAATGCAGGTTGAAATTCCATTTGCCGGAGATTCCGGAGAAGGTTGAACTTTCAGTATATCTCTTCCCCTGGTCCACATTTCAAAAGAACAGCCCACACCGCAGTATGTGCAAACCGTCTTTGTCTTCTTAATCTGCGACTTTCTGAGTGTTGATTCAACATTGCTCAATGCCATTACGGGCTTCATTCCTAATTCAGGTTCGAATGATTTGACGAAGTCTATCATTACTCTTTTCAGTTTTGGTTCTGTTGATGTAAGATAGCCTGCCTTTCCAAGCATTGGCTTCTCCATAAGCGCATTCACGGGGCATACAGTAACGCAATGACCGCAGGAAACACATGACGAGTCATTTATAGGCACATCATTATCCCATATCACCCTCGGAACTTCTCTTGACCAGTCGATACTGAGGGTCTCATTAACCTGGACATCCTGGCATGCCTCTACGCATCTGCCGCAGAGAATGCATTGATTCGGATCATATCTGTAGAAAGGATTTGTGTCGTCCACTTCATAAGGCTTCTTTCTGAACTCATACTTCTGCATGTTCAACCCCATCATGTGAACGGAGTTGTGCAGGTCGCAGTCTCCATTGTTGTTCTCACAGACAGTGCAGTACAGTTCATGGTTTTTGAGAATCCTCTGCAGCGCCTCTTCCTGAAGGCCTCTTACCTCCTTCGATGAATAATCGACATTCATTCCATTCTTTGCGGGCGTAGAGCATGAACGGACGACCTTTCCATCGATCTTTACGAGGCATGCATCACATGTATTGATAGGACCGAGGTTTGGTTGAAAACAAACGTGAGGAATATCAACACTGTGAGCCATCAGAACCTGCAGAACATTCTGGCCAGTTAGTCCGTATAACTCTTTCCCGTTAACGTTTAATGATATTTTATCTCCATTCAATGAAAACACCTGTCAAATATCAGCCGGTTAGGGCCATGATAATCAATGCGCATTTTCTATATAATCTTTGAGAGATTTCTGTTTAATTGCTTTACTATCCTGATATAATGTATTTTGAAAATTTTGTATAGTAAATTATTTTATCAAAATGTCGGGAAAAAAACGCTAAATATTTATACCATACACCGACTATTCCCCGGATGACAGTATCACCTTTACCGCCTCTGGCAATTGGCTTTATGGGACTGGGTACAGGATATTATGTCTGGGGAGGACACGAATTTTTTGGAATCCCACAGGCTAGCGAGAAGGTAAACAAGGTTCTGGGACAGTGGGGTATATGGATGGCAGGTTTCATGCAGTTCGTTACAGGAACCTACATATTCCTTGGCCTTACGATATTTGATGCTTTCCAGAGCTCACCTATTCTGTATATGGCAGGGTTGGCATTCACCGCTTATGGTGTCCACTGGTTTGCACTGGGTATCAACAAATATGTTGGCGGAGACCCCACCGTAGATGGATACATGGCAGTAGCGTTCCTCTGGATCAGTATAACTGGAGCTTTTGTGTTCTTCAAGGGAGGAGATAATCCCGTGGGAATACTTTTCGTCCTACTGGCACTTGTGTACATAACAGATATACCTGCAAGCCTGCTAAAGTCAGGAACATGGACAAGAGCAAAGGGATTCTTCCACCTTGTTACTGGAACATGGCTGATGTACCTGATGTTCGCGGCTGCAACCACTTTCGCACTGGGAATGCACCTGCCACTTTAGAATATTATAATTAATTTTTTTAATTTCTTTTAATCTTTTGATTTTCAGTTTATCCTACGTGAGATG
>JAMCPQ010000046.1 GCA_023379825.1 Thermoplasmatota archaeon | reverse complement strand
GGAGTCCCATCTGAAAGCTGAACTGAAATTACCTCATTATAAGGTATCCGCGTATAATCTGGAGGATTTTTTGTCAGGTGTTCGTTGAGGTTTTCCTCAATCTGTTTTCCTATTCGCTCCGATTCATTTATCAGATCAATAACCTCCTGCTTCGTTACGGAATAATTTGAAATTGTACCAGCTATGGGAACCATGCGCATGCTGTTTGACATCTGTGCATTGAATAGATCACTTCTTCTATCCTTTGCGGAAATAGTCATAAACTGAAGTATACAGTCATCAGTGAAGATGAGGTGGTAAGTTGTATTCCAGACACCGGCGTTGTCAATTGAACCAATTATATTTGTCATCTTTGTTAATAGGTATGACAGTATATTATAATTACATGATTTGAAACGGAATCCTTCATCGAATGAGTATTGTTAATTTCCGAGAAAAACAGAAAATATTTCAGAAATACAGAAACATCTGGTGTTGAAACCACCAGGATAGATGCACAGTTAGAACTCCGCAAATTCTGATATTGCATTTCACTGTCCGAGTATTTCAGATTGATTTATCAGACCAAATATAAAAGGAATACAGTTTCAACCCAGAAAATAATTATATGAACTGGACGCCTATGGCAGAGTCTCAATGCTAACAGAGGATATGCTGATAGTTCTCATAGTCTTCCTCGTATCAGTTGCCCTGCTCATAAGCAACAGGGTCAGATATGATTTTGTAGGTATAGGCGCTGTATTTGTTCTTGTGGTATTCGGTATTACAAAGATTTCCACAGTCACAGCGGAGATAGGTAGCATACCAGTTCTTCTGCTTGGCATAGTTATGGTTGTCAGCAGAGCCGTATCTGAGTCGGGTTTGATAGACAAATTTGCTGAGAGAATGGCCAGGCTTATCTCAAACGGCCCTGTGCTTCTTTTCATCCTCTTTGCTTTGGTTGGTTTTCTTTCAGGCTTCATGAGCGATGTGGCCCTGACCCTGATGATGGTACCAATGAGCTACTACCTGGCTGATAAGAAGAAAAAATCCCCGTCTAAATATTTGCTTCCCTTCGCTTATATTGCTGTTCTTGGTGGACGTTACACCGTAGCGAGCACTTCTTCAAATGTTATCCTCTATGATCTATGGTATTCCAGTACGGGACATTTTCTTCCATTCTTTCAGTTTGCTTTTCCCGGGATCTATATTGTGCTTGCTGGAATTCCTGCTGCCATACTGATTTCATATCTTCTTCCAAACCGCGTGAAGAAAATATCTAGTACGGATGAGTTCAAAACAGGGGAATACCTGACTGAGGTTGTTGTTGCCAAGGAGAGTGAGGTTATTGGAAAAACTCTGGCAGAATTCGAAAAGGATTATGGAATCAGAGTCGTTGCTATCTATCCTGGAAGAATCAGCTGGAGGCTGAGGCCGATATTCGAGGGCGATGTCCTTCTAATACGGCTGAAACCTGAGTCTCTGACCACCCTTTCTCTGATAAAAGGTCTCAGAATGACCATACCAAAGGCAGCCCAGGAGAATATGTCAATAAAGGAGGTCTTCGTTATGCCAGAATCCCGGCTTGTTGGAAAAACACTCAGTCAGATAAGAGAGTCGAGGAGTTACAACGTTTCAATTATTGGGATATCAGCATACGGGAAGAGGGTTTTCGGTAGATTCAGATCCATAGCCATTGCGTCCGGAGATGTTCTGATGGTCTCTGGTTCCGACGAGGACACAGCTGCATTCATTACGGACAATTCACTGGGCCCTCTATCTGCCAGGGATATGAGGGTTTTCAATCCCACTAAAGGCGTCATATCAATTGCTGCCCTTGCTCTTGCAATCGGCCTGGCCACTGCTGGAGTCAATCTTATAGAGGCATTCGGGGCTGCTTTCATTGTTATCATAGTAACGGGTTCGCTGAACTACAAAACAATCTACAGGTATATCAACTGGCCCATCCTCATATTTGTCGGGACATATCTTGTACTTGGAGCTGCGCTTACTTCATCAGGAGTTTCTGTATATGTGGCATCCCTGATCATGGGCTCACCGGTGATACTGTTTCTTATAACAGCACTGCTGGCAAATACTGTTGGAAATGTTGGTTCAGCGGTAATAATGGGGCCAATAGCACTGGGGTTCCCGGATCCTCTCAAGGCCATTGTTGTGGTAGCCATGGCGGCTTCATCCACATTCCTCACTGCATTCGGAAATCAGTCAAATCTCATAGTTCAGTCTGCAGGTGCATACAAGGCAAGGGATTACGCTGTTTTCGGCTCCCTCATGTTTATTGTTGCATTTGCCTTCACAATGATGTATGTCTACCTCTAGGTTTCATGTTCCTTCATCTGTTTGATGGAGTCCATAAGATGTGAGGGTGAATTATTATACGCATACAAAACGATCACATATGCATGAATTACCTTGAGGCACTGACAGGAGGATATACCGGAAAAAAGATTGTAAGATTCACGGTAATGCTGTTTGCTCTCATAGATGCTGCAGCCCATCTTTATGCATCTCCTGCAAGCTATCCTCTTGTTACCTTCTGGCTGGAAATTGAGGTAGCGGCTTTCATTGTCATAGGAATAGTATTTCTTCTTGGCCTCAGGATATGGTATCTGCCTTCAGTGCTGTTCACAGTCCTGAATATCGTGCTTTACTTTGTCTCCGGTGTGGTGGCGATACCCCCAATATCGCCCGTTGCTCTGACGGGACACGTACAGTTTCTGGATTACTCATTCGGAAGGGCTTTTTCGCTCATTGCATGGATTTACATAATAGTGGTCGGTCTCCTTCTTTTCAGGTACGATAAGGGTTCCAGAATCAACGCACTGTTGAGGGATGATCCAAGTTGAATTTAGGTTTCATGGTGTGATGCAATCTGCATCATCCCTTTGAATAGGAATGAATGTAGTGAATCTCCAGTTCCTTTGAGTATATTTTCCTGAAACCCTTTCTCTTCATGTAATCTTCAAGCTCATTCTGGCTTATTCTAATCTCCAGTGGAGGCCCTATGGTATCCTCCTTCTTGAATTCAAGCAAAATCAGTATGAGATCCTCTGTACCTTTCTGCACCAGTGTCCTGATCAGCTTATCCTGACATGGTATATCATGGAAGGAGGTTCCGAAGAATACCTTGTTGAATCCCTCAGGGGTGAATCCTGAACAGACCTCCTCATGAGATGCAGTGAGATTTGGAATGGAATTTCTTTCAATTCTTGACTTTACCAGTTCAACAGCTTTATGGCTTCTGTCCACAGAATATACATGTGATGCGGTGCGGGCAAACAGCTCTGAATAATGCCCCTCTCCTGCACCAATATCAACTATTACGTCACCCGATGAGGGTTGGACAGCATCAACCACAGCCTGGTCTGGAACAAACCTGCTTCTGAGCTCTGCAATCCTGCCATAATCAAAATCATGGTCATGCATTATTCCTGATCCTCTTTTCTCATTATAAACCATCTGGAAATCAGGGTCTCTCCCTCTCTTACTATGGTGTATCTTCGTTTGATTCTGTTCCACTCTTCTACCCCAACGTCTCTGCTGTCTCTGGCAGAGCGGCTCTTGTTCACACTTATAAATGCATAGCCACCGGGCTTGAGAATTCTCAGTGTCTCTTTCATCGCCCCCTCATGATCTGACATACAGCAGAGCATTAGGTGAGATAGGATGAAATCCACAGACTGGTCCGGAATCGAACTGATGGAATTTGCTGATTCGCAGATGGGTGTTATCTGCTTTATTCCATTCTTCCTGATCTTTTCTGAAAGTGCTCGAATAGCGTCGGGGTTTGGATCTATGGAGAGAATTTTTACATTGAGTCCCTTTTGTGCTATTTTCATTGAATAGTAGCCGGGGCCGCATCCTATATCTGCAACTGTGATGCCGTCCCTAAGATATTCTGAAATGACATTAACAGGGAATTTCGTCATTCCTCTGATTGGAGAGCCAAGAATGAAATTTGGAAGATATCGATCCTTTTCCATGCATCTTCAGATTCAGCTCCGATATATACTTATCAATGGCATTATTCCATTCTTAAATGGGAGGAGACTGATGGTGGCCAGGAAAATATGCCCATCTTGCGGAAGGGCCTTCAACTGTGGTGGCCTTCTATTCTGCTGGTGCGATACTGTGAAGATTGACAGGGCAACTCTTGCTGAGATCGGTGAGACATACCATGGTTGCCTCTGCCAGGAATGCCTGGAAAACTACTGAATCATTACAAATGCGATTCCTGTTACAAGGAATTAAATCATTTCCTGCTTAATTCCATCAGTAGTTTCAGGACTTTTGAACTCTTTCCTCTTTTTGATTATGTTCAGCGCTTCCCCCATAAGGATTCCCGTAGTTCCTGAAAGCAGCAGGTCAATAATAAGAAGCCATGTTACATTGAGAGGAATGAGAACCTCAATTCCGAATCTTATGATAAGAGCCACCAGCCATATTATCATCACAATTGGAGATCGCTTGTAGTAAAGGTAATTGTTTCTGTAAAAGAAAGTCACATGGGTTCCATACGCGTAACCCAGCAATGTGCCCAGCGGAATTAGAAGAATGGTTGATTCCAGGGCAGTGTTCAATATCCCTGAAAAGAATACAGTGAACAGAGTCAGCAAAATGTAAATAATGGGGGTTCTAAGAACTCTTGATGTACTGTATATCCTTCCGTTAAGCCCCCGGTAAAGCCTGAGGGTAATTATGATAGCAAGAAAAACTATCAGGCCATATAACTGTGTTGTGTCCCCTGATATTCCTGAAATGTTTGTTCCAGAATTAATTGACAGAGACAGAATTGAGGATAGATGTGAATGTAACATTTATCCACTATATGGTATGTATATTATTACATTTTCATATTATACTGAAACCCCATATTAAAGGAACATGCTCACAAACAGCATGTTAAAATTGCACCTTTCACCATATTTATCATATCTTTTGAAATGCAAAGATGTTGAAAATGGAGAACAGAAATATAATGGGAGAAGTCATGGACACAATGAATTTTGCTGGAAAAATTCTTCCAGAGATTCAGCAGAAGTTCATGGACTTCAACAAAGCTGTCCTGTCAGAAGGAAAACTTTCCGTCAAAACGAAAGAGCTTATTGCCATTGCTCTTTCCCTTGCAGGGAACTGCGAATGGTGCATTACCTACCACACAAGGATGGCACTTTCAAATGGAGCAACTGAGGAGGAGATAATGGAGGCTGCTTATGTGGCGGTTCTGATGGCCGGTGCTCCTGCCCTCATGCACGTTCAGATTCTGAAGGATGCACTGAAGGGAAGATGAGAAGTCATTATTCTCTCAG
>JAMCPQ010000045.1:10197-14409 GCA_023379825.1 Thermoplasmatota archaeon | reverse complement strand
TACTACAGGATCAGTTCCGGTGGGTCAAAGGAATCAAAGACAACAGCAATTAAGAAGGTTGACCAGAAGAAGAATCCGCCACAGAAAAAACAGTAATTTTTTTAAAAATATTTTTTTAGTTCAGGGGAGATTACATCTCCTCCAGCAATTCTATTCCAAGCAATTTAGAAATATCCTCAATGATATTCTTGTAAATCTGCACAATTCTTATGCGTTTTCCCATTGTTTTTTCATCAGAACCAGAAACAGGGCATTCCCTGTAGAAGTCGTTGAATTTCTTTACCAGGTCCAGGGTATAATTCGCAATTATGTCAGGCCTCAGTGAATCCTTTGCCTCTGTAATCCTGTAAGGGTACTGGTACATTGTGACAATGAGTTCCCGCTCCTGCGGTACAATGTCATCGTAATTTGGCCTTGCGTTTCCCGCATGTTTCAGTATTCCGCAGGCCCTGGCATATGAGTACATTATGTATGGTGCAGAATCTCCCTCAAAATTAAGAGCTTCAGACCACTTGAACACGACCTGCTTGTTGGCATTTATCCTTATAATATTGAATCTTATTGAAGACTTGGCGACTGATAAGGATATTTTCTCTAGTTTATCTTTTGGCAGGTCCGGCCTCTTTTCGGACACAATCTTGAGGGCCTCCTCCTTGGTTCTCTCAAGCAGTTCATCCACTGTGACTGCGTTACCTTTCCTTGTTGACATTTTTCCAGTTTCCAGTGACACATATGCATTGAAAACGAAATCAATACGATTGGGCATTTCCATCAGGTCCTTAAGAACAAACTGAAGATTCTTTGCATGGCCCTTATGATCCTCGCCAAGTATATCCACGATCCAGTCGTATGTCCTGGCCTTGTATTTATGGTAAGCAATGTCCCTGGTGAAATAAAGGGAAGTTCCATTGCTCCTCCTGAGGAATATCTTCTCCTTGTCAGGATTCAGGATGTATTTGGCACCATCCTCGTCATTTAAAATGTCAGAGAAAGAATCCACTATCTCAATAAGCTCTCCTGATCTTATGAAATCAGATTCCCAGGTGTAGTCGTCAATCTTGACTCCAAGACTTTTCAGCGATGTGTTTATATTGTCAAGGGCCACTGAAGCAATGGCCTTTATACTGTCCATAAGTTCCACATCACCTTTTTCATAGCTGTTCATCAGTTCCTTTATATCATTCTCAATGGAAGGGTCATTTTCCATCTCGCCGTATATTCTCTGGTATCCTGACAGAATGATATCCATGCTGGGCTTCTTTCCGGAATTGTATCTCCTGTAGGCTTCGTAAAGGGCCATTATCTGCCTTCCCGAATCGTTCACAAAATACTGGGTAGTGACCCTGTACCCGTACCTGCCCAGTATCCTGGCTATGGAATCGCCCAGCAGTGTGTTCCTTATCCTTCCCACATGAAGAGGGCCTGTTGGGTTTGTGCTTGTATGCTCAACAGAGACTCTTTCCGGATCCTGGAATGTATCCGGGAACTGCCCCTTAATCTCAACACTTTCATCAAGTTCCCTCAGCATCACTGAAGGCTTGATCCTGATATTTATATAGGGTCCTTCAAGCGAAACATTTTCAATGTACGGCCTGCCGGAGAGAACTGTTGAGACCTCGGCAAGAATCTGATCCGGCTTCTTTCCACTGGACTTGGAAATGCGGAATGTCCTGAATGCAAAGTCAGCATGGCCTGTCCTGTCAAATCCCACATCAGACGGGTCCACGTCAGTATATATACTCCTTATATCATCAGTTATTTTTGACCTGTAATCTTCAAACAGCAGCATAATGGTTTATTTTCAAAGTATATAAACAGTTTTGCCCATCACTGCCCCACAGTAATAAAAGGGGCCTATCAGGGAATTACCTTCACGGAAAGTTTTTCAAGTTCCCAGAAGAACGCGGGATAACTCTTTGAGACTTCATGAGGGAACTTAATGAAACCGGTGCTTCCGGAAAGCGCAATTGCGCATGCCTCGGCCATTATGATACGGTGATCCTTGCTGTCCACTGTTATGTCTGAGGGCTTTCTCTCCTCTCCAGGTTGAATTTTCAGGATCTTATCCCTAAGCTCGACATGAGACCCATACCTCTCAGCCATCTTTATAATGGCATCCAGGCGGTCGCTCTCCTTAATCCTGAGCCTTTCAGGGTTCAGTATTTCCACGCCGGGTGGAGAAAAAATTCCCGTGATCGAAAGAGCTATTGCCAGGTCAGGGTATCTGTCCGCGTCCACTGTTATCTTCTTCAGGTCCGATTTCCTGCAGATTATGGAATCGTCATTTGAGTCAGTGTCCCAGCTTATGTCTGCGCCAGCATCTGCAAGCATTTTCACTATTACCGAATCTCCCTGTATGCTCCTCCTTTTCAGCCCTCTTACCCTTATTCCATCTACAGATCCAAGGACTCCAAAAACCAGCATCACAGCGGCAGAGGAGAAGTCACCCTCTATTTCAATATAGACCTTGTCCGGTCTTGATCTCCTGGTAACGGTGTAATAATTTCCGCTCCTTTCTGCAGCTATTCCGAACAGGTCAAGTGATTCTTCCGTGATCTTGAGATAATCCGGTGAAACAGTCCTGCCCAGCACATGTATCACTGACCGGTCATTTTTGAGGGATGAGGCCATTAGAACAGAAGTTACGTACTGTGAACTGAGGGATCCGTCAATTACCCATTCTTCCATGATCGTTTCAGCGGCATCCATGACAGGAAAGCCGTCAGGCTTGAATTCAAACCTGGCACCACATCTTTCAAGGCTCTCAACAAGCGGGCCTATAGGCCTGGCAGCAAGCAGTCTGTCGCCGGTGATCTCAGTTCTGCATCCCCTGGCTGAAAGCAGTCCAAGTGAAATGCGGTACGAAGTCCCGGATTCGCCAACATTGATGAGGTCGGGGCAGCTGAATTTCCCGGATATCTCTATGTAATCCCCGGAAATAACAAGGTTGAGGCCACAGCTCTTTATGATATCCAGTGCAATGTTTTCGTCATTCGAGAATGCCAGAGGGCCAATTCTTGCTTCTGTCTCCGAAAATCCGGCGTAAAGTATGCATCTCTGGGAGAAGCTCTTGGAGGACGGTACAGTCACTGTTCCAGATATATCAGATCCATTCCCGGATATCCTCATAAAACCACCTTCCTTGAAGCAATGCCCCTGTTTGAAAAAGAACTCCTGATTATCCCCCAACCTCTGGACAGTTCCGTGAAGCCACTGTAAGCTGCCTCCATTTCATCCAGATCTGCAAATATTGCGAAAACTGCAGGTCCTTTGCCGTTCTGGGAACTGTGGGTTGCACCATGTTTCAGGAAATAAGACACTTTGTCCATGTGGGTACCGTTAACCGCGGATATTATTGTTCCGTTATAGACCATGGCTCCATATATGTCGCCCTTCTGAATGTGCCTCTCTATCTCCGCCGATCTTTTCCGGTAGAGGGCGAATGAGGAGATGTCGACATCACCGCTCTTCCTGCCGTTGAGTGAATAGGCAACCAGAACGGGGTCATTGTCCACCTGCCTTCTTTCAATTATTTCCATTGCGGTATTGTCCGTGTGGCAGAAACCTCCATAGTAACAGGCGCAGATGTCATCCAGTGCACCTGTGACAGAAGTGCCGTTGTAAACGGAAGCTTCGGCAGTTGTCCTGAGAAGATCCTCCTCGCCCAGGTGGAGTTCATTGATCTCCGAAACTGCATATATTATGGAGAGGGTCATTGCACTGCTGCTCTTCATTCCATTCTCCATTGGTATCGTGCTCTTTATTGACACAGAATAACCTCTGCCTGTCCTGTATCTCCTGTCCAGGAATTCCAGAGTTTTTGATATGGCGGAGCTGGGATCAGGCTTGCCTGTTTTCGCAACGGTTGTCACCATTGGGAGATCAATTGCAACAGCTGCGCCCCTGCCGTTGAAAAAAGCAGACATCACAGAAAGACCGCCGTTCACGGTTACTTCAATTCCTTCCAAATTCTCCGGATTTCCAGGCTTCTTCCACAAGGTCCCTGACCTCACTGTATGTCGAGGCAATACCGGTGAAGATCATAAGGCTTTCCAGTGCCTGGTATATGTAAAGATCAAGGCCCGTGACACACCTCTTCCCGTTTCTCACGCCGGTCTTTATGAGGGCAGTCTCATAGGGGTTGTATACAGTGTCTATGACAGTTTCAGAAGACAACACCCTCAATTCGCTGAAAGGCATTGACAGTACATC
>JAMCPQ010000045.1:0-9541 GCA_023379825.1 Thermoplasmatota archaeon | reverse complement strand
TTCACATTCTTGTGTGTCCCGAAGTCTTCAGGTATTGACATTGCAATTGAACCCTGTGTCATCTTCTTGTCATTCTTCAGGTATTCCATCATGTTGTCAATCCCCACTTCCCTCAGGGAGACCTGCTGGATGGAGAACCTGTTCATCTGGTTCCTTATCTCCTCCCTTATCTCTGATCTGGTGATTCCCATCCTCTCCCCTATGTATGTTTCCACAAGCATTCCAGTGGCAATTGCCGGGCCATGGCTTATCCTGTTCCTGGTGGCAGATTCTATGGAGTGTCCAATGGTATGGCCGAAGTTGAGTATGCTTCTCTCCCCCGTCCTGTCGAAGAAGTCCCTGTTTGATATCTCGCTTTTTATCCTGACGCTCTTTGAAATGAGCTTTATGAGATCATCGCCTGACGCCAGTGATTTTATGTCGTCGTATTTTGCAAGCACCCTCAGTATGGTCTCATCCTTTATGATGCCGTACTTTATCATTTCGCAGACACCATCCCTGATCTTCAGTGTATCATCGCCCTTCAGGAAGTCGGTGTCAATTATTATTGTGCCGGGATTGTAGAATGTCCCTATAACATTCTTGACCCCCGAGAAATTTATGCCGTTCTTGCCTCCTATGGAACTGTCCACCTGGGCAAGGAGAGTTGTAGGGACCGCAAGAAAATCTGTTCCTCTCTTGTACGTTGAGGCAACGAAACCTGCTAAGTCTCCCACCGTACCTCCACCGATGTATATGATCAGTGAATCCCTTTCAACTCCTCTTTCTATGAGTACGCCTATTATCTTCTGGTAGTTCCTTATATTTTTCAGGTTTTCCCCGTCGGTCAGCACTATTCTCGTGAGTTCTCCCCTCAGGGATGTGAGCCTTGGAATCTTGTCTGCGTATAGATCGTCAACAGTCTTGCTTATCATGAGTACAACATGCCCGTAACGGTCTGCCTCCGAGACTATGTGATGCATGGTCCCCGGGCCTATGACTACAGATACCTCCTGCCCGTTAAGGTTCAGTATCATCCTTTCAGCGTTGACTTCTATTCAGACTCACCAATGAAACGATCAGGTATTCGGATAAATACCTTTGTGAAACAGAGGCCCTTCTCATGTCAATTCATGTGGTATCCAGGTGCATCTTTTTGAATCCGGCCATAATTACAGGATTATCATTGGTCTTCAGCTCAGGTCTGTAAATTTTTCCCATGCGCGTATTTCCCGGTAAATATTTATTATTGATACAACACTTGCCTCCTATTGGTAATTTTATGAGCTTCAAGGGTTTGAAGAAGATTCAGGATGTCAGGATTGACGGTTACAGCAGAATTTCAGATCATGGTGTTATTGCAAACAACAGGACTGCAGCCCTTATAAGCATGGACGGAACCATTGACTGGGCCTGTTTTCCGAACTTCAGTTCCCCTCCTATTTTTTCATCCATTCTGGACAGGAACAAGGGCGGATACTTTTCCATTATGCCTTCAGCTAAAGATGATGTTTATGTTTCGCAGTATTACAAGGAGTTTACAAATATACTTGTCACCGAGTTCATCAAGGACGGGAAAACCATACTCAAGATAACCGATTTTCTTCCCGCAACTGATTACACCACCATAAGTTTTCCCGAGATTCACAGGCTCGTGGAGACACAGTCCGAGGACGTTTCAGTGGAACTTAAGATGAAACCTGTTTTCAGCTACGGAACTGAAAGCTACCACGTGTCAAAGAGGAAATCCGGGTATGTTTTCAATGGGCCGGAGACCAGCTTCGGCATTGTTTCAGATATACCTCTTGATCTGGATGGGGATATGGTGTCCACAACATTTCTCATGCCAAAGCGAAGCTCAAAGTGGGTACTGACAATATACGGCATCAAACACCTCAACGATGTGGAGGACTATAAATCTTACGAAAGACTGGAAGAGACATCAGAATACTGGCATACATGGTCTTCAAAGAGCATTTACAAGGGCATCTACGACAGCGAGGTAATGAGATCCGCCCTTACACTGAAAGGACTGTTTTATGAGCCTACCGGCCTTATGGTCGCAGCTCCCACTGCCAGCCTTCCCGAATCCATCGGGGGAGAGAGAAACTGGGATTACAGGTTCACCTGGGTCAGGGATACCGCATATGTGATCGAATCCCTTGCTCTGCTTGGATACAAGAGGGAGGCGACAAAGTTCCTTTACGATATGATGGAGATCATAGAGAAGGATGGCAGGATCCGAACCATATATACAATAAACAATGACCTCAGCCTTGATGAGAAGATACTTGACATGGAAGGTTACAGGGGATCAAAACCTGTGCGTATTGGAAACAAGGCATCTTCACAGCTCCAGATCGACCAGTACGGTTCCATCATAAATGCGATTTTTGCACTTAATAAAGTAGGGGGCATCATCAACTCCTACCTCTGGAACTTTGTTGGGGAGACTCTCGATACGCTTGCTGATCTGTGGCAGAAACCGGATTCAAGCATATGGGAATTCAGGACTGAGCCCCGCCATTACGTCTATTCGAAACTGGTTGCATGGGCAGCCTTCAGCCGGGCCATTGAGATGGGAAAGGATCTCGGATTCAGCGGACCTTACAGGAAATGGCAGTTCTTTGCGGACAAGATAAAACAGGACATACTTGAGAAGGGCTTTAACCCGAAGATAAACGCCTTCAGCCAGTATTATGGCAGTGACCAGACGGATTCTGCGCTTCTGAGGATGCCCCTCTTCGGTTTTCTTCCTGCAGACGACTACCGCATTAAGGGTACTGTTGAGAAGATAGAGAAGGACCTCATGACGCCGGATCACCTTTTCAGGAGATATCTTGAGGACGACGGTCTCAGGGGCCGGGACAATGCATTCCTTCTTCTCTCGTTCTGGTATGTTGAGGATCTTGTCATGATGAACAGGGTCCAGGAAGCCAAGAACATCTTTGATTCACTGCTTGAGAAAGGCAACCACCTGTGCCTGTTCGCCGAGGAAGCCGATCTGGACACTGGAGTCCTCATGGGCAATTTCCCGCAGGCAATCACGCACCTTGGTGTCATAAGGGCAGCATTCAAGCTGAACAAGGTCCTGAGGATAAACTCCAGATCCGACGGATATGGAAAACGTGTGGAAACAGTAGGCAAGATGTAGATGCCGGACATGCAGCACACATGATACTGGCAGCAATCTCATTTTCTCACTTTTTACGCTGTCCGCAAGACTTTACAACAATACCCTGATATTTGCGTGTGCATGGTTCACTGAGAATATACAGGACTGAAAGTTTCGATCCGGCTTATGTGGATCGTTTCCGCATGCTGGAAAGCAACGCCGATCCGGTTTTCCATTTCCTCATATCAGATGGCATAATGGTTGATTTCAGGACTGCATTCATGGCTGAAACACTGGAATCAATGCGTATCCAGAGGATTCTCACGTCGTACCAGCTTCAGAGAATACTCATGGAATCAGATGATTATCCGTACTTTATAGCCGTCATGTCCCATTCAATATCTGACTGGAAGACTTCAATACTGCAGAGCATACTTGATGTCCTGAGGATAAAGACATACTACAGGGGATGCAGGATAGACATGAACATAATCGGGGAAAGGGACATACACGAACTTTACATGGGAAGCACAAAGGTTGCAGGAAGAACAGTAAAAATGGACAGGGGGGTATTCAGGTGGGACGAACAGTACTGACCGCAAGGCAGATCATGGATATTGTGGAGAAGAGGTACAGGACAATGGAGAAGATCATGTGCCGTGAGGATGCCGAAATGCTGGAGGATATAATCAGGAATGGAAGGAAGCATTCACCGGAGATATCTTACTCAGGGGAGGAGGCGGAAACCGGCATCCTCCTGTTTTCAATTATTGAGGTCATGAACCGCCTTAAGAAACTGGAAGCAGAGAATAAGCCATGAAAGCCATCATCAACGGCACCGGCCTTGACAGAATAAAGATATGGCATTATGACGGCAGGAATGTAAGGTTTGAATCCTTCATGAACACCGCATGGATATTTGTCCATGGAACGCCATATGACCTGGATTTCCTTGCAAACCAGCTTGACAGTGTCCCCTGGGCAGGCTACAGCAGGGAAAGAATGAGGGATGTTTACGGATACATGGACGGTTTAAGGATCAGCATCAGGCCATCACTTGTCCCGGAAATAATCCGGGCCATAGAGACCATCGGCATGGGGCGGAAATATTCCATCTACAACGGGGACATAAATCCTGTCCTGAGATTCATGTCAGAAAAGAGGATCAGGTTCTTCGATCTTGAAAATCCGGAGGACATGGACGTTGAGATTCCATGGGTATCGGTTGTGCCAGTATACTCACCCGGAGGCCTGAAGCATATAGTCATTGACGGGGAAGCCATAAAACCTGACAGATCAGGCCTGGAAGCTGCATACGAAGCAATAAGGAATTCCAGATTCATAATATACGGGAACAGGGGTGATTCCTTCACCTCCATGATGAAAGATCTTTCAAATTCCGGCTTATACATTAAAGGGGTTCATGCAGGAAAGATGAGTGTGTACCGGTCATACGGGCAGGTGCACTATAAAAGCCCATGGATCAGGATAGACGGAAAGATATGCATGGACATGGATTCATTCATTCTGCAGGAGAGCGGCATGGAGGGTGCATACGCAATGTCACGCATGTCATCCCTTCCACTGGAATCAGCATCGGTCGTAACGCCGGGAACAGCAGTCTCCTCAATGGAGGTTTCACATGCAATAGGAAGGGGCATACTCATACCTCTTTACAAGGATGACCATGAGGAGTGGAAGAGCGTGGGCGACCTCCTGGATCGGGACCGTGGAGGTCTTGTCCTGCAGCCGGATCCCGGACTGTACTGCAATGTTTACGAGATAGATTTTTCATCCATGTATCCCAGCATAATGGTCAATTACAACCTCTCACCGGAAACAGTAACAGGTTCCGAAAGGCCCATGGTTGGTGAATTTTCACATGGAGGCCACAAAGGTTTCCTTTCTGAATCACTTCAGCATCTCCTGGAAACAAGGCTTTTCTATAAGGGCATCAAATGGAAAAATCCAGTATACGCAGCAAGAGACACCGCGCTTAAATGGATGCTCCTCACCTCCTTCGGATATACAGGATATAAGAATGCAAAGTTCGGGAAGATAGAGGTGCATGAAGCCATAACATCACTGGGGAGGGATATACTTGCATGTTCCATAGGAATTGCGCACAGGATGGGGTTTCAGGTCATACACGGCATAGTGGATTCCATGTGGGTTATGGGGGATGGCGACGTGGATGCACTGATCAGGGAAATATATCATGAAACCGGCATAGGAATAGTGCTTGACGGGTATTACAGGTGGATAGTATTTCTCCCCTCCAGAAGTGGAATCGGTTCACTGAACAGGTACATGGGGCTGAGGCATGACGGCACATTCAAGGTCCGTGGAATAGAGCTGAGGAGAAGTGATATGCCAAATATTGTGAAGCAGTTCCAGGAGGATGCCCTCAAGCTGTTCGGGCAGTGCATGAACCCTGCAGACATATATTCAAGAAGGCTGGACCTGAAGGACCTGGAAAACTCATACATGGAGAGGATAAGGAATTTCTCCGAAGATGACATGGAAAATTTCAGGATAAACTTCAAGATAACAAGGAGAAGGGAGGAGTACAGGGTCAGGAACATCCAGAAGCAGGCCCTTGACAAATTCAGCAGGTCCGGCATAGAGGTTAATCCCGGCGAGAGGATACCGGTCTCTGTTGCAGACAGGAAGAGGGGCATCCTGAACATGCAGCCGGATCAGGTAGGCATAGACCGGAAATTCTACATGAAGTATATGAAAAGGGCATTCGAATGCTTTGATTACCTTGTTGAGGCATCATCCCCGCTCTGTGTGCAGAGGGACATCAGAGAGTATTTTCAATGATCTTCTCAATCTTCCCGCTCAATACTGCAACAGGAACATCACTTATGCCTATGAGCTTTGATACGCCCTTCCTGTCGCCATTTCCCACAATCCTGCCGTCTATGAGTCCTATTGTCTCAAGCTTCTTCACGATCCTGTATATCTTGGATGAATCCATCTTCTTCATCTCATACTGCTCGCAGAAAGAATCTGCCTGAAGTATTATTGAGCTTATCTGTGTCTCAGTTTCATTCATGAGGCACCTGCATATGGAAAGAAGCACAACAAGTTCATCATTGTCAAGTTCGGCAAGCTTGCTCTCCGTTATGTATGGGTTTATGAGTGCCTTGGCAGCCCTTACATCCTCATTTTCAAGCATCTCGGACTTCCTGTATTCCGATATGTACGCAGACTTCTGGAGGAGCTCTATGGCAACCCTGCCGCTTCCAAACTGCTGTGCTATATCTGAGATGAAGTAAAGGATATCAGGGGTGTATGAAGTATCCACAAGCGCAAGCCTGGCTCTTTCCTCTATTATGCCGTAAAGCTCGTCCTGGGTGTACCTCTGGAACCTCAGGCTGGAGAATATCCCGACCGATCTCCTGTCATCCCTGGTCATGTACATGAGGGGATTGTCAATGGAGATCATCACGGTGGAAACCGGTACAGAATAAAGCTCACGTGCCCTGAGAAGGTTATAGAAGCCGTCATTGTCATTCCTAAGTATGTTGACTGCCTCATCTATGACAAGCACAAGCCCGGTTTTCCTTGCCTCCAGGCTCTTCTTGATGATCCTGAAAATGTCCTTGTAAGGCAGGGACCTGTTTGCAGTGATGCCGCCAAGCCTGTTGATAACATCAAGGAGAAGTATTTTCAGGTTGCCGAAAGACAGGGCATTCTCATAGATCATCAGGGGGTCCTTTTCCTCCCTTATGAGGAATTTCAGGGACACAGTTTTCCCGGTCCCGGAATCCCCGTATATTACAAGGTTGGTGTATATCCCTGATTTTATGGGTTCAATGAGTATTTTCCTTATATCCGCAAGCTCCTTTTCACGGAAGGGAAGTTTTGAAGGTGTGTATGAGAAATCCAGTGGCTCGGAATTTTTAACAATCAACAGTAAAGTGTATTGGTAATGAAATATTAGTTTTTCACTCTTTGAAAAAAATGAGTAAATGGTTTGAAACAGGGCATCAGGCGCTGCTTATTGACGGAAGTGAAGTGAATTCGCTCCTGTTCTCAAGACCCCATTTCTTTACTTTCTCTATGTCAACTCCCTTCTTCTTGGCAACGGATTCGACAAACTTCATCATTGCGAAACCACCGGATGATATGATTGTGCCGGTGCCAAGCCTTGAAATGAAGTTCCCTGTGCTGTCCCTGTATCCGTCACGGGCAGACATCTTTGCAAGATGCCTGTAGGAAGCATAGTAGACTGCGAGCTGTTCGGTTGTCAGCAGGTCCTTGTTAAGGTTCCTGGACTTGATCCTTCCGAGAGGTACATTCACAAGAGGCGTAATGGTGAATTCAAAGGGCCTTCCCTCAGCATATGAGTTGCTCAGCCTGTTTATCATTGCAATTGTATCCCACTCGTCCTGCACAGTTTCTCCCTCCTGCCCGACCTGTATAGTGAAAGCAGGCCTCCAGTAGTTCATGGTCTGCACATAAACCCCTTTCCAGACAATCTGTTCCCATGATCCGTCAGGCCCAATCCTGAGCGGCATTGTCTTGTTTGGCATATGCCTCTTTGCCAGTTCATCGCTTCCTGTTTCAACCCCGGTCTGGATGCCGATCCAGTTCCTTGGCCCGGCTTTCAGTATTTTCGAGAACTTGGCAATCATGTCGGGGAAACCGGCCGGTATGGAAACTCTTCCATGGGTGGGGTTGGCCGTTTTTATTCCGGGTACCTTCATGACCTCAGTGAACATCTCACTGAGCGCCTCTTCATTTGGATTGTACATGGGACCATGCTTGTATGCAAAAATCTCATCGGAGTGAAGCCATCCGTTGGTCAGGCCTGCTCTCTGGTTGACCTTTACCTCATTTACGATCCTTTCAACCGAGTTGTATCTCAACGGTCTGAGGGTAACTTCACAGAAATCGCATCCTACACCGCATCCCCTCATTACCTCAACCATTCCCTTCATGGAGGGGTTGACTATTGCCGGTATGTCCTCAAGCCTGGGGTAGGCCTGCTTGGTTATGCCTCTTGCCAGAAACATGTCATCTTTCTTCAGGACCTTCCTGAAATGGTCATCATAGGTCATGTAACCCCTATAGAATAACTGCGGATCGATGCTGTCCTCTCCAATCTGCTCAAAAAGGATCTCTGCTATGTCATCAGCCTCGCCCTGGAAAACGTAATCAAACCTGTATTTGTCGATCTCATCCCTGAGAAGGGTGAATTCCCAGACACCAGGCCCTCCCACTACGAGCTTGGCCTTCTTTCCTTCCCTGACATGGTTGATTCTCTCCATGAGGGTATCCCATTCCCTTCTTACCCATGCGTTCATCTCACCGCCGAAAAGGGCATAGTAGGACATTGTCGTGGGTCCGACACCAAGCGGGTCCATGGTTGTAACCGCTATTATCTCTGTATCACTGTCAACAAATCTCTCAAGGTAGTCCTCATGGGCCACCACAACATCTTTTCTGGGATATTTTCTAAGGAGTGCAGCCTCAAGTTTTCTCAATGCATAAGGTGCAAATACCGCCTCACCTCCGGGGTGTGCTGGGGGAGCAGGTCCCTTAAGGAACCTGTAAATGCTTCCCGGGACGGCCCTGCTCGGTGCGCAGGGCAGGAAATCCAGAAGAGGGAAGTTTCTGTATTCATAACTTAAAGTAGTATCTCCAACTAAAACAAATTTCGTCATATTGACCCTCTGTACTTTACTACTTAAATCCCGGTCATTCATAAATATTTTGTTAATTGGTGTTAAAATTAAAAGCTCCTCATGCAAATCAAAAGATAAAAAATTGATGGATTAAATTTAAGTACTAAAATCTGTAATTTTAATCCATACCTCAAGGTATGAGAACCGCTCTACCCTTTATTTTCCCGGCTTTCAGGAGGTTCAGGACATCATTTGCCTCTGACAGCTTATATTTTGTGGAATGAATCTTTATCTTCCCTCTTGCTGCGAGATCCAGTACAGAATACATATCACTCCTTGGGCCGATAACGCTTCCCCTGATCTGGATTTCATCCACAAAATTGATCCGGTCCATGCCGCCATGAACACCAAGAACAATGTTCCCGCCTGCCTTGACCAGCTTAGAAGCCGCATTTATGGCATCCTGGTTTGGTGAGAAGACAATGACCGAATCAGCTTTCCTGGCATGGTCACCGAGTCTGTCATATTTGACGCCAGGATTAAATACTTCATCAGCACCGCTTTCATACGCAAGTTCACTGTGTTCCTTTCCTGTCGAGACTGCTACAACCTTTGAACCGGTAAGCTTTGCTATCTGTACGACCACATGTCCAACACCTCCAATTCCCATGACATACACAGTCTTCTCGGGGCTCAGATCTGCCTTCCTGACTGCCCTGTAGGCAGTAACTCCGGGGCAGAAGAGTGGCGCTGACAGTTCAGGATCAACTCCCTGTGGAACAGGATAAACATGCATGGCATCTCCAAG
>JAMCPQ010000044.1 GCA_023379825.1 Thermoplasmatota archaeon | reverse complement strand
ATACCTTTCGGCTATTCACTGCGACAATCTTTTCCCTGGTTAAGGCACCACCGCCACCCTTTATCAGATTGCCATATGAATCAGCCTCATCAGCTCCGTCTATATCAAGATCCAGTTTCCTGTCCGGATTTTCAACTATTTCAATCCCCTTCTCTCTAGCAAGCTTTTCTGATGACCTGGAGGTAGGAACACAGGAAATACTCCATCCTTTTTCATTGATTAGATTTCCTATTTCCTCTATTAGAAATTTAACAGTGGAGCCTGTACCCAGACCAAGGAGCATTCCATCTTTTAAAAGTTTAGAAGAAGCAATGGCAGCGCTTCTTTTCTCTTCCTCCAACATTTCCAGATTCATCGTCTACCTTATGCACCGGAGTATAAAGCATATTTCCAAAGAGAAGTTTATTTGATTCGACTTCCAATACTCCATATATGGAAACAAAACACTGGAAAGAATCTCAGACTGAACTTCAGCGCCTGGTTCTGCCCCCAGATACCAACATATACAATGATCTCTATGGAGGGAGACTCGTTGAATGGATCGATAATGTGGCTGCCATAGTAGCCGCAAAGCACTGCAGGAGGAGAACGGTCACCGGTAGCATTGACAGATTGTTTTTCCTTTCGCCGATTCATCTGGGAGACATAGTTTCACTTTATGGCAGAATAAATTATGTAACCAAGAAGACAATGGAGATTGAAGTGGACGTTTATTCAGAAAACGCCATAACCGGCGACAGGAGTTTTACCACAACCTGCTTTCTTACATACGTGGCAATAAACCAGGATGGAAAAGCGATAGAAGTGCCACAGCTTAAACTCGAGACTGATGAAGAAAGGGAAAGATTCAAACAGGGAGAACAGAGGAGCCAGCAGAGATTGAAAGCACTTGAGGAGGTCAAAAGTAGAGTTAACCCACAAATATAATTTATACAACTATGCTATTTTATGCATGAATGCTAAAACATGTATTAATGACGCATACGGTCATATTGTCAATATCAACTGAAATTCAACAGATCACTGGTAGAATTGACGATATACTCATCTCAGTGTCCGCTGTTTTGATGCTTGTTCTTTGGATTCCTGTAGCACTGAGTTTTTTTGGAAACGATGAGAACAGAAGGGTTGAGGCACATGTTAGGTTGCGGAATGCCATAATTGGCACATTCATCTATGCACTTGCCCTTAGTGGGGTTGTTTTCACAATATTCAAATACATTGCATTTGGAAGCTGATTATTCTGTCCATTTCTGGATATCTGTTAGGTTCACTTTCGGAGATTCTGAAGGCTGTTCTGGTTCCCTATTCAGAACTTGTCCAGTTTCTTTGGAGCTACACCCTGCGGATCGGTCTTGCACCTGATTACGCTTACGTCTCCACATTTACCTCTACCAGTGGTTATAGTGCAATATTAGGAACTGCAAACGCGATTTCTCCCTACCTGGTCAGTATCTCCCTGGCTATTTCCGCTCTCGCTTTTCTTTTCAAAAACAGCCTTGAGTCTGACACAAGACCGGTAGCCTGGTTCATGAAGTACGCTATCCTCATTCTGGTTTCACTTACATCAGTATACATTTCCCTTTCATTTCTTAACGGCCTACAGCACATTTATACAATAATGTGGAACGATCTCAATGTGAATGATCATCGGCTGATACCGCTTCCGGGAACAGGAATTGCCGGATTTGATTCAGGTGAAAACGGAATTATCAAGTTCATCATGCTAAGCGCTTATTTCGGTTCATGTGCAATGCTACTAGCCACACTTATGGTAAGGGAAGGAATGATTCTGCTCATAATCCCCCTGCTACCTGTATTCACGATTTTATCCGGTGTAGGGTATTTGAGGAAATATACAAAGGTGCTCTGGGAAATTTTCATTGAATTTTCCATTTTTCCTTTCCTGGCACTTCTTTCTGTATACCTTTCTGAGCTGTTCAGCAGTGTGGCTCCTTTGCAGATTGCATTGATCCTTATTCCTTCCCTGATTCCGGGATACCTTTTTTTCAGTGGAAGAGGGCCCGGAACCACTCCTCTCCTCAATATGCTTGGCGGAATTTCTGCTGGTGCAATTGCCGGAAGCATTACCGGATATTCCAGATCTGCAGTGGAAATTGGTTCAGGGAATCTGCAGGACGGCCTCCTCAGGATGATGCAGGTACCATCGGGCAATTCTGGATCCAGACAACCAGGCCATGCAGTATCCAGGAAAGATCCCTATAAAGAAGCAATCCAGGAGGAGTTGAAATGGAGAAGATATCCTGATTAAAATGCGGTATAGAAGAATTCCACCGAATATAGATATCTTCAGCCCCACAATGTTCGGCCTCAGGTACAGGACTTTGCTTCTCATAATCACCCTATCATTGATAACCGTCTTCACCCTGGAAGTAAACCCGCTGCTTTCAATATTCGTTGCAGCAATCAGTGTCACAGGAATAATTATAGAAATGACTGGAAAAACTGGAATATTGAAATTATTCACAAGGCTAGCAATGCCTCCGGGAGGCCGGAAGTATTCCCCGGAATTTAGTTTTGCAAGGGAAGGGGCAGATATTGAAGGGCTATTCAGATTATCCGGAAAATTAAGATTCATTGCACTTTTGGAGCCAAGGATGCTCCCTGAAACAAGGGAAAGCGAGCAGATAAACATACTCAACGGTTTCAAGAGGCTCCTCTCTGACATATCGGTGGACTCCGAATTCTTCGCCTACACTGGATTGGAGGAAACAGGGGATGCGGAATCTAAAATCCTGGCAGTTTTTTCGCATTCACCAGGCTCTTCACTGAACTCAGCGACAGCCCTTGCAGATGAGTCAATTAAATTTCTGGAAGGGATTGCCTCTCTGAATTTCAATTATGCCATTCCGCAAGTCTCGGAGCTGGAGAATTTGTTTAAAAGACTTTTTAGCCCAGACACTTCAAATAACTCTAAGAGCAATTCCGTGATGCACCTTAGACGGAACTTTATCAGCGGAGAGCGAAATTTTATAATGCTAGAACTCAGAGATTCCGATTATGATAGCGGACCCCTTCTATATGCATTTCTTGAAGGATCAGGAATTGGTACAGTGACAAGGCTTTCAATCCACAGGATACAGGATGATCAGGCTTTGAGATTGCTGAAATCTGCCAGAGCTGATAGAAAGGCACAGATCCGTATTTCTGGTGATTCCATAGTTGAACATGGAACAGGTGTCAGCCAGCAAATAGAAACCATTAATTCAATGGAGGAGGGCCTTAAGAAAGATAGAGATTCACTTCTCAGGACTTCCCTTACACTTTCACTTATAGGTGCCCACCCTGTTCATCTTACTAATTATGAGAGAACATACAGGAGGTCCCTGAATTACCTTGGCCTTGATTTCTCAATTGTGAGGCCAAAAGCCGAATCTATTGGAAATATATTCCCAGCTTCTGAAACTCCGAAAGGAAAATACCTGATGAGTGCGTCATCGGTGTCAACTATAATTCCCATTTCATTCAGTCCCCCAGTATATGGGGATATTGAGGTCGGAACGGATGATCTCAATGCGAAACCAGTCTTCCTTCCCATAAACTATGGAGCGGCAAACAATTTCATGATTATCGGAGAAACAGGATCAGGTAAATCATTCTTCACCGGACTTATCATAAGGAGAATGATAAAGAAGGGCCTTATAGACTGCCTGTATGTGTATGATCCGCTGGAGGAGTACGATTACACTGACATTGAATCTGATTCCCCTCCACAGATTCTTATTTTGAGAAACAGTGGTGAGACCGCCAGGGCTTTTGCAAGAGAGAGCATGATGAACCTTTACCGTCTCATGACCTCGGACCTCAGGAGGAAGGCCATAATAATAGAAGAGAGCCATACCGCAATCTTCGATGACGAATCCAGAAAATATCTTGAGAGTATGGTGAGGCATAGCCGCCACTACAATACCATTATTTTCAACATTACCCAGAATGCTGACGATATGACTAAGGCCGAGAATGCCTCCCTTGCATTGAACAGCACACACATATTCATATTCAGAACAAGAAAAATTTCCCCAAAAGACCATATCCCACTCAAGATAGATGGATTCACAGCAGTTGAGCCTCAGAACCTGCTTGGAGGTAAGGGTTATCCATATTCAGAGTGTTATTATTCAGACGGAAAATATTGCAGAAGGCTAAGGATATTTGCAGAAGAATGACTCAAGCCCTTTTAGATCTCTCAATTTCCCTGATCTCATCTTTAATTTTCGACTGAACCAGAGCCAGTTCGAGAAAGCCAAAAATAACTACAACCACAACAAATGAATAAAGCCCCACATCTGTCCATGTTCCATAGAGAACTGACCAGACGAAGTAGAAGCCAACGCCCACTATAAGGAGACCCAGCCCCATAACTCTTCCCCAGAAGTATTTTCTGAATCCGTAGGCGTTTTCCAGACTTTCCCTGCTCTCAGTCATTAACTCCGGATCATAACTTTCCTGTATTTCAGATTATCGGAAACATGTGAGCTTAGAACATCATTTCCCATCAGAAAACTGAACGGGATTGATTCCCCAAACATTCTTCATCTGAAGATAATAATTTACGGGAAAAGCTATCCCTGAGCCAATTAGGTTTCCGATAAGGGGGGAAAGGTTGAAGAAATAAAGCAGTGCATACTGAACCGACAGAGTAACAATGTTGCCCAGCAGATTCAGGAGCTCAAAGGTAAATAGCCTGATTAGAAACCCCTTCATTGCTCCGCCATGATTTCCCTCGTTTCTTGTTGTCCAGTGCTCATTTATTATGTATTCCACAAGCACAGCAGTAAAGAACGAATATGCATCTATTAGAAATATCTTTGAAACACCGATATACTCGATTCCAATAAATGTTAAAATTTCAAGTGTAACAAAACCTGCGAATCCTGAAATTGAATATTTTACAGAACGGAATAAATTGTTTCTTATAATGTTCTTTATAAAGTCAGCCAGAGAGTAATCCCCTTTTCTGGACATTTACTCCCTGTCCTAAACAACTATGTGAAGTGCCCCTGAGGCGTAGGTAACAAGAAGATAGGAAATAACCCCAAAAAGGCCAAAGTAGAACGTTGCTCTTGCGGTGAGCATATCCAGCATAGACCTTTTTATGTTCTTCCTGTTTGATGCAATTCTTGAAAGCTGAATTGCCAGGGGTACTGTCAGCATTACAGCAAACAGTGGGTAAAGATGGCTCTCGAGGAAATATGCAAGGACCACAAGCACATATGGGGACCATATAAGTGCGTAATAGTATAACTTTGAGCCCTCTTCACCAAGAACATTTGCAACTGTCCTGACTCCGACTTTCCTGTCATCGTCCATATCTCTCCAGTTGTTTCCATGAAGTATATTCACCGTAAGGAGGGCCACAGAGAACGATATCAGCAGTATCGGAATATTTATTATTCCTCCCTGGAGGACATATGCACCAAGGAATATTCCTGGAGACCAGGCAACAAAGACTGCAACATCACCAAGGGCATACTTCTTGAACCCTATCTTTGGGGCACTGTACAGGGCACCGGCCACAACACCTATCAGGATAAATGGCCAGATTTGAGGCCTTGAAACAGCAAGGTATATCCCATCCACGAGAGCAAGGGCAAGCATCAAATAGGAAACACCAAGTGCCTTTCTCGGATGGACAAGATTATCAACAAAAACCCTTGAACTGGTAAGGGACCGGGGAGTATCGTTTCCTGTCCTGAAATCAAAGTAGCCGCTTATTGCATTGAAAGCACCATGTGCGGCCATTATACCGAGGACTGAAAGGACCAGAAAGAGAACATTCAGCCTCACAGCAAGTATGGAACCAATTATAAGCGCGATTATGCTCTGCTGAAAAGACCATACCCTGAAAAGGCTGAAGATAGGGTGGAAATGCTCTGTCATTTCTTCGAGTTTTACATCAGCACTGTAGCGCTTCATCTCAACCCGCATGTCCATTACTCGAATCTCGTCGGGAACCAACCTGGCCAGGTAGACGTGCCCACTATGGGAAAAAGCGGCATCCTCTGGAACCTTATGAAGTAAAATACCCCTCTCTCTCTGCAGATCATCAGGTTCTCCCAGAATTTCTACTTTCCCGGAACCCTGTACAAAGAGATTTAGTTTATTTTCGTCTATTGCGAAACTTATGTTCGGGTTTTCTGTAATATTCTTTAGGGTGAGCCCACCTTTTTCAATATAGAATAGAAAGCCATGATCCATGGCATAGAAAGTCTTGGTAGTCCATGTTTTGATTCCAGTGGTGGATAGCGTCATGGTTCTGGCTTTTCTCAGTAGCTTGATTACAGCTGGATCCATTTGCCTTCCATACTGTATTGGAAAATGATATATAAGAGTGGAGGAAAATTAAATTGACGAGAAATTAATTAGCTTTTCACAATCACCCCTGCATGAATATAGCAAAGGGCCTCAAACTTCCCCTTTACTTCACATCATTTTCCCCTGTTCTTGTAGTATGGTCATATAACAGATTTAGAGACCCGGTAATGTTCATACTGCTGGTTGCAGTTGTTATGCTGATGCAGGCAGCCCTTAACCTCTCCATGGATTTCTTTGATCATAAATCAGGAAGAATTCTGAGAAATGATGACACCACATTTCCGATCGGATCTTATCTTATTGAACGCTCAGGTGTTAAACCGGAAACAGTAAGAATATATTTTGTCATATGCGCACTTCTTTCCATCTCTGTGGGACTTTTCATCGTCTTTTATTACCATAAATACACCCTGCTCATAATAGGATTTCTTGCAGTTGCCGTATCCCTCATGTACGTTCTGCCTCCGTTCCGGTTCAATTCAAGAGGGTTTGGGGAGGTTTCAACCTTCATGTCCTTTGGAATATTTTCCGTAATAGGATCAGCAATAGCGTTTGATGCCCCTGTTACATTGCAGATAATCCTGATATCAGTACTCCTGGGCCTTCTTGCCTCAGCAATTAGGTATCTGCATCATCTTCCTGAGGACAGGCAGGACGGGGTCCGTGTGAGAAAATTCAGGCCCATTTACGCGGTGGTACTTTTCCCCGGATTTATTATCCAGGCACTCTTTCCTAAAGAGTTCCTTCTGCTTCTTATTCCACTGGCAGTGTCGGTATTTCATTTCCTGACTCTAAAGAAGGACACCATTGGAATAAGCAGGATGACAAATCAGATAGTCCTGATCCAGGTCTTGACAGCTGTTCTTCTTTCTCTTTATTTTCCGCTGTTTCACTGATATAGGTCAGATTTTCTGTACCTCTCCCTTTTTCTTTACATCAGTCACATAAACGTCCCGGAATGGCTTTATTCGGAGTAGAGGTATCATGTACCGCCCTTCCTTGTCCATTGGAAAATCAGAGTACCTGTCAGGGCCGGAAGGCTTCACGAGGACACTTTTAATTGACCCGGTAACTGTGTCAACAACAAAATTGACTATCACTCCTATAGTTTCTCCATCATTGTTGACAAGGGCCTTCTTGATCATGTCAGAGGCGAACTTCTTTCGGGTCATTACGGATTGATTAATACATATATTATAGTTAAATTTTCCCCAGCTTTAAGATTGTCCCTAAAGAAATGATCAGGCATGTGGATTGGATATGCCTTCCCAGGTCCTGAATCGCATGAGGAATAGAGGAAGTGATGCGAAGGAAGCAACTGATATGAAAAACATGTAGTATTCAGCCGCAGTAAGCATGTTCACATGCGATGACAGAATGATGACCGTGGCAGAGGAGGATGAAGAGAAAAAGTCCAGGAAAACCGGTAAAAGCGAGATACCCAGAGCTAAGGATAGGTTCCTAATGGTGTAAAGAGTTCCGCTTGCCATTGCTCTGAATTCCCTGCCGGCTGCATCGACGCCCAGTGTGGTGGAAACTGCCCAGTATATGGAACCTCCAAATCCAGCAACAAAAAGTGGGAGCGTCAGTATGTACCTGTGAGGGAGTATAAAGGCTGCAACCATTATGCCTATTCCCTGAAGCACAAGCCCGATCACCAGAAGGGATGATCCTTTGCCGCTGCGGTCAAGCAAAGACCCGCCAAGAGGATTGGCAATGATTGAGGCAACTGGATAACCGGCAACTAATATCCCGGCAACGATTGGAGATACACCCAGGTCAGACTGAAAATATACGCTAAGAACATAGATTGTCCCAAAAAACCCAATTCCCTGGAGCCCAGATGCCATAACTATTGGATAATAGGAACGGTTCCTGAGCAGTTTTGGGGGAATCAGAGGGTTTCTTTTTTCTACCAGATAGAATGGCAAAAACATAAGTGCACCCGCTATAAGGTAATAGTAATTGAGAAGGGATATTCCCATCACTATAAGTATTATAAATGCCAGGAATGCGAGAAAGTTTGATGGCCTGAATTTTATGCTTCTGTCCCCTGTGTCCTTTGGAATACGGCTTATTCCAAGTATAAGCCCAACAATTCCAATGGGTACATTGATCAGGAAAATATATCGCCAGTCAAATGTTACAAGGAACCCTCCAAGAAGCGGCCCAATCAGTGCACCCACTGACCAGGACACTGAATTGATTCCAATTGCCTTGCCCCTCTCCTCAAACGGGAATGATCTTAGAAGAATGGGAAAGCCCAGAGTACCCAGTATTCCGGCACCAATGCCTTCCACCCCCCTGAAGAAAATGGCAAATGTTATGTCGGGCGATAGAGCTATTATGAGAGAGGAGACAGCAAAAATGCCAAAGCCACTGAGGTATATCTTCTTCATTCCAAGGCGGTTTCCAATTGTTCCACTCGGGATCATCATAGCCGTCTGTGTTACAATATACATGACGATGACAAGTGTCAGCAGAGATACACCTGTTTTGAAGTATTCAGCCATGGCAGGAACAGCCAGGAATACAATGGTTGAGTCCACAGCTGCCATCAGAGACCCGAGAGTTGTGACAGAGAGGACAGAATACTTGTTAGATCCTGAATCCAATGTTATCAGCGACCTTAATCATATGCTAAAGAAATAAGAAATAAAATTATATGGAGATCACTGGTAAAGGCCAAGTTCCTCCACTACTTTTCTCTTCTCGGAAACAGATTTACTGAGGGATTCCGAAAGCCCTCTGTAGAACTTCAGTACCTCCTCATCCACAGACGGCCTTATGGATTTCATGGCATCAAGGAAATTCTTCTGGCTGATTTCTGTTGCCTCCGGGTCATCCCTGTATGCCATCATTCCTGCCTCTCTGCACAGGTTCTCAAGGTCAGCCCCTACATAACCCTCCGTTTTCTTTGATATATCATTGAGATTAACATCTTTTTTAAGTGGCATATTTTTTGTATGCACCTGGAGTATCTTCAGCCTGTTGGCCTCATCAGGTGGTGGAATATAGATCATCTTGTCAAATCTTCCCGCTCTGAGAAGGCCTGGATCAATGATATCTGGCCTGTTTGTGGCAGCAAGAACCACTACCCCCTGAAGTACCTCCACACCGTCGAGTGACGTCAGAAGCTGGTTGACTATTCTTTCAGTTACACCTGTGTCACCATACTGTCCTCTTCTTGGAGCTATGGAATCTATCTCATCAAAGAATACTATGGTAGGTGCAACCTGTTTGGCCTTTTTGAATATCTCCCTTACAGCCTTCTCGCTTTCCCCTACCCACTTGCTCAAGACCTCTGGCCCCTTTACAGATATGAAATTGGCATTGCTCTCATTGGCAACCGCTTTCGCGAGAAGTGTCTTTCCAACACCTGGCGGGCCATACAGAAGGAATCCCTTGGCAGCTCTTATTCCGAGTCTCTTGAATACGTCAGGCTTAAGGAGTGGCAGCTCAACTGTCTCCCTCAGTTCACCCTTCACTGACTCCAGGCCGCCTATGTCATCCCAAGTAATGGTTGGAACCTCAACGGTCACCTCCCTCAGGCTGCTCGGTTCTATTGCCTTCAGGGCTTCCCTGAAGTCCTCATCGGTGACCTGCATTTTTTCGAGAACTTCGGTGGGGATCGGTTTGTCGAGATCTATCTCCGGTAGGTACCTTCTCAGGGCATTCATAGCTGATTCTCTGGCAAGGGCAGCCAGATCAGCACCAACAAACCCATACGTGAGGCTGGCTATTTCATCCAGAAATTCTATCTTCTTATCCTCATCCATACCAAAGGGCATTCCCCTAGTATGTATTGCAAGGATCTCCTTTCTGCCCTTCTTGTCAGGGACACCTATATTTATCTCCCTGTCGAATCTCCCCGGCCTCCTGAGGGCAGGGTCCACAGCATCTATACGATTTGTTGCTCCTATGACTATGACATGCCCTCTTTCCTTCAGGCCGTCCATAAGAGTAAGAAGCTGAGCAACAACCCTCCTTTCAACCTCTCCCTGTACATCCTCCCTCTTGGGGGCTATGGAATCTATTTCATCAATGAATATGATTGAGGGCTCTGACTCCTCAGCCTTCAGGAATATCTCCCTCAGCTTCTGCTCACTCTGCCCATAGTATTTGCTCATTATTTCCGGCCCATTAATTGAGAAGAAATTGGCGCCAGACTCATTAGCAACGGCCCTTGCTATCAGGGTCTTCCCAGTTCCTGGCGGCCCGTGCAGGAGAACCCCTTTAGGTGGGTGGATTCCGAGCCTCTCGAACAGTTCAGGGTGCTTTAGAGGAAGTTCTATAATTTCCCTAACTCTGCCAAGCTGGTCAGAAAGCCCTCCTATATCCTCATAACTGATCCGTGAAACATCCTCAAGAACCTCTGATGCAGGTTCTTCCCTGATCTCTATCTTTGTCTCCTCCCCGACTTCAATTGGAACTTTGGGGGGCTGCGACTTCACAACCTTGAAAAGGAGCCCAGAATGGCCGGCCAGTGTGAGGCCAGGAACGCTAATGTTGTCACCTTCAAGCATAGGCCTTCTTATGAGCGCCTTCTGGACGAACTCATTAATGCCGTCCCCGAATTTAAGCCTCTGATCCTTCCTGATTATTGGAGCCAGAGTTACCCTTTTGGCCTCCTCTGTTCTTACCTTTCTAACCCTTACCTTGTCCCCGATAGATGCACTGCAGTTGTTGCGCATTACACTGTCAATTCTCACAATACCTTTGTTTTCATCTTCAGGTCTTGCCCTGTAGACTCGTCCGACAGTTTTTCTCTCCTTCTCTATCTCCACGACATCTCCGATTTCGCAATTCAGAGCTATTCTGGATTCTTCATCAAGCCTGACTCTTGACATACCGGGATCTGTGGAGTTAGCCTCCGCAACTCTCAGTAGGATGCCGTCACTGTAAGCCATATTACCGTATTTCTTCATCAGTATTTTAAATTAATTTAATCACAATGTTGGATAAACAGCGAAGAGCTGTATTTATCATGAAAATGGCGAAAATTAAAGTGTTGTGAGAATCCACCCTTATTTTTCTACCGGATTTTCCGGGTATGAAATCCAGTCACTCCAGCTTCCGCAATAAACTCGGGGGTCCTTTCCGGCCACTCTCATTGCAACAAAATTGACACATGCTGTAACGCCAGAGCCACAGTAAAGTACCGGGTCATTCGGCAAATCGCTGAACTTCTTTTCCAGAAGACTTTTATCCAGATAACCGGAATCATTCACGGATTCCATGAATGGGTGGTTAACTGCACCCGGAATATGGCCAGCCACAGGATCTATTGTCTCGTTCTCTCCTGCATATCTGTCACTGGACCTGCAATCAACCAGATTCATGGTGTCAATACCTTTCCTTAAATGATCTATATCAAGCCTTATATGCGTGTCCAGTAAGATGCTCAGTTTTCCCCTGCGTTTCCCTGGCACTGACTTATCTGTTGGATAGCCCAAATTTACCCAGTTCTGATAAAGCCCATTCAAAACGTAGGAATTTTCAAAACCTATATACTGCATCAGGAAATAGAATCTTGCTGCGCCAGACCAGTTGTCATCATAGGCCACGACGGTTGAATCTTCAGTTATGCCGAAGCTTTCAAGCTTTTTGACAAAGAGGTCAAGATCAGGCAATGGATGTCTGCCGCCATTCTTTGAGATCTTGCCTGTCATATCCCGTAGCAGATCGACAAAATAAGCACCGGGGATATGCCCATTCTCGTAAGCATGCTGACCGTAATCTGTGTCAGAAAGGTTGTATCTGCAGTCAACTATTACCAGTTTTGGATCTCCCAGGTGGTCCCTGACCCACCCGATTTCTTTCAGTGGCCCTCTTCTTGAAATCACTCTTTAGTATTTTTCCTTGTTTTATAAGCCTTACCCGCCATATTAAAAAATGTAGACGATATTCCCTGACATGAATTGGGAAAACTACTACTCTGACATCACAGAGCTCATAGGTTCAACTCCACTCCTTAAAATTAACAGAATGGCACCCTCCGGGGGAGCAGAGATCCTTGCCAAACTTGAATGGTACAACATAGGGGGTTCGGTAAAGGATAGAGTTGCCCTCTATATGATTGAATTCGCCGAGGCTTCAGGAACACTGACAAAGGAAAAGACAATCATTGAGGCCACTTCAGGAAATACGGGAATTGCTCTTGCCATGATCGGGGCCTACAAAGGTTACAATGTCACAATTGTCATGTCAGAATCCGCAAGCCAGGAGAGGAGGAAGATCATAAGTGCCTACGGGGCAGATCTTATACTTACCCCTGCAAACAGAGGGACTGCAGGAGCAATAGAACTTAAAAACAGGTTAATAGAGGAAAACCCGGAAAAATATGTTTCGATGGACCAATTCAGGAACCCGGCCAATGTATTTGCCCATTACCACGGGACAGCCTCGGAAATACTCAGGCAGACTGGAGGGAAAATTGACATGGTTGTCTGTACTGTTGGCACAGGGGGCACATCAAACGGGATTGGCAAAAAGCTTAAGGAGTCTGTACCCGGAATCAAACTGGTTGGAGTAACTCCCGCACTGGGTGTGGCAATTCAGGGAATCAGGAACCCCAAGGAGCCAAACCCTTCTCAGTGGGTGGACATGTCACTTTTTGATGAGTTCATAGAGCTCAGTGAATCTGATAGAGACGAGGCATTCAAGACAGGGATGGAGGCTGCGAGAAAAGAGGGATTGCTTCTTGGGATGAGCTCTTCCTGCGCACTTAATGTTGCCATACAGGAAGCAAGAAAATTGGGTTCGGGAAAAAGAATTGTTGTTATCCTCCCAGACAGTGGCATGAAGTATCTTTCCGGAAACTATTTTACCGAGAAATCAAGAAAAATTGCCTAAATTTATATCCGGATATTTACTTTACTCTGATGGCAGGGGACAGATTTGATGTTATTATAGTTGGAGCAGGTATTGTGGGGCTGAGTTCCGCTTATCACATTAAAAAGAATAACCCCGATATGGAAGTTCTTGTGATAGACAGGGCCAACACATATGCGCAGGGAAATACTGCCAAGAGCGCAGCTTCAATACGGGATCTGTTCTCGGAAGAGGTAAATTTTAAGTTATCACATTCAACCATAGAGTTCTACAAATACCTGAATAGCCATGGCAATGACATTGGCCTTAGCATGGTCGGCTACCTCTTCCTTCTGAGGTCTGGTGATAGACGGTCCGATATACTCAGAAAACTTGCATCTAAAACAAAGATAAGGTTTTTCGAAGGTGATGAAATAGATACATTTCCTGGGCTCAAGGCACATCCTGATAGCGACCTAGTGGATCTCATGGGGCTCAGTAATGTTGATGAGGGAGTCTTGGGGGAAAATTGCGGAACAGTAGAACCTGAGCTCATATCTCAGTATTACTATGAGGAATCTAAAAAACTCGGGGTAGAATTTATGTTCCGCACGGAACTTAATGAATTCACCCTGGCACCTGTCAAAAAGATAGATTTCCCCGGGGAGCCTTTTCTCTGGCAGGATAAGATAATAGGTGATCTTCAGACAAATAGAGGCCCCTTGCATGCGGATACATATGTCTGCGCTACGGATGTGTGGGCTACAAAACTTCTGGACAACACAGGAATTGACAGCCACATAAGGCCGAAGAAGAGGCAGATCTTCCAGCTCTCTGGCCCGGCTGTGGAGAAGATACTCTATGGCTGGAAATACAATGAACAGCATGTCATTCCATTTACTATTCTTCCATTCAGGGCGGCATATCTCAGGCCGGCGCCGAAGTTCAAATCTATCTGGGTAGGGGTCGCAGATGACTTCAACAGAAACTTCGATCTCGAGGATGATCCGCAGCCTGAAAGAGATTTCTTCGAAAAGAGCCTTATGCAGATCATTTCCGCATATTATCCGGATCTGTCTGATGCAAAGCTGACTGGTAGCTGGGCCGGGTATTATTCATACAATACAATAGACAAATCCCCATATATTTTCAGAGACCTGAATCTAATTGTTGCAACGGGGACAAGCGGTAGCGGTATCCTGAAAGGAGATGGAATCGGAAGGAATGTTGAAGCGATACTTTCTGGGAAAAATGTTGTGAAGCTTTTCGACGGAACCTCCTACGAAACAGATCATACTGGGCTGTATAAAAGAACAACACTTAACGAGGAGATTGTGCTTTAAGCCAGAAGGTTTCCAGACACATCCTTAAGAAAACGAACTTTTACCTTCCCTTCCTGTGAGTTTACTACATAGGTGACGTAATCTCCGATGTGCAGAATTGTATCGGCATATCGGACAAACTGCCTGTAATCTTCAAGCGAAAACGCAGAAAATAATATCTGCATGCCTGTGCCTTCAAATGGAATTATATTCCCTCCTTCAGACCTCTGATGATTGGGGAGAATGGCTTTCATAATTCTCATTTCACCGTCAGCCAGATCTGAAGGAACAGCCAAATATATGGTTCTCTCGTATCTATATAGGCTGGCTTCGTCCGGTATAATTGGAACACCGGAGTATCCGTTGGAAAATGTCCTGTGATGGCATTCCTCACAGAGCGTAATTAGATTCTGAAAGTTGTCGCTTCCTCCGTCCTTTCTGGGTATTATGTGGTGAACTTCAAGGCCGAAATGAACCTTGTGGTATCCTGTTGAACTGTTTACAGGTTCAATGCTGCTTTTTCCACACACTCTGCATGAATAACCGTCCCGGGTCAGGACAGAGGCCGAGATGGTCTTCCATGGAATGTTTCTTGACCTGCTGTCCCCTTCAGGGTTAAAATCCACAACACCCTGAATGCCAAAGGTCTCTCTGACCTTTCTTATCACGACAGGGTCAAGAGCAGGGATATCCTTGAACACACTTTCCTTCAGTGCAGGAATATCAGACAGAAGTATCACCTGGCAAGGATGGCATCTGAACTCACCTTTTTGAATTCCTCTGAACATTCAGGTGCATTCCTGTAAGACTTGCCATCAATATGGTTTTCAATAGAATTTTCCTCCAGAAACTGTCTGATAAGCGATGGGGACTTTGACATAAGAACCAGCGTTGGGCCTGTATCTGAGGTATAATATAGGCCTTCATTCTTTGCCGTAAATTCCTTGAGTTTGGCTATTATCGCAAGGCTCGATGGAGTATGTATAAAATTGCCACTGGAGAGTATGATGGAATTTAGCATGTACATATCCTCGGTGGACCTTCGAAGTATTTCCTCCAGGTTGAATCCACCATCAAGTTCTATGAATATGTGATTGAATTTGTCAACAGCCCACTGATCATAAAAGAGAGATGATCTTGCAAGTTTGTGTGCACTGTCAGTTACCCACTCTGATTTCATTGGAATGGCTGAAAAGCAAAGTGAAGAGAGGTCTTGGTTTATCTGCGATCCATAACAGTATTCCTCTTTCATGTACGGATAGGAAAGCCACAGCGAAAGACCGCCAGCGACAGATCTCGTTCCTGATCCGGATACAAGTCTGGCAAGCCTTGAAACAAGTGATACATCCTGCAGAGCTTTCTTGCCAAATGTAGATGCAACAAGAGATCTTGAAACTGCCGAGGCTACTGCTGCTGATTCCCCAAGCCCTTTGGCCTCCCCATACCTGCGGTACCTTTTGATAAAAAAGGTATAGGAACCCGTTATTCCGTATCGTGACTTGAATATCTCAAGTGCTTTTGATGCCTTTCTCAGAAACGACCCTTCTTCCCTGCCATCAAAAATGACCCGGTCTTTTCCAGGTTTTTCGTCATACCTGCAGGCAGACATCGCCATTGAAAAATCTGTTGTAACTGATATCGAAGGAAAGTTGGCAATATTGAGAACGTCATCAAAATAACCAAGGAATTTCTCCAGGCCAGTTATTGGGTATCCTGCTCCGTATGATACCGTATCAACAGGATCCGGGAGGAATTCTGGTACATCTTCATCCATAAGGCCAGTAGAAAATAATCTTTCCTGGAGTTTTACTCCTCTTTCCCTCAGGTCTGCCAATTTATTCACCTCTGCAGTATTTCAGTATATCATCCCTGGTCTTTGTAAAATCAAGATTGTCAAATACCCTTATGGAATATTTTCTGCACTGTTCCACTGAATAATCCCTCATAATTCCATATACAGGAAGCTGTTCTGCAAGCCTGTCACCAGATGATTGGAAATGTGTATATTGAGTTCTCTGAAGCAGCCTCTGGGCATTCAATGACTGGTTTGATATCTGGATGTAAAGGGGAATTATTTTATTGAGAACATCATCGTTAATATACTCGGGTATGAAGTACAGGGTCTCAAGTATCAGAGATTCCCCATTATTTATTGCCCTTCGAAGTACGGCCTCAATACCTCTGTTGATTATGCGTCCCTGTTCATGGAATCCTTTCAGCACATTCTCTTTACTGAATTCCCCAAACTGTTTCCAGGCCTCGTAAACACTGTAATTAAGTATCCTGCCTTCCTCACCATTCACAAGTGGTCTGGCAAACTCCCTCAGGTAATCACCGGATAATACAATGTCTACTCCCAAATTTGATGCTAAGAAGCCTGAAATGCTAGACTTTCCTACTCCAGGAATGCCTCCAATCAGTATTATTCTTGCCTTTCTGTCTATCCCCATTTTTTCATCAAATCCCGGGTATCAATAACTTCCGCTATCTGGGAAAGTAAATCAAGAGAGCCATAAAATACTCTCTCTGAGTAAGTGGAAACAGCATCAGATATTACAAATGGGAAAAAACCATTATCCAGACAGGTAATTACATTATGGTAAATTTCTCTCTCAACAAAATAACCACAGAGGAATATGTAGTCTCTTCCTGAATTCTTAAGCTTTTCTGACAGTTCCTTTGAACCAAAAATGTCGGAGATTTTGCTAAGGAATATGGGAGAATTCTGTTCTGGAAGATAATTTGAAAACTCGCTTATAAACCTGGCATCCATCTGTGATTGTGGAGCCATATTTCTTCTTCTTCGCTCATTCTTGTGAGACAGATAATTTATCACAGATTCTTTAAGGCCCAATCCACCGGAACTCGTAAAAACGTATTGAGATTCAATTCCCGTTTCCTCAATCTTTGGTACCAGGTAATCCATTGCAGTGACATTTTCCATTTTGCTGAAACTGTCGGCAAAATTTTCAATTGTGTAGTTGATGAAAATCACAGAAACCTCATCAGGATCAGGAATCGGGTCCAGCCGTGATCTTTCGAGCTCATCCATAGATCAGTATCTTTCAAGATTAATATTACCTTTTCATGTTTTTCATGTATATTATTTGAATTGAGTTTTAATGAGTAAAAGTGACTTTAGTATTTCCTTTACTGACTTTTTAATTTATTATAAAAGAAGCTGCTATAATAAACAATCAAAATAGCCAAAACTATCTGTCTGACAGCGCACTACAATGTAGGTATTTTATATCTAACAACTATTAAATAAGTCATCATTATATCTAATTGTGAAAAAACAATTCGTAATAGTTGGAGTTCTGGCTCTGGCTCTAATGCTACCTGTTGTGACTACTGCTGCTGTAATAGTCAATAATGGGATAAGTGTGGAACTTCATACCACGAATTCAAATGCAGTTTACCTAGCCAAAGGCCCGGGATACAATTCAGCCAACTCATCTAATTTCTTTGGAATTACTGGGAACAATTCAAAGTTCACAAACATTTCTATCTATCTTAACACTATTCCTGGATCAGGAAATGTTACAGTAACTAATGTGATGGAGGTAGTGAATGATACCTCATCAAGCACACCAGTTATGATATACATTAATGGAACACTGCCTTCAGGTGTTACTCTCTATTTCTCAACATCGCCAATAACATATAATAATTATCAACCCAGTGGATCAGTACTTCTTCAAAACTCGGGAAGCACACAGATAACTACTTCATCCATACACCTTACAAGATCTGGAGTTGCAGGATACTTTGCATTTGTTATGACTGGACAGATGTCTGCAGGGCAGGCAAATCTCCATTTCCAGTATAATGTGATAGGGTAATCTGTATAGAATGAGGTTGAGATGGCAGAAAGAGTGAGGAAGTACGGAAAAATAATCTCCATATCCCTCATTGTTCTGGCTTTATTCCTCATTCCAGCTTCTTTTGGCCAGGTATACATAAACAATGGAATTCACCTTAATTTTTCACATACTAAGGGACCGGTATTTTTCAACAACACATCCGAGACATCTGTTTCAAGTGTAAGCGTAAACGAATACGGCTCGGTTCTCAATTTTACTGGAACCGTCCCATATTACAAATCTGGAAGTACTGCCAACTTTACAAGCGCAGGTGAAGTTGCGAGCACCGGTATTAACGAGTTCATCATTAACGTGAGTGAAGTTTCTGGGAAAAACCTGAATTACTTCAAAACATTGGCAATTTATTCCAACCAGAACGGAAACTATTCCCGGTTATCTTATTATGCAAAAAGCCTGGAAACTGGAAGTAATCTTCAATTCAGGACCAATTCATCCAATCCATTAAAACTGGATATTTCTGTTGAAACAGGAAGGCTCAGCGGTTCAAATGTATACCATTCTGATATTGTTCTGCTTTTCGATGTTCAAATGCTCCAGCAGGGTAAAGTCTATGCAGTTATGAGCTACTACGCCAGCTTTTCATTCAAGATCGAAGCGGTATGACATTGAATAGCGGGGTTTCTAATGATTGTATTTCATATTCAGAACCTTGAGCTATTCATTAAACAGTATCTTGCAGCAACAATTCTGGCTGTATTGATCTACCTTTTCCTGACACACCTTTTCAATCGAAGAGAAAGACCAACCTTCCCCTGGCATAAATCTATTGGTTCCAGTGGACCATCTACACCATTTAAGTGGAACCTGAACTTAATTGAACCTAGAATCATACTCAATTCCAAAGGGTATTCCACATCTCTATCCACAATCGGATCTGAATACCAGTTCTTTTCGCTTCTCTTTCATTATGTTGAATCCGGCTTTCCTGCTGTAACCTATTCATCTCTTACGACACGAAGGAACCATTTCGAACTATTCGAAAACGAAATAATGAAGGCATTTTTCAAGATTTTTCTTGCTGTTTCTGCCTGGGAAGGATTGCTTTTCATATTTACCCCATACAAGTTTCTTGGAGCTTTCATCCCCCACTTTTCAACAGATCTGAACATAATAGTTGCACTCATAATGGGCATATCTATCTTTGAAAGCAGTGTCTCGACAGTCTTTTTCTTCCTGGGGATAAGCATCCAAAAACTCCTCTATGTTGAACTTATTGTCGCAGCAATTTTTTCTGCTTCTTTCCTGACACCGGCAATGTCCTGGTTCTCTTCTTATTCTCCAACCGGGAAAGTCGTTGTATTCTTTATTTTATTAATCCTTGTTGTGATTATAACGTTTTTAATATCTCAACTCAGGACAAGAAAGAACCTTTTCAAAAGCGCTTTCTCTTTTTCAATATTATCCTATGTTTTCTTTGTGCTGATAATTATATTCAATTTGGTCAGGATATGAATATAAAAAATTTAGAAAATCTATTCTAACCATAATTCCCTTGGATAGAGGCCAATTTGTAAATATATTTCCTGAATACATTTGATATTTCCTAAGTAATTAACAGTTTTGCTTTTCCCATAATAGATGGGGGCTGCAGAATCAAAAAAAATAATAGCAACTGATTTTCATGTAAATGAGATAAGTAAATTCTTCATTGTCACAAATTCCCTTTAAGATTGGGATTCCTCTAATTATCAATTGAACTTAGTAGCTCCATTATTGTAGAGTAAGAACTCACTTTAAGATTATTAAGAGAACTCTGGGCATTCTGGCCAAGGAATTCCTAATCATTTCTGGGCTATGAGAAATTGAAAATCAGAAACAAGCCAGATGACATTGGATTGTTTTATTGGCAACGAAGTTTATAGTAAGTAATTTCTCAGAAGCAATCAACTAAGGACACTGGGATTTCCTGATTTCTGGAAATGGATAGAACTAATACCTCTCCATTGCCCATACGATCGGACCGTTTCCAGGTGCTGGGTTGGGCCCTATGGGGCCAGGAAATGGCCCTGGTCCCGGATGAACTGGAGGGGGGATGACTGGTACCGTAAATGAGAGAACAATCTGGCCCTGAACAAAAAGGAGGAAAACGAACTCATTTGTTCCGTTTACAGAAAACTGCAATGTCTGAGAGTACGTGTGCTGAATGCCGAAAGGAATTGGATCTGCAGGAATGTGATGACGATTGAATGGCATTTTTGTCAAAGGTGGACCCGGTGGAAATGTATAATTCACCGTTACATTATAAGTACCATTGGCAAGAGAGAATTCAGCAGGCGATATACCGGAAGAGGTAAGAGTAACTTTACCCACCGTAATTTGAAGAGCCAGCCCTGGAGGCAACCCTATTGAAATGAATGTAACGTTATATAGAACGGGCAGAGGAATGTACTTTACAATTAAACTTTCATTAGAACCATCAATTGTAATTGCTGCGGGAATTATAGGTTCATATCCACCAATCACCATTGGATACAATGTGTAAGTGCCATTTGTAACCATTTCACTTAGTGTGGATAAGTTACCAGATACTGAAACACCAGAAACATTGAACCCCCATTCGCTACCCTCAGGTAAACCAGTTTCCTGAACTGAAAGAGAGTAGAACTGTTCCTTCGCATTTAGAATAATATTCAAATTGGAATCGCTAATGCTGGCAATCCCGCTGATATTTTTCCATATATTTCCAGGGAAAACTATAGTATAACTGTAAGAGCCGTTTGGCAGCATTTCAGAAAAATTCGATGTATTTTCGTAAATACTGGTTGGACCTATCCTAAGAATCAATGGAAACTTTCCGCTGTAATTTAATATTTCGAAACTCAGATTGAATTTAGTCTGCTGGAAATTCAGAGGGACATTAACACTACTTCCTGAAACATTCAGTTCTGAAGAATAGTGTGAGACGAAATAGCCTGGAACATAGCCCAACGAAAATGCATATGAACCATTTGAAAGATTAATACTGATTTCCGAACTGTCAGTGCTGTATTTGATTCCAGATATGTATACAGACCATGGAGTACCAGCTGGTAGCCCAAATTCATTGATTGAGACTGAATATGTTAACTTAGACCAGGTAAGGTTGATGGTTCTGTTATGACCATCTATAACGATTGTTCCATTATTTGGGGTTATAAACAAACCCTTTGAAGTGCTGGCCGAATATTCATATGTCCCATTTACAAGATGGATAGTATAACGATGAAGAGACGTATTGAACTGTATGTTACCAATGGACATATTCAGATAGGAGTTCAATGGCATCCCTATAGAATTAAGAACCACTGAATAGAGCTTCTTGAACGTCACACTGATATTGACTGGCCCGCTTAAGTTCACACCTAAGCTTTCATTATACGAGTAAAAGGTTGTGGTGTTAAAATTCGCAGTGTATGATCCCTCTGTTTCATAAAACGTGACATATCTGCTGCTGGAATTTTCTGTAAAGTTATCAATCGTAACAGACCAGTCTGTTCCCCCAGATAGTCCTGTTTCAAGGAAAGTCAGGTTATATACCTTTCCACCGAACCCAGTATAGGTAACAACCCCGTTAAGGGTAGAAATCATGGTGTAAGTCCCATTAACTCCGTCAATCAGAATATTAGGAATGGTAGTGCTTTTCATTATCTCAGAGAGAGAACTGTTCAAGGGGTTGACAAGATAAATATTGCCTGCTTGATTGATAAAGTAGACCGAATTCAGGTCCCCCAAGTAGCCTATGGAATAGGAATCACTGGATCCATAGACAGGCTTCAAAGTTCCATTATCAAGGTAATAGAGGTTGTTTTGCTCCTGGGAAACAGTTGAAACATAGACACGGTTAAATTCAGGATAAAATGCAACTTCTCCTGCAAATGAACCGAGGCTGTATTCGCTTAGAATTTTGTAATCTCCTGAAATCAGAATTAGACTATTCTGAGAAAAATTTGAAGATACATTCAGTGCAAATACTGAACCATTGTCAGTGTCAAGAGCCAACTGACCTGGTACCTGTATGTTTATCCCGGGTATCTCATAGAGGGTTGAAAGTGTTGTAGCATTTAACACATATATCCCAGAATCCGTACCAAGCCACAGAGTGTTGGAAAAATTGTCATAGATGATGGCGTTTGTCTGATATGGAACATTTATTGAATTAATTTCCGTACCTATGGGACTATACAGAAAAACTGAGGAGTTCTCTGCCACAGCCAGATATCCAGTATTTTTCATAAGTGTAATATCCTCCGGCTGCCCAATCGTTTTTATGAACTTCTCAGAGCCATTTCCAGTTATATAAAATCCCAGCGGGAAAGATGAAATGGTATATGTCAGACCATTTGAAGCATCATAAACCGAATCAAGAGGAGTTGCGTTGTTTGAATCAGATGAAGAATAAACAGGGAATATAGATCCATTGTTAAGAGCCAAACCCGAGCTTTGAAAAGGAATTCCTGTGAAGTTAACCTGAATTAGAAAATCGGGAGAATGAAGGTAAAAGTTTCCAGTCCAGTTAGGAGAAACATACCCCTTAGAATTAACGGCAGCATAAGAATAGTTACCGTATGGAAGTGCCATCTTCAGTTTTCCGCTATTTGTGTTTGCGGTAAATCCACTTATATCTACAGATACTGTTGAATTGGAAGGAAGGCCATTGAAATTAAATGTAACTGTTCCAGTTTGAGAAACATTTCCAAGTGAAACCGATTCCGGAGATGCAACTCCTTTCTTGTGGTTTAAAGAGATGATGCTATGGTTAGCACCATAAGGTATTATAGCCCCTACAGCTGATATTATCAAAATGGATGAAATAATAACAACAGCTAATGAGGCATGCTTCACTTGAGGGTATTGTACATATTAATATAAATTATCCCATTTAATTTATGTACCTAAGAATTTCCTATTTATGACTGTTTGTCTTCTCCCCTCGGAATATAGCATTTTATAAGATATAGTAAAAGTAAATTAGAAAAAGGCCTTATTAACACTGAGATCTAACACTGCAAGAAGAAATATTCTGGCTTACACTTTAAGGTACAAATCTTAGCCATCCTTGAGCCCATAATTTTTGCCCAAAACTATCTGGACATGAATGAATTTGAGAATCAATTTATATATGCCTAATAATACTTAGCTGTCAATGGATCAGAATGAACCTGGAACTGAAGAAGATTTGAGTCCTCAGGAACTTGCAGTACTTAGATTTCTTGCAGAAAATGAAGAAGGCAAAATGATTCCTGAAGACACCATAGTTGTACCCGGCTACAGTACACAGTCCATAAGGAGTGCAGTTTCCTGGGTTATTAAAAAAGGCTTTGTCGATCCGGAGTCCTCTGAAGTTCTGATCTACACTCTTGGAGAAGAAGGTTTGCGGAGCCTGAAAGATGGACTACCTGAAGATCTCGTATACAAATATGCTCGAAAAAATGGTCAGGTTTCACTTAGCGAACTCAATAATGCAATGCCCGCTGATCTTGTAAAAATCGGGATAACCCAGCTTGCAAAACTTGGATTAAGGCCATCTGAAGGTATTTTGAAGGTTGACCGGGAGACAGAGTTAGAGGATGAAATGCAGAGAAGATTGCAATGCCTTAGATCCATTATGGACGGGAACACACCCAGCAGTTATTGCCTTGAGGTTTTCAAAAAAAGAGGAGATATGATTGTTGAGCGGAAGATTCAAAAGAGAAAACTTAGAATAAACAGCAGAGGAAGACTCATCCTTGAGAAAAGCGCTGATGATGCAGTAGGGCAGCTTACTCCAGAAATGATAACAAGTGGAGCTTGGAAAAATGCAAGATTCCGGAAGTATGATCTCAATCTTTCAACAGAAAACGTATCCGGGAGCTTTCTACATCCTTTAAGCTACCTTAGGGAAGAGGTAGCCAGGATTTTCCTTGACATGGGCTTTTCTGAAATGAGAGGGCATTTCATTGAGTATTCTGGCTGGAATATGGATGCGCTCTTCATACCTCAGGATCATCCAGCAAGGGATATGCAAGACACATTTTACATTGAATCAGATGCCCCTCCAGAGTTTGAGGACCAAGAGATACTCCCTATTCTGAAGAAAGTTCATGAGAAGGGCATAAGAGGATACACAGGGTGGGGATACAGGTGGTCCGAGAGTGAAGCAAAAAAACTGCTTTTGAGAACGCATACTACTGTTAGCACCATAAGGAACCTCTATCATATAGGCAAAGCCCCCGCTGCAATATTCTCCATAGACAGGGTTTTCAGGCATGAGAGTGTGGATTGGAAACATCTGGCTGAGCTTCACCAGATCGAGGGGGCATATTATGCTGAAGATGCCAACCTTTCAACACTCAAATGGCTAATGGAGGAGTTCTACAGCAGATTGGGATTCTCCAGGATCCGACTGATTCCGTCATATTACCCTTATACAGAGCCAAGCATGGACGTTGTTGTTGAAATAAACGGTAAGGAAGTGGAGCTTGGAGGATCAGGTATTTTCAGGCCTGAAGTCCTAAAGCCTCTGGGGCTTGATAAGCCAGCTATTGCCTGGGGAATGGGCCTAGAGAGATTAGCAATGATATATTACAATCTGAACGACATTAGAGGGATTTACCAGAGCGATATAAACTGGTTAAAGAGCTTCAAGCTAAGAATTTAGGACATTCTCTTTACTGTTTTATCAATATTTCTCCCCTTGAATTTTTCATTGCAGGAAACGCACAGGTGGTTTTGGCCTATATGTGATCTGCACACAAAGCCATGGCATGAATCACAGGAATATTCAGCAGGGTTCCCGCAAATCTGGCAAATGGATAGCATCCTGATAAAATATATGCAGAACTGTTTCATAAACTTTTGATGGCATTGAGGATAACTGTAGCAGGGTCTGAGAACTGGAATGAAATTAGCAATATATCAGAGATGTCGGGGTATATGGATTACATTAACAGGATTGGGCCTTCATACCTTGATGTCGGTACTGTCCTCATGGCATATGTAGATGATGATCCAGCCGGGTTCCTGAAAATCGAGGAAATGGATGATGATTCCGTATGGCTCAGCGGAATTCGGGTGCTACCGAAATTCAGGAGAATGCATGTAGGGAGTGCTCTAACAAATGGTGCCATGGAGATTGCAAGGAGAAAAA
>JAMCPQ010000043.1:26658-40433 GCA_023379825.1 Thermoplasmatota archaeon | reverse complement strand
CCCGTCGGCGGCTCTTATATATTCAATAAAATTCAGATGTTTATGAATGCCCTGAGGTCAGTTTTTATGATAGAAGATGATAATCAGGAAGACTGGTTCTGCTATAATTGCTTAAATTAGCAAATTAACTGATTATGAAGAATATTTGCACTGTAACTTTTTAGGCCCAATATATAAAACAATGCGATTAAAGGTAAGTTGCAATCTTTATCGAGGATTGTAAGATAATTGAATCATGAGAATAATGGTTGCCTTTGATGGGACAAGCGCTTCTGTGAATGCATTGAATATAGGTCTAAATTTCAGGAATCTGGTTGAAAGATATCTGATAGTGTATTGCAAGGATGAAAGGGAGGAAATAATTGCCTTCAACGGTGTTTACAGTCAGGAATTCTACAACGAATTGGCTGTAGCTGATGAAAAGGATGCAGAGAGCATAATTTCCAAGGCTTTGAGCATTTCACAAAGAGCCGGGGTGAATCCTGAAACCTTGGTAATCGATGATCCTGGAAAGGATATAGCAGACGTATTGCTCAATGAAGCATATGACTTCAAAGCTGATCTAATAGTTATGGGCACACGCAGGCTGGGGTCTCTGGAAAGGTTTTTCCTGGGTTCTGTAAGTTCACGGGTAATCAAGCAGAGCAAGGTTCCTGTACTTGTGGCTCCCCCATCTGATGAGGTAAAAACAAGTTCAGACGTAAAGACCAGTGACAAAGAAAATTCCGCATAGCCTTTCCAGTTCATAAACAGTTAACTGTGGGTACTGAAGAAATTACAAAATTCTCCTGAAAAACTTACTCTAACAGTAAATGAAAGAGAAAAATGGGAATATTTAACTATTTTCATTCCACTAATATGCAGAGTAAATTTTAAAGGGCATATTCCAAATATTCAAAAAATGCACAAATACCCGTTTTTGTAATATTTATATTTCAAAATAATTACATATATACTTTAAATTTAGTAATATATAATACATTTTCCGACAAATTGAAAACACTTAAGTAGGATGGTGCATAATAAATTAAAATGGATTCTATATCTGCATCAGAACCAAAACTGAAAAAGGGCTCAGTAGGGTTCTGGTCTCTGGTAGGCCAGACTGTCGCATTCACAGCTCCTCTCGCTTCAATAGTCACATCGCTGACAGGTGCTGCATTTTATGCGAAAAGTGCGCTCCCCCTTGCAATTCTCATTTCAGTAGTGAGCGGTATTATCTGGGTGAACACCCCATATCAGTTCTCAAGGAAAATAGCAAGCGCTGGCGGATTCTTCACATTCACCAGAAAGGCAATCGGTCCGAAGTATGGTCTCTTTGACGGGCTAATTTATCTTATGTTTGAATATGCTATTCTTGCGAATACAACACTATTTTTTGCAGGTGTTCTCATACCCGGTATACTTTCAAAATTCTTCGGGATCACCGCCCCGACATTTCTCTGGATACCTGTCCTTATAATATTTGTAATGATTTTCACATTACTTCCATACATAGGCATAAAGCCTTCAGTAAGGTATTCCCTAATAGGGTCTATGCTGGAGATCTCAATAATAATAGTACTTGGCATCGCAATTGTTTATCTATCCGGAAGTCACAACACATTTTCTGTATTCACACCAGATCTCTCGGGAGGAATTACTCCTTTGTTTGAAGGGATCGTTCTGGGAACATTCCTGATGACAGGAGCCTCCGGTGCGGTTTACATAGGGGAGGAAGCAAAAATGCCCCGGAAGAATATCAAAAAAGCCCTGATCATAAGTTTCATTCTTACGGGCGCAACATTTCTCTTTATTTCCTATGCCTTTACAATAGGATGGGGGCCTTCAAAGATGTCCGGGTTTGCAGGGCAACTCATACCGGGGCTGATACTCGCCAACAGATTTCTGGGGTTTCCATTCCTTATAATCATGGTTGTTCTCCTTTTCAACAGCGTATTCGTTTCTATGGTTGCTCCTCTTAATGTTCTTGGGAGGATGGGTTATTCCTTCTCCAGAGATGGCGTAATGTCAAAATGGTTTGTTAAAATCCATCCAAAGTACAGGACTCCATCAAACGCCATCCTCTTCATGGGACTTTCAAGCATTGCAGTAAGTGTTATTGCAGGACTTATTATGGGCCCGTATTACGGCTATCTATTCCTTATTACAGTAGCAAGCCTTGCACTATTTGCAGGGCATATGCTGAGTGACTTTGCACTTCCTTTCCTCTACAGAAAGCTCAGGGAGTTCAGGGCAGGTCCTCACTTATTACTGCCACTGATTTCACTTGTGATTCTGGGCTTTGGAATCTATTACAGCATAATACCTCCGTCCTATCCTTATCTTCAGGCTACAGTGGCAATGGTTGTATTGATGGTGGCAATTGGAATGTATGTGGCATATTTCAGCAGGAAAAACAGAGATACAATTTCATCAATAGGCATGATCGAGGAGGAACACCCGAAAGGAAAACTTACAGGAGCCGAAGAAGAATGAAAAGGTTGAAAGTTCAATTTTTCACAATTTTACGGATTCATAACTTTTTTATTGATATAATGATTAATATTATAAATGAAACATCAATATGTGAGATATGGATAAGAGAACTAAGTATATCGGAATGCTGGTCGGATTAATTCTTGTAATTGTAGGGGGTTATTTTATCGGGACTGTATTCCATGCCGTTGCTACAACACTTAAAAGTGAACTGGGTCCTCTTGAGGCCGGGGTAATACTTCTGCTGGTTGGTCTCATAATTCTTGTTGGGTTCGTTTCAAGACATTTCCGGAGATAATTGAAGAAACTCACAAATTAAAAATTCATATACTCCGCAAATATATAATTCTAGATAATAAATGGTAGACAACGTAATAATAGTTTCAACGAATTATGTCCCGGGCAAGAGGGTTACTAAGGTTATAGGTACCATTTGGGGTATAACAGTCAGAAGCAGAGGGCTAGGCGGCAATATCATGGCAGGCCTGAGATCACTGGCGGGTGGCGAAATAACCGAGTATGTAAAACTTCTTTCAGATGCCAGGTCACATGCAATGGACAGACTAAGAGATAACGCAAAGCAGCTTGGAGCAAATGCAGTGATAGATCTGAGGTTTGACTCTTCAGAAATAGGGCAGACAATGTCAGAGATTGTAGCCTACGGCACTGCTGTTGTTGTAGAGGATGTTTCAGGGGAGCCTGAGAGAGTTTCCCTTTCCTGAATGGAATTATAAATGGAGGTAAACCATAGCAAACCTGTACATGGGTTCAGGTCCAGGCTTGGAGCAATTGGGATTGGCATTCTCTTCATGGTGGTTGCTCTCATAGTTCAGGAAATAATAGAGTCGGTACCTTCAATATATTTTCTATTTACCACAGGAGCCAGATCCCTTGAAACCACCCTTCTGAATTTTGAGACTGGAAATATTATTCTTTACTCACTTTTCATAGGCCTTGCTGCTGGGTTTTGCCAGGAGTTTTCTAAGTTTGTTGCGGTAGATACAAGAAAACTGCCCCTCACAATTTTTGTTGGTCTTGGGTTTTCTTTTGTGGACATTGCAATTCTCTTGATTGAAGATTTGCCTTTATTCAGCAGTTTAGCAAGCTTCGCCCTGCTACTGGCATTTTTCAATATTTTGGAATCCCTCATCTTTCATCCCTCCACTGCCCTCATACTCAAATGGGGTCATTTAAAATCAAGAAGATTTATGTCTCTGGCATTCTCCGTTGCCGTACATGCTGCTATTGATGGTGGCCTTATCTATACTGATCTGCTGATTGTTACTGACAAAAACCTTTACAGGGGTCTTAGCCTCGAGTACTGGGGAATAGTATTTGCGATCACCCTTGTTACGGCGCTTATCGCTTTCACTCTGACACGAGGCCTGGAAGAGGTTCCTGTTAGAGAGGAACCTGTGGTATACTGATAGAATCAGGCAAGCCTTCTGTGCAGTATGGCTCTCTGAAGAAGCATGAGGTGCTTTTTCTCCCTGGCGGGGCTGCAGAAAATCGTATCTTTTGTTACTTCAATTTCCGTGAGCTTGGACCTGTGCATTCCCTCTACCTCAAAAACAAGTGTCTCAACCCTGGGGAGGTCCTCTTTTGAGGGCAGATCTTCATACTCGCCTACAAGGCCATCACTGTCCTTCATTTCGCAGAATTGAAAATCCATAGTATATCTGGTAGAATCGCTGAGAGAAAAGACTTCCTTTCCATCATCAGATTTTCCGAATTCCTCTAGAAGAATCTGAAAAATGTGATGTGTATAGACAGGTATCTCTTCAACAGGTTCATCTCTTGAGAGCCCTTCAATTTCCTTCCTGATCATATCGTCTGCTTTTCTCAGATCAATATCGTCTGCCATCCAAATAGTATATGGAAAATATTATTAAAGTTAAGTCCTGAACAGCTTTCTGCTACTGCATGTTCAGTAATGCCATGATAGAAATAAAGATAATATCCCTGGTTATATGGCATGACATGGGGTTGGGAAAGAGGGATCTGGACCGTAAGAAAAAGAGCCTTGAGAATAAGCTGCAGGAACTTGAGGATAAGGCAAGGAAGAATCCGCTTAACAAACAGCTTCAGGAAGAGATCAGGGATCTGAAGAAAAAAATTGAGAAATAATATTCAATTTTTATTATTGCTCTTGACAAATAATGGGAGGGCCACGGTGGACAGGTCATGCCCGTTTTTAAGGCCTCTCACAATTTTCACTGGTCTGTACATGCTTTTGAACTCTTCCTTAATGGCATTCTTAAGAGGTGTGAAGAGTTCATTCCCGGCTGCTGCAATTCCACCTCCGATTATGACAACCTCCGGATCAAGAATATTTATAATATTTACAAGGCCGACCGAGAGATAATAGATTGTCTCTTCAATAATGAGCTGTGAGAACATATCTCCCTTTTTCTTAAGTTCAAAAACCTTCCTTGCGTCTATCTCATTTGGTTTCAGGGATGAAAGGAGTTCACTTTCCCTCAGCGCGGTTATGTTCTCGGAAACCCTTCTTGCTATGCCTCTGCCGCCTGCTATGGCTTCAAGGCACCCTCTTCTGCCACATCCGCAGACAGGACCATTGGACATCACAACCATGTGTCCAATCTCCCCTGCCATACCATGGGCACCCCTGTAAAGCTGTCCGTTAAGGAAAGCACCCCCGCCAATCCCGGTGCTTAAAGTTATGTAAACGAAGTTGTCCACTCCTCTACCTGCGCCAAACACTCTCTCGGCAATCGTTGCGGCGGTTGCGTCATTCTCAAGAAAGGATTCCACACCGAATTCCTCGGTAAGTTTCTCAGCAACAGGGAAATTTTTCAGCCCAAGTATATTCGGGGAGGATATGACAACTCCCCTGGCAGAGTCCACAAGTCCCGCAAATATTATCCCAATAGAATCAGGTCTGGAAACACCATTATCATTGAGTAATTTCCAACCCATCTCCGTAAAATCACTGATAAGTTTGCCCGGACCCAGATGCCTGACTGTTGGTTTTCTCAGTGATGCAACAATCTTTCCATCACTTTTTCCAAGGACAGCAGATATCTTTGTACCGCCAACGTCAAATCCGAGAATATAGCCTGACATCAGAACACTATACTTACTTTATTTATAAATCAATAATATATGTATTATTTCGCCAAGGCATTTTAAAGAAAAGCCTCAATATTTTTAATCTCTCCTACTATGGAATTTTGTCAACCAGAAGCACGAGGCCCTCAAGTTTCAGGATTCTTACAGTTTCCCCCTCTGGTATTTTCTTCCCATCTATGGATTTTGCTCTCCACCTTACGCCCTCAACTGAAATCCAGCCCATGGGATTCAGATCATTCACCACAGTGCCTGTTTTGCCTGAAAGTGACTCCTGTCCCGTCACCTTCTTTACTCTCTGTGACTCCAGTGTTTTCATGATCATAAGAGCAGCAAAAACAACTATCAGTGCGATAACCAGTGTTTCTATCAGGTTGATCTTGTATCCCTGGGTTATCAATCCAACCTTCCATACCTTGTCATTATTCAGAGAGAGATCAAACATAGCTGCTCCTTTATCTTAATGGTGACTGTAATTAACTAACTATGTAATGAATAATACGAATCCTAAGATAAATTTAATGGTATCATCGCAATACAGTTATTATGCAGAGAACCTACATATCCGGTATTTCTGAAAGGAAAGACGGAGATGAAGTAACATTATTTGGCTGGGTACAGGAAATAAGAAAACTCAAGAAACTTTCTTTCATTGTTCTAAGAGATCATACCGGAACAGTTCAGATCACTATCAAGCCTGAGAATGTCTCAGGATATGACCAGATTACCTCTGTCAACAGGGAATCTGTTGTCTCAGTTAGGGGAAATGTCTCATTTAATTCCGGAGCAAAGGCCGGTGTGGAGATAACTGCAAGGGATGTAAAAATATTGAACACATCCGAAGCACCACTGCCACTTGCCATTTTTGAGGGTATACAGTCTGATTTTGAAACAAGGTTGAATAACAGATCCCTTGATCTGAGAGAGCCATTCCATAACCTGATATTCAGGATAGAGAGCAGCCTTCTCTGGGGAATTAGAAAATATATGCATGAGCATGATTTTCAGGAGGTTCACACGCCAAAGATTGTTGCCTCTGCAACAGAGGGTGGTGCTAATCTTTTCCAGGTCAGATACTTTGAAAGGGAGGTTTTCCTGAACCAGAGTCCACAGCTCTACAAGGAAATGCTCATGGCATCGGGTATGGACAGGGTATTCGAGGTTGGTCCGGCATTCAGGGCAGAAGAGCACAATACAGTCCGACACCTGAACGAGTTTACCAGTATTGACATAGAGATGAGCTTCTGTGATCACAATGAAGTTATGAAGGTTCTGGAGGAATCTGTCAACAGCGGGCTCAAGGAGGTCTTCGAAAGGTACGGGGAGGAGGTCAGAAAGATCAATCCAGCACTGGAGATCCAGAAACTTCCATTTCCTCGTGTAACATACAGGGAATGCATCAGGCTTCTTTCTGATGAAGGTGTTGAGGCAAAATTCGGCGATGACTTCAGCCCGGAGCAGTTAAGGTTAATAGGCAGGCATTTCCCCGGGTTCTATTTCATAACAGAGTGGCCATCTGAAGTTAGGGCTTTCTACACAATGCCCAAACCCGAAGATCCTGAGGTCACAAACTCATTCGACCTCCAGTACGGTGAAAGAGAACTGACATCTGGAGCGCAGAGGGTACATGACCCGAAAATGCTGGAAAAAAGATTAGTGGAAAAAGGTTTGAATCCTGAAGATTTTAACTTCCACCTGAATGCCTTCAGGTACGGTATGCCTCCTCATGCCGGTTGGGCCATCGGTCTTGAAAGACTCACGATGATCCTTCTTAATCTTCCAAACATAAGGGAGGTATCTCTATTTCCTCGCGATAGAACCAGAGTTGTTCCTTGAATCTCTCCCCCTCTTTCTTTCATTCTCTGAGAGTATTTCATCCCACTCTTCGTTGCTGGCTATTTCCAGGTCATCTCTAGAAACTCTGTTCCTGGCCATAGGCTTCAAAAATATACATGAATTCTGATATTTTAATCTTTTCATAAGTGAAAATTTCTGCATTTCATGTTAATATGCCTGATACAGTTATAAATTCAGAAATAATGCACGGGCATGATCAAACAGGCAAATTCAGGCTCAAAGGTGACAGTCATCGGCTCAGGAAACATGGGCAGTGCAATAGCTGAGGTAATGGCCTTCAATGGACTGAATGTCACAATGATCGATATAGAAGAGAGGTTTCTGGAGAGGGGTATTCAGAATATTGAGAAGATTCTTAACTCACAGTTGAAATATATGGGGGGTCGCTCTGAGAAAGAGATTTCCAGAATTGAGTCTCTCGGCCTCACTCTGAATGAAGATCAGAAAGGAATAATCAGGAAGAAACTGGCCGTTGAAGATCCGGAAGCATACTCCGGAAATGTAATGAAGAGAATTCATACATCGACAGATTATTCTGAAGCTTCAAAATCTGAGTTCGTATTTGAAGCAGTTTTCGAAAAATTGGAGATCAAAAAAGAACTGTTCCATAAACTATCAGATATACTCTCTGAGAACACCATTCTTGCTTCCAACACTTCTTCCCTGAGCATAACGGAGATCTCAAGAGAATATTCACGACCGGAAAATACAGTTATAGCGCATTTCTTCAACCCACCATATACCCTTCCTCTGGTGGAAATAGTTCCGGGCGTTCTCACCTCTGATTCAACAGTTGAAAGAATCCTTAATTTCATAGGGGGCCTCAAGAATCATCGAACCAGTATGGCCCCTATTCCCGTGAAGGAATCTCCAGGTTTTGTGGTCAACAGAATTCTTGTCCCAATGATCAACGAAGCAATCACGCTCTATGGAGAGGGAGTTGCCTCAAAAGAAGATATCGACAGGGCAATGAAACTGGGTGCGGGAATGCCCATGGGCCCGCTTGAACTGGCCGATATGGTTGGTCTTGATATCCTCCTTGATGTTGCAAATGACTTTGTAAAGGACTTCGGGGACCAGAAATACAGAGCACCATATAATTTAAAAAGAATGGTGGCTGGGGGAAAAACGGGAAGAAAATCAGGAAATGGTTTTTACAGCTACAGATAATTCCATGAATATCGCTGCCGGATCACTTTATTTTCAGGTCCTTGGTTTTTCTGTTGATCAGCACAACAGTTGGGCTAACGACATATTTTGTCTTTGAAATTCTTGCAATAGACAGTAAGGCAGTTCTGCTCCTGGTGTTATAGAAATGAGCCCTTATTTCCTCAGCGAGGCTCTTCGTCATGGACAGCTCCACATATATGGGGTTTCCAAGGTGGTACCATGTGGCTATTATTGGTCCTTTGTCCACAGCCATCACATCTTCCCGGTCCACCTCAAAATCAAACCGTTGCCCTACTTCTATTTTCAAATCTTTTACCTAGATGTATGAAAAAACTATGTTATTTAAAAATTTTCTATATTGGTTAAGACAAAATTCGCATTATTTCTAGAGTTTTGTTGAGAAAATATATCTCACTCATCCTCTATAAGAATCTTTACACCCAGTAATTTCTCCAGTTTCTTCGCGACTTTTATCTCCGGCATCAGAACTCCTCGTTCGATGCTTGCAATCACATTCTTCCTCTCAAGTATCTTCATCGCCAGTTCATCCTGAGTAATTGCCAGCCTTTCTCTTCCATTACGAATTATTTCAGCATAGTCCGGGTCAACCTGATACTTTTCCACATCATCCCCTGAGCGCTTTCTGGGCCTCTGCTTCACAGGGGGAAGCGGAATGTTTTTTCTGGGCATCTGCACTGATAACTGCGGCCCTGCAGTTTTTTCCGGCCGGCCACTCCGTATACTGTCTGCTGGAGTTCCAAACCTGGAGCAGTCATCGCAAACATTCAGTATGGTGCTGTCTATCCTTACCTTGGTGAGCTTTGGTACCTGTTTTCCACACATCTCGCAATAAACTGCCATAGTCACCATATTGCAGTATGTTCTAAATAAATGTTCTCAATCATATGTTGTGAATTTCAACGCAGAGGGAATACTGGAGAATGGGGGAAAGCTCTACACTGAAACTGCAAATCGTAATCCTGTTTATGGAGAAGACATAATAAGGATCAGAGGGAAATACTACAGGGAATGGGATCCAAAAAGGAGCAAGCTTTCAGCTGCCATAAGAAAGAATCTGAGATTCTTTCCGGCAAATTCAAAATCCTCAATACTTTATCTCGGAGCATCCACAGGTACAACTGTGAGCCACCTTTCTGACATTTGCAGGAATGGAAAAATTAACGCAGTAGAGAAGGCATATGAGCCATTTTCCAAACTGTTGAAGCTTTCAGAGTCAAGAAACAACATCTACCCGATTCTTGAGGATGCACTTAAAATTGAAAAATACAGTCATTTCATAGATAAACCGGAGATTCTGTATCAGGATATTGCACAGAGGAACCAGGCGCAGATATTCAATGAAGTGTCCTCGCACTTCAAAAGTATTGAATCGGGCATACTCATAGTAAAGGTGAGGGCAGTTACCAGCAGAAGGGGAAACGAAGACATTCTTAAAAGCCAGCTTGAGGGGATAGAGAATTACAGGGTGAAACAGCTGGTCGACCTTTCCCCGTATTCAATTGCCAACTATCTTGCTGTCCTCTCCTGAATCCTTCCCAGATAATATTTGAAAAGATGCTGGCAAATTTCTTAATCAGGGAAAAAATAGGGAGGGGGAATTATGTCGTCCTTTGAGGATTACTTTTCAAAACATGCTTCAGAATATGCCAGAAGCAGATCTCACAAAAACGGAGAGGACCTTAAGTCTATGGTCACTCTTCTGAACCCGTCGGGCAGCTGGAGAGTTCTCGATATGGCTACCGGTACCGGGTTCACCGCCATGGCCCTGGCTCCATTTGTTTCCGAGGTTACAGGGCTGGATGCAACTGAAGAAATGCTTTCCAATGCCGTTGCCCTGGCTGAAAAATCTGGTATAAGGAATGTAAAGTTTGTCAGGGGAAAGGTTGAGCAAAGCGGTCAGGATTCAGAGAGTTTTGATCTCGTAACATGCAGAAGGGCAGCCCATCATTTCCCGGACAAAGAGGCATTTGTAAGGGAAGCTAAAAGAGTATTGAAGAAGAACGGGCTCTTTGCAATGATAGACATGGTCCGGCCTGAATCTGATCTTGATGATGTGAGAAACCGGATGGAAATACTGAGGGACAGTTCTCACATTGATGCGCCAACTGTGGAATTCTGGAAGCAGTTGCTCTCAGAAAATGGTTTCTCAGAGGTCAACATATATTCAACAAAGGAAAGAATAGCATTCCCTGATTTTCTCAGCCCTGTCAGGCTTGACTCTGAAGAGGGAAAGTCATGTCTGGAATATCTTGAATCCCTTCCCAGGAAGGCTCTTGAAAACGCAGACATAGATCCGGAGGATTACTCCATAGTAAAGGAAAGAGTAATTTTCATTTACAGAAAGAGGGGAGAGTAAATGTCTGAAGGGCCGAATCCAGAGCTGGATCTTGATTTCTTCCACAGAAGTGGATTTGAGAGCAGGAAATGCTTATCATGCGGTGGCTATTTCTGGACAAAGTCGAGGGAAAGAACCACATGCGGAGACCCTGCATGCGATTCATACACCTTCATTGGAACATCCACAACTGACAGGCCATACAGCATGGATGAAATGCGCTCAGCATTTATTGACTTTTTCAGACAATCCCATGGTCTCGTTAAGCCTTACCCTGTGGTTCCAAGATGGAGAGATGACGTCCTTCTGGTAAATGCATCCATTTACGATTTTCAGCCACATGTCACATCCGGAAGAGTAAAACCTCCCAGCAATCCTCTGGTTATGTCTCAGCCTTCAATAAGGATGAATGACATAGATCTTGTAGGAAACACAGGACGGCATCTGTCAAGTTTCGAGATGATGTGTCACGATGCTTTCAACAGCAGCAGGGAACAGGTATACTGGAAGGAGGAGACAGTTTCCTACTGTTTTGAATTTCTTACGTCCAGGCTTAATATCGATCCTGAACTTATTACTTTCAAGGAAAAGCCATGGTCAGGGGGAGGAAACGGAGGGAATGCTTTTGAGGTCTTCATAAAAGGAGTGGAGGTTGCAACTCTTGTCTTCATGGATATGATTGAAGACGAAAATGGTGAATTTGAGATAGACGGCAGGAAATATACAAAGATGCCCCTGCGGATTGTGGACACAGGGTATGGCCTTGAAAGGCTGGTATGGCTTTCACAGGGCTCCTCTACCATATATCAGGCCGTTTTCCCCGAAGTTCTTTCAAAACTCACAGAGATTGCCGGAATAGACCTGGACAACACTCTTCTCAGGAGGGTATCGGAAATTTCGGCCACTCTGGAACCATTCAGCGAATCAAAACTCATAAGAATTCTTCAAATGGAATTCCCTGAAAATAAGGATGAGATAGCAGACAGGTATTCACTTTACAGAGATATCTTCGCTCTTTGTGACCACACAAAGACAATCACCATACTGCTTTCGAACTATGTAATACCATCCAATGTCAAGGTTGGATACCTTCTGAGGCTTCTTATCCGAAGATCACAGTATCTTATGGAGAGGTTAAGGATCAATTCCGGAATAATTGATTTAATCAAACTCCATAAAAAGTACATGGGTGATGTCATACCGGATCTTGATATGGAATTCATCCAGAAAATCCTGGCACTGGAGGATGAAAAATACAGGGACCTCATGGTTAGAGGCAGGAACACTATAATCAGACTTTTCGACAGGAAAAAAGGCATAACGGAGGAGGACTTTGTGAGCCTTTATGACTCCGAAGGCCTGAACCCTGAAATTGTGGCAAGGGTGATAAGGGAAGAAAGAAATTTTACAGTTCAGGTTCCTGAAAACATTCGCTCGCTTGTGGTATCAAAACATGAGAACCAGGGAAGGAAGAAGGGTGGGAAAGTTAAGGAAGAATACCCGGATCTTTATACAAGGCCCCTGTACTATGATGACACAGCAATAAGCGAGTTCAATGCTGTGGTTCTTTTTTCAAGGGGCAGGGATATAATAACAAATCAGACCGCCTTCTATCCGGAGGGGGGAGGACAGCCATCAGATACAGGGGAGTTCATTTACAGGGGAAAAAAGGTAGATATGCTGAAGGCAGAGAAATCAGGTAGATCAGTAGTCCACCATCTCTCCGGTGAAATTCCGGAATCATCAAGAATTATTGGCAGAATTGATTACGATAAAAGATTCCGGCATATGGTCCATCACTCGGCCACTCATCTTCTGCTTGGAACACTCATAAAGGAGCTGGGGCCTCATGTCTGGCAGACAGGAGTGCAGAAAGGATATGAATCATCCAGAATAGACTTTACACATTTTGAGAAACTGACAGATGAACAGATTGAGAGAATCGAAAGATCAGTTTTCAGGGCAATAACCGAAGGGCACAGAATAACCGTCAGGAATATTGAATGGAACAAGGCTTTAGGCCTCTACGGTTTCCGTCTCTTTGAAGGTGGAGTTCCTGAAGATGAGAAGATCAGGGTGGTGGAGATCGCAGATATTGATGCTGAGGGCTGTGGTGGCACTCACCTTAAAAACACCTCTGAAATAGGATTCTTCAAGATACTGAAGGTCGAGAGTATCCAGGAAGGCATACAAAGGATAACATTCTGCGCAGGACCAGCTGCATTTGACTATGTTAAAGGGCTCAAGTCACAGGTAGATTCGGTTTCATCTATACTCAGAATCAGCTCTGCAAAAATTGGAGAGTCTGTCCAGAAAATGCTCGATGAAAACATGGAGATGCGCAGTGAGATTCAGGAAATGATAAGAAGAGAATCCGAGTCTTTGCTGTCCAGTTCACAAAAAGTAAAGATTGGCGAAGAATATTATCTCATTGTTGAAGTCCCTGATCAGAGAATTGAGGACTTTCTCGGAAAGTATATTCTTTCCCTTAACAGAGATGGAGCATTCCTTATAAACGGCTCAACATCCATAGTGGGAATTTATTCTCCAGGGGGGAAGGCTGAGGATACCCTCATAAAAATACAGAATGTTTTAAATAATTCAGAAATAAAAACGAGCAGCAGAAAAGTGGTCAGACTCATGCTCAAAGACAGAAGAGATGCAAAATTAATAAAGGGGATTTTAGTTGATGCTGGAAGCCAGGGTCGAAATTGAAGGAAATAAGCCAGGATGCTCTAAAGGCCATTGTAGGGAAGTACTTTGAGATCTCATCATGGGACAGTGATTCTGTAAACCCATCCTTCACAATAGATAATTATGAATC
>JAMCPQ010000043.1:0-26141 GCA_023379825.1 Thermoplasmatota archaeon | reverse complement strand
CCTCCTGCTTCACAGTCAGTAAATTTTCCGGTACAGAAGATAGGATCCCCCATTTTCATCGGATTGATCATGGGCCGGTTCATACCAACAAGTGCCATACCGGACACACTTGCTTTTGCAGGCTGGGTGGGAATAATTACAACATCATTCAATGCCCTTCCTCTTGGATTTCTGGATGGAGGTCTCATAAGTTCCTCGTTCCTTGGGAAAAAATCTGTATACCTTTCCTATTCATCACTACTTGCCATAGTTGGACTGGCAATCTTCTACGACCCATGGATCATACTTGCCCTTTTTGCGATTTTTATCGGATTGAAGGGCCCTCAGGCTCTGAACAATGTAAATCCTCTGAGGCAGGGTTCGAAGGCCCTCATAGTTCTTTCCTTTGTGGTTCTCCTGGCCGGTCTTGCTCCTGTTCCAATACACACTTCACTTAACCAGTTCTCCGTAAGCACTAACACAAACTCGTTCATAGAATACAATGGCCATACTGGGAATATTTCGTTTCAGGCAAAAATTGTAAACAGCGGTTCTTCTGCCATAATTCCAGGATTCTCATTCTCCCCGGCGGGCAACCTGCACATATCAGGTTCTGGTGCCCCCATTCCATCTGGAGGGAATAGAACATACTACTTTACTTTCAATTCTACTGCGCTTCGGTCTCCAGGGATATCAGATTACAACTTCACAGTATATTCCGGAACATATTCGAAGAGTGTGCAGATGATGGTGATGAATGTGAATGAAACTGAGGTGTTCCAGTTCAATTACTCAAATCCATATTACCATTTCATGTCCGGGAACCGGACTGGTGCCGTTCTTTCCCTTTCTTCTGTGGTAAATGAAACCCTCAATGTTGCCGAGTTCAGTTCTGGGGACAGTTTCCAGATGGAGATAGACGGTGGAATATCATATTTTAACACATCATTTTCAGTAATGCTTAAGGGAATAACGGTATCGCCATCCAGGGCACTAGAGATTCCAATCTTAATGAAAAAATACTCCTCCCCTGTCTATGTGATCGCATATAATTCTTCATTTGATGCTGCGATATCTGTCCTTGAAGGTTGAAATAATGATAGCCGCATTTTTTGTAAACCCAAGGGCCGGGTGTGGTATCCAGTACAATATGATAGGGTCAGATTCTATTGACCTGTCAAGATGCCGTAAGTCAGAATCAAAGATAATGGCCGTCTCTTTCCTGTCATCCATCAGATACGAGGGAGTAGAATTTCTTACAGCATCCGGTCAGATGGGGGAGGATTTTCTAAAAGCCAATCCTGGAATAATTTACCGAGTAATATACACAGCGGACGATGATACTGATTCTTCTGATACTGAGAATTTCCTTGACGAAGCAAAGGGGGAACACCCTGATCTTCTTATATTCGTGGGAGGAGACGGAACTGCCTCTGTGGTAAGTCAGTATGGCTGGGATGGTCCCGTACTGGCAGTCCCTGCCGGAACAAAGATGTTCAGCTCAGTCTTTCCTCTTAACGTAAGGAGGTCTGCAGAGATTTTCAATAACATGAAAAAGGGTGGATATCCAGGAATGAGGTGGGGTGAAGTGGTCGACATAGACAACGACAGAGACAAGGATAAACCATTCCATATGAAGCTGATGGGCTACCTTAAGGTCCCAGACAGCGAAAATATAATCCCAGTCTCAAAAGCGGAAACGGATGGAGATGATGGGGATGAGTTAACCGGATGCTTTGCCAGTTCCCTTGATAACGGAACATATATTTTCGGACCGGGAAATACCTGCAAGGCAGTGATGTCAGAGATAGGTATCAAGGGTACTATCCATGGATTCGATATAGTTAAAAACAGAACAATGGTGGTCAAAGACGCTTCCAGGGAACAGATCCATGAATACGCTGCTGAAGGAAGGCTTGTTCTCTCCCCACTTGGAAAACAGGGTTTCATTCTTGGCAGGGGAAACAGGCAGATCGATGCAGATCTGGTTGAAAAAATAGGGTTCAGCAGAATCATTATCATTGCAACACAGAGGAAGGTTGCGGACCTGGAAACACTCTACTTCGATATTCCCGGTTTCACTGGCCCCATCCCGCAGTTCATTAAAGTGGTGACAGGCTGTGGAAGATTCAAACTGATCAGGGCAAAAAGCTAGAAGAAATGAAGCTTGAAAATGAAATAATTCTTAATAGATGAGAGATTATCCTCCATCAGTATTAAAGCAGAGGCGGATCTTGAAAGAGAAAAAAGGTGAGGGAAGGGGATTTTCTGATCTTTCCAGATTTGTGAAGAGGTCGCCACACTGGTCGTATCTTCTTCTTGGTGCTGTAATATTCAATCTTATAAATTATTTCATCCTCAAAAACGTCAACATTGTACTTTTTGGAATAATAGGATCTTATATCTTGCTTATAGCTCTGGATTATGTTTTTGTAAGAATTGTCAAGCTTACTTTTCCCCTCAAGAGGATTCTCTATCTGGATTTCACGTCTTTCTCAATTTCCATGCTGTTTTTCTGGATACTCTATTTCATCAGGGTTTTCGGTAACAACTATGAGATAATGCTAATGGTTGCAATTTCCTCAGCAACTCTTCTAAGGGTTCTTATATTCTATACATATTATTCAGACAGGCCATTGCGACTTGCTGTTCCTTCACTGAATTATACATACTCGGCTATTCTCTGCCTTTTCCTTATATTCAGGCAGTGGTATGAAATCATTCCCTTCGTGGTCTCGTCAGTGATATATCTCATTGGTGGTATCATATTCATAAAAAGCTCTACTAAAGAGTTCAGCAAAAGATACGGTGTCAGTGCTTCAAAGATACTGCAGATGTTCCTGAATTATAACTCAGACAGGGACCAGGATGAGGTGGGAAAGAAATTCTTCTCCCGGATATATAATCACTCCACAAGAGTACCGGTCAAGGTCATGGATATTCTCAGGGAGGATGGTTCAAGGATGGTAACCGCGGTATTTCCATACATACACCCGGGACCGTTCGGGGAGCTCGGTTCCAGCAATCTGCCAATAAGGCTGCAAAAACTTCTAACGAACCTTGGTTCAGATGTTATGACATTCCACACCACAACAACAAACAGCAACAACTGCTCCGGTGATGAAGACATATCCATAATCGCAGACGCTGTCAAGCAGTCAATAACAGGAATGGAGTATAATTCCACGGTTTCCAGGTTCAAGAAAATAACATCAGGAAAGATAGTAATAGGGCTTCAGAAATTTGGGAATTCCGCTTTTGGAGCCATTATTCCGGAGAAGGAGCATTTTGACGATGTAAAGCTTAAGGAAGGTTTGAAGATTATTTCACATGTTGAGCAGAAACACGCGGATAATCTTGCGCTTATAGATGCTCAGAACAATTTTGCCGAAAAAACAAAGGAGCTTGATAACTGCAGTTTCCTGTCAAAGTCTTTCAGCAGGGAACTGGAGAGACTTGAGAGTAAATATCCGGCCAGAGTTGGATATTACCGGATTTATGAACCTGCAAGTGAACTCGGTGCCATGGGGATTCAGACGATCTCCATAGATGCAGGTGGAAAAATCAATTCTATAGTTCTAACCGATTCCAACAATATAACCTCGGAGGTCATAGAGGCAGCGCGTAAAGCCGTTGGAGATTCTGTCTATTCTCTGGAGATATACACAACAGATAACCATGCTCTGAACGCAAACAACCTTGACATAAACCCGCTTGGCAAATCAGGGGACATTGCCGGGATTGCAGAAATGATAGCAAGATGTGTAGCCCTATCGATCAAGGATATTCAGAATGTCAGGATAGGATTTGCAACACGCACAGTAAGGGTTAGAATGGGTCAGGAGAATGCCTACCAGAGCCTCATAGACTCAACTTTCAGGTCCCTTAAAGCTGCAAAGTATACAATTCTGATAACCCTGCCGTCCAGTATTGCTGCTTCCCTGCTGGTATTCAGATTTGTTTTTCCATTTGCTTAATTATATGACATACAATATATTCCCGGGTAAAACCGGGTCCGTCAGCCACTGTCTGACCTTTATGTATGTAAGTTTGTAGAAAGTACCGTATTTACTGGGTCATGTATCAGGTCCCAAACAAACATTTAAGTACATAAAAAATAATCTTCCCTAATGGAACTGGTAGCTGACGGAAATATAATCCGCTCATTAAACAGAAGTGAGCTCAGGAGAAAAGTCCTGTTTCACTTACTTTCAATCTATCCTTACAGGTCTTACCTGTCAGAAATATCGAGAGCTGTAAAATCAGATCCTTCAAACGTCAAAGGATGCCTCGAGGGTCTGGGAGTGAGATACACTGGGGAAGAGTCCCTAATTGGTCTTGGCCTGGTATCTGTTGAGCAGACTAAGAACGGATTCAAATATTACAAGATTAACCCGGAGTTCATAGAGGATATCAAATCTCTGAAAACTATGTTCAATCACAAGAAAGTTTTTGCCGTAGAAATAAACTGAATCAAACCTGTACGGTTTGTACAAATTTAATTAAGAAAGGCTTAATTATCTTAATTCAATTGTGACTAAGGTGTCTGATACGGTAGAAAATGTAGATGAATGGGTAAAGAAGCTCAACATCACATCTACAAAAGATATTCAGGTTCCCAAGGTTCTTTTTGATCAGGTTATAGGGCAGGAGGAAGCAGGTGAAGTCGTCAAGAAGGCGGCAATGCAGAAACGGCATGTCTTGCTCATAGGAGAACCTGGAACGGGAAAATCAATGCTTGCGCAGAGTATGGTGGATTTCCTGCCCAAGGATGAGATGGAGGATATTCTTGTTTTCCCAAATCCAGAGGACTCAAACCGTCCAAAGGTGAAAACTCTTCCAGCGGGAAAGGGAAAGGAGATTGTAAGGCAGTACCAGATAAAGGCTGAAAGAGAGAAGAAGGACAGGTCAAGGGGAATTCTCTTTGTTGTAATAGCAGTGATATTTCTGGGTCTCGTTGCATCATACGCGCTGGACAACTATACGCTTGTATTCATTGCAATATTCACTGCGGTATTTATATGGATATTCATGGCCATGAATCCGGGAGTGCGGATGGAGAAAGCGATGATACCAAAATTGCTTGTTTCACACGCACCTAATGACAAACCACCTTTCATTGATTCAACAGGGGCACATTCTGGAGCTCTCCTGGGTGATGTGAGGCATGATCCTTTCCAGTCCGGTGGTCTTGAGACACCATCTCATGACAGAGTTGAAGCTGGAAATATACACAAGGCTCACAAAGGTGTTCTTTTCATAGATGAAATGAACCTTCTTCGTCCGGAGAGCCAGCAGGCACTCCTTACAGCAATGCAGGAGAAGAAATATTCAATTTCAGGTCAGAGTGAAAGGAGTGCAGGTGCAATGGTACAGACGGAACCAGTTCCCTGTGACTTTGTACTTGTTGCTGCAGGAAATCTGGATGCTATTCAGGGAATACACCCAGCTCTGAGGTCGAGGATCAGGGGTTACGGTTACGAGGTTTACGTGAACAACCTGATGGACGACAATGATGATAACAGAAACAAAATCCTTCAATTCATTGCACAGGAGGTCGTGAAGGATAAGAAGATACCACACTTTGATGTTTCCGCCGTGACTGAGATAATCAAGGAAGCACAGAAAAGGGCCGGTCGCCAGGGTAAACTCACATTGAGGCTGAGGGAACTTGGTGGGCTTGTTAGAGTTGCAGGTGACATAGCCATAGATGAGAAATCTGAATACGTAACCGCACGCCATGTAACAAAGGCAAAGACCCTGAGCAAACCTCTGGAGCAGCAGGTCGCTGATCGCTCTATAGAAGTCAGGAAGAGTTACAAGACATTCAGGACAGAAGGAAATCAGATAGGAATGGTAAATGGACTCGCTGTGGTCGGTGCAAACTCAGGAATGGCTGATTACACCGGGATAGTGATGCCCATAGTTGCGGAAGTTACACCTGCTCAGCACAAGGGAAACGGAACTGTGATTGCAACAGGAAAGCTTGGCGAGATAGCAAAGGAAGCTGTGCAGAACGTATCCGCTGTTTTCAAAAAACTCAGCGGAACAAGCATAGCGGACCTCGATATTCACATACAGTTCATTGGAACCTATGATGGTGTGGAGGGTGATTCGGCAAGTGTCTCCATTGCAACAGCTGTGATATCAGCAATAGAAAACATACCCATAGATCAGAGCGTCGCAATGACCGGCTCACTTTCAGTAAGGGGAGCTGTTCTTCCAGTGGGCGGAGTAACTGCGAAGGTAGAAGCCGCTATTGAATCTGGTCTCAGGAAAGTCATTGTTCCGAAGGCAAATTACGCGGATATAGTGCTGGACGAACTTCATGTTGGCAAGATTGAGATAGTTGCTGCTGAAACAATCACAGATGTCTGGGAGAATGCCCTGATTGACAGTCCGGAACAGGAGAACTTCCTTAAGAAGGTCGCGGAGTTCATTAATCCGAAAAAATTTGGCGGAACAGGCAGAGCAGGAACAAATGTCGTCTGATCCCAGCATATCTTTTTTCAAGATAATTTCTCCCATTGGAAAAGGGTTGCCTGTTTTTCTTTCAAACTACGAAAAGCCCTTTTTTGCTGTTGTGAGGTCGGATATTGTAAAGACAAAGCTCCAGATTCAGCATGCATATGGCATTTCAATGGAAGAATATTCAACCCAGAACAGGATAGAAAAACCTGAGTCTATATTCATGATGCTTCTCAGTGGAAGGGAACAGATCAAGGATGCAATAGATGCTGCAGGTATCACAGACTCAGTAAAAATTGGAGTAGCAATATATGATGACAGGAATCACTACAGACGGTTCCTGATGAAATATGAAGGAAAAGTGGAGGATTCATTCGTAGCTCTGAAGGAGGATGACCGTTCCCTGGACTCCGAGATTTTCCCGAAGATGACTTATACACGCATGAAGATCAGGATATGATCCACATTGACCATGAAACGCAATGTATTCTTAGCAATGACCGGTCATTTGAATATTGACATGGTTCTGAAAGTCAACCGGATACCAACTGAGGGTTCAATAAATGTCACTCAGGTTTCAGAGGTTTATGGAGGAACAGCCGGAAATTTTTCCATGGTAGCTGCTGCTCTGGGAATAGAATTTGACCTTTACTCTGCAGTTTCTGAAAAGACTCACAGCTCATATCTCAATTTCCTGAAATCTAAAGGAGTGAACACATCCAACATTCTAGTAGATGGTCAGGATCGTGGGCCAATCTGTTATGCCGCATCCACAGGAAGTGATCAGGTATATTACATCTACCAGGGACCAATGAACAGGTCATTTCTGAAGGGGCATATCAGTACGGATACACATTACAGTTATCTTCATCTTGGGACGGGGGATCCTGAGGAGCTCAGGTATGCTGTGGATCATGCCTCATATGACAGGGCCGTATTTGATCCAGGCCAGGAGCTCAGTTACAGGTACAGCAATGAGCAGGTCCTGTATTTCGCTAAGGTGGCAGATATTGCTATTCTCAACGATATAGAGATGGACCAGATGCATGCACTTACTGGAGGAAAAGACCCCAAGTCGCTTTTCAGGAATCTGATCGTAACTCATGGAAAAAGGGGTTCAACAGTCTACACAGCAAAAGGCTCAACAGAAATCAGTGCCATGAGAACTTCAGAAATTCATGATACTGTAGGTGCGGGCGATGCTTTCAGGGCTGGCCTTTATCTTGGCATTCAGAATGGATTCACACTTGAGGAGTCATCTGCAATTGGTTCAGTAGTGTCATCAATGGCCATAAGAAAACCAATGGCTGAATTCAGTTATGACTCCAGAACTGTACTTAAGACGTTCAGTGATAGAAAGCATGAACTGATGGGGGGCGTTTAAACATGGCTGTTTTCAAATTTGAAGGTCGTACACCTGTCATAAATGAAGGATCATATATTTTTCCTGGTGCCACAGTTATAGGGGATGTTCATATTGGCAGAGAGGTCTGGGTTGGACCAGGGGCAGTTATAAGGGCAGATTATGGTACAATAGAGATCGGAGACTTTACAGCTGTGGAGGATAATGTTGTTATACACGCCAGACCTGGAGAGACAACCAGGATTGGCAAGCATGTCACTCTGGGTCATTCCTGCATAATCCATACAGGCAGAATATCGGACTGGTGTGTTATAGGCATGGGCTCCATAGTTTCTGATTTTGCTGAAGTTGGGGAATGGGCTGCAGTAGGAGAGGGCGCCGTGGTAAGGTCTAAGCAGATAATCCCTCCTAAGAAGATCGCAGTAGGGGTTCCTGCAAAGGAGGTCGGCGAAGTAAGTGATTCATATATTTCTCTCTGGACTGAATACAAGAACAACTACAACACATTCTGCAGCAGATACCGTAAGTCCCTGAAATCTGAAGATCAGATTGATCAACAAGAATAAATCTAGTTAGCGCATTTACTCTCATGATAGAAGAGCTTCCAATAAGGGAGATAAGATTCAGAAAGATATTCGACTCAAGGGGAAACCAGACAGTTGAGGCCGAGGTCCATACGGACTTCTCAAGCGGAGTTGCTTCAGCTCCTGCCGGAGCAAGCACTGGTGCAACTGAGGTAAAAGCATTCCCGAAGGATGGAATTGAATCAGGGGTAAAATTTTTCGAGCAGAAATTAAAAAACAGGCTTCTAGGTTTCAATGCTTATGACCAGAGGGGTTTCGATCTCACTATCAGGGAGACAGACGGAACTGAATATCTGGAGAACATTGGCGGGAATCTTTCCACAGCTCTTTCAATTGCAAATGCCAGGGCGGTGGCAAATTACCTTGGCATCCCTCTATACAGATATGTGGGTGGTTCCATGTGCAGAGATCTCCCCCGACCTATTGGCAATGTCCTGGGAGGCGGGAAACATTCAGTGAACGGCACAACCATACAGGAGTTTCTCGTGTCGTCTCAAGCCAGAACTTTCTTTGAATCAGCATATCTCAACATACTGGTTCATCACAGAATTGGAAAGAAACTGGCGGAAAAGTTCCCAGATTTCAGTATCGGAGTGGGAGATGAGAGGGCCTGGACAGCCAGTATCAGTGATATGGAAGCAATAGACATTGTGAAGGAAGCTGCATCTGAGGTCTCATCAGAGAACAAGGTTAAGATATTGCTGGGGATGGATTTTGCCGCCTCCTCTTTCTATAAGAATGGGAAGTACTTGTACAGGAGTGGCCCTAAAACAAGGGATGAGCAGATCGATTTTGCAGTTTCAATGTCCAAGGATCATGGGTTTTACTTCATTGAAGACCCCATGAACGAAGACGATTTTCAGGGCTATGCTGAAGTGACAAAGAAAGTCAGGGACAGATCTCTGGTGGTTGGTGACGACCTTTACACAACTAACCCTGAGAGGATCGCCAAGGGTGCCGAAATGAATGCTACAAATGGGGTTCTTATAAAGGTAAACCAGATAGGTTCACTGAGCAGGACATATGATGCTGTTGAGACTGCCAGAAAGGGAGGTATGAAGAATACAATATCACACAGAAGTGGAGAAACAGACGACGACTTTATTGCTCATCTTTCTGTGGTGTTCAATTCTGTTCTCATAAAAACCGGAACAATTGGCGGAGAAAGGCTTGCAAAGATCAATGAACTTGTCAGAATAGAGCAGGAGATTAACGAACAAGGATACTGATGCTCTATCTTGTGGGACTTGGCCTGCGTGGAATAAGGAGCCTCACTCTGGAAGGGGAAAGCATCATACGCAGGTGTCAGATAGTTTATCTGGAGCACTATACCTCCATTCCTCCAAAATCAACACTGGAGGCGCTGGAATCTTATTTCGGCAGAAGCATAAAGCCGCTGGGGAGATCAGAAATTGAATCGGGCATTGAATTCCTTGAAAGTGCAAGGGAAATTGACGTATGTATTATAGTTACCGGAGACCCGCTTTCTGCAACAACCCACAATCAGATAAGGTATGATCTCCTCAAAGCAGGAATTCCCGTCGAGTCCATAGAGAATGCAAGCATACTTACGGAAGCCCCTTCCAGATCAGGTCTATTCCATTACAGATTTGGGCCCCCTGTATCTCTGCCATTCTGTACGGATAAATTTCTTCCCTCCAGTGTTCTGACCAAGATCAAGAGGAATGCTGACAGCTCCCTTCACACACTGCTTCTGCTTGATCTGAACGGCCAGGTTCCCATGAAGCCCTCAGAGGCCGCAAAGTTTCTACTTAAGATGGAGGACAGATACAAAACCGGGGTTATTGGGCAGGATTCAGAGGTTGTGCTTTTGAGCTCTCTTCACATGCCGGAGGAAATAATAGTGCGGTGCAAAGTCGGCGATCTCCTTGAGGTAAACAATGAAATGGGTCCCTCAGTCATAATAATACCATCATCCCTGAATGATCAGGAGCGGGTTTTTCTAAATGCCTTTTCCAGGGAGTTTAAAGATATATTCAGTGAAGGTAGGTCTCAACTACCCCCATCACATATGAAGGGGTGACATTGAATTTCCTGGCTGTCCCCTCAGGGTCTGCAGAGTCCACATATTCCCAGAGAATGTTTTTTTCCAGCGACCCGGCCTCTAGATTGCTTATATGATTATGGAGTGCTCCTATGATCCCGTCTTTCTTTTTCAGGAGAGAAACTCTCTCCTTCATCAGTTTTTCCAGATCTGAATTAACTTTTTCCAGATCATGAATCAATTTAGAAGGTTCGGCGGTCTCTGTGGAAGAATCATCACTGTTCTCAAACCTGATTTCGTATCTCTTCACTTCAATGAAATTTCTGGAATAATCAGTAACAAGAGTGGAAAAATTGGTAGGGCGGTAGACCTTCCTTCGTGCCCCCTCGGAGCTGGGAATCATGCCAACAGCAGAGATCAGGTTGGCCCTTTCAAGCAGATCCAGCTGCTTGTTTATTGCCTGCTGTGATATACCCACCGAACGGCTGATCTCAAGGGCGTATGATTCCTCCAGGATGAGCCTTCTCAGTATCTCCCTCCTGGTGTTGTTCATCAGGGCAGATATGAGTGTGTCAAGGTCCCCGTCAATCATTTTTACTCACTCTATGGATACTCTGGTTCCGCCGGAATTTCCCCTGGTCTCTTTTTCCACAGTCACATCAAGTATGCCGTTTGTGAATTTCGCAACAGCTTTCCCTGGCTTGAGGCTGTAGTCAAAGTCGAGGCTTTTGAAGTACTTTCTGGGTCCTCTCTCTACCCTGATGGTAATGTTGTTCTCTGAAACATTCAGATCTATGTCATCCTTGGATATTCCTGGAAGCTCATAGGTTACGTAAACGTTTTTGTCGTCCACATTTATGTCAGTGAGCGGTTCTCTGACATCCTTGCCCACGTTCTGGTTAAGGCCAGGCATTCCCATGTGCGGGACATTTCCGAATTCCTCGAACTTTGGTCTTCCGTCCGGCCCCATCTTATAGGTGAATCCGTAAACATAGGGCCCATAGGTGTTAGCCTCAGGATCTTTCAGCATCCTGTCCCACATCTTCATGATTCTTTCGTTCCAGCGATCGAAATCAAAGCCGAATTCATCGAACATATCGTAGAAATCGTCCCTCCAATCGTCGGAATCCCTTCTCCTTCTTACTACCATTTCAATCACCTTTCAGTTGTCAACCATTTGTTGACAACTATGAATTGCACTCATCTATTTAAATGTTTTCTGAAATCGGTCCCTGCTGTTGAACCTTTATAATAATTGAAGTGTTATGGGGTAGTCCACAAATCAAGTGATTCCTATGGCTGAAGCATATAAAACCAATGAATGTGACGTTCTGATAATAGGTGCTGGTGGAGCAGGAATGAGGGCGGCCCTGGCTGCATCCGACGCTGGACTGAAAGTTATTGTTGTTACAAAATCACTGCTGGGAAAGGCCCATACTGTAATGGCTGAGGGGGGTATTGCAGCATCGCTTGGAAATGTTGACCCTGAAGACAACTGGACTGTTCACTTTGCAGATGTTATCGAGGAAGGAGTCTATATTTCAAACTGGAGAATGGCGGAACTTGTTGCCAGGGAGGCGCCGAACAGGGTTTATGAGCTTGAGAAGTTCGGTGCTCTTTTCGATCGCACTCCAGACGGAAGAATACTGCAAAGGGCATTTGGAGGGCATACTTACAGAAGGCTCTGCCATGTTGGTGACAGAACTGGACTTGAGATAATAAGGACTCTACAGGATCAGATAATACACAGAAAAAATGTCAACGTAATAGATGAGATGTACATTACGAAGCTACTTCTGGCAGAAGGCAGGGTCTGCGGAGCCATTGGTATTAAAATGGACAGGGGAGAATTCAATCTTTTCAAAGCAAGGTCTGTTGTAATGGCTACAGGTGGCTGCGGAAGGGTATTCAAGGTAACTTCCAACTCCTGGGAATCCACTGGAGATGGAATAGGTCTTGCATACAATGTCGGTGCTGTTCTTCAGGACATGGAAATGATACAGTTTCATCCCACAGGAATGGTATACCCGCCTGGAGTAAAAGGTCTTCTTGTGACAGAGGGAGTGAGGGGAGAGGGAGGAATCCTTTATAACAACCAGAAGGAGAGGTACATGGAGAGATACTCCCCCAAGAAAAAAGAGCTTGATGCCAGAGATGTGGTTGCAAGGGCAAATTATGCTGAGATACAGGCAGGAAGGGGGACAGAGCATGGGGGCGTGTACCTTGATATCTCATACAAGGGAGCAGACTTCGTGAAACAGAAGCTTCCCAGCATGTATCACCAGTTCATGGAATTTGCAGGAATAGATATAACAAAGGAAATGATGGAAGTTGCACCTACTGTACATTATCAGATGGGAGGAATAAAGGTCGAGCCGGACACCGGTGCAACCAACGTACCCGGTCTCTTTGCTGCTGGTGAGGTTGCTTGCGGGCTACATGGTGCAAACAGGCTTGGCGGGAATTCGCTTGCTGATATCCTTGTTTTCGGGAAGATTGTGGGTGAAGGTGCAACAAAATTCGCCACAACACAGAATTTGCCCACTATTGAGGATGAGGATGTTGTTTCTGAGATCGAAAGGGTCAAATCGCTTGTTCATCCAGATGGGCTAAATGCATACAAACTAATAGACGAACTTACAACCACAATGTCTGACAATGTAGGTATAGTAAGGGATCAGGAACATCTTGAAATAGCTCTGAAAAAGATTCTTGAGCTTAAGGAAAAATATCAGCGTGTCTCGGCACCCGGGGGCTTGAAATACAATCATGGGCTGCTTGCGGCACTGGAGCTGGGAAATATGCTGGTGGCAACTGAAGCAATCGTTAGAAGTGCAATAATGAGGCCTGAAAGCAGGGGTGCCCACACAAGGAGAGATTACCCAAAGAAGAATCCGGAATGGCTGAAGAACATCACCTGCGTGAAGGATGGTGATAATATGAAGTTTGATACGGTACCTGTGCCTGAAATCCCTGAAGAATTGAAAAAATATGTAAAACCTGAGGTGTACTGATGGATAAAATCAACCTGAAGATCTATAGGAAGGACCCGTCAGTTGACGAGAAGGAGCACTATGACACTTTTGAAGTTCCTTACGTCGACGGAATGGTAGTTCTGGATGCAGTCCGATATGTTGAGGAGAATCTTGACACAACACTTGCAATAAGATGGAACTGCAAAGCAGCGAAATGCGGTTCTTGTTCGGCGGAGATCAACGGTTTCCCAAGGTTAATGTGCAAAACAAGAATAGACAAGGTGGGCTTCAATATTACAGTCAATCCAATGGGAGCTTTTCCACTGATCAAAGATCTCGTAACAGATGTAACAGGTAACTGGGACATACTGAGAAAGATACCTCCATTCACACCGAAGGAGCTGGGCCCGGAGGAACATTTCAGCATGAAGCAGGAGGATGTGGAGCGCTCCAAGGAGTTCAGGCAGTGCATAGAGTGTTTTCTATGCCAGGACGTGTGCCATGTAGTGAGGGAGCATTACACAGATTATTTCGGTCCAAGACATATTGTAAAGGCCGCCTCGCTGGACATGCATCCAATGGATACTATTGACAGATCAACATTTCTTAACAAGGAAGGCGGTCTTGGGTATTGCAACATAACCAAGTGCTGCCAGGAAGTCTGCCCTGAGCACATTGTGATCACAGATAATGCAATTATACAGGAGAAGGAGAGGGCAGTAGATCTGACCTATGACCCACTTGCAATGCTCATCAAGGGGAGGAGAAAAAAAGAGAAGAGGGTGGTATAACTGATAAAAAACAATGATCAAATGTCAAAGATGAACAAGGCGGTAAACAGCCTCATACCGCCTGAGTTTTTCAGTGCGAGGTTTGTTTCTTTTATAGTTCTGCTCGTTCTTGGAATTTATCTGATGACTCTATATCCAATGACAAAACTGGTCACAGGTCTGACGGATCCTTTCTACTCACCAACTCTGCTGATACTTCCGCTCATCGGTCTTTTCCGACTTACATGCTATGCCTACAGGAAGGATTACCACAGACATCTGTTCAGTCACCCAGTAGCCTGTTCAATAGGCTTCAGGGGTGAATACAAGGGACGCAGTTACACTGGGGAAACAAGGTTCTTCAGAGTGGAAAATCTTCACAGATGGTTCATGTATTTTTCAGTTGCAATACTTCCGTTTTTCTACTATGACATTGCTATCTCAATAATCAGGTACCCTGGATACAGCTATGTCATAAGCCTTGGGACAATTCTACTGGTAATCAATACAATACTTGTTACTGTGTATACACTGTCATGCCACGCCATAAGACATCTGGTTGGGGGAAACATAGACTGTTACAGCTGCCAGCATTCAATCAGAGGAAAAATATTCAGAGGGCAGACCAGAATAAACAGGCATCATGAGACCTATGCCTGGCTCAGCCTGAGCATGTTCTTCCTTGTTGATCTGTTCATAAGATCTGTTGCAGTATGGCACTTCCTGAATCCTGTGCTTCTTCACTGGTGATTTGAAATGAAAACTAAGGATATGGGAAAAATAAGGTACCCACTCTTCTTTCTCGGGCTATTCGTAATAGAGATCGGCGGTGTACTTTACAAATTTGCACATCTGAAGCCCCTGGACATGGTTCCATTTGCAGTGGTCGGGTTCATAATATACCTTACTGCGCTGGCAGTTCCCTGGGCTTTGAAACACTGAATTCAATCCTCACCAAATTTTTGTGAGAAGTCTCCAAGCATCATTTCAATTTCCCTTTCAGGCAGTGGGAAGTTTCTCTTTTTTATATTGCTTTCCAGAAGCATAAGTTCTGAAAGATCGTCTGGATAGCCGCCTGAATAGACGATCTCAACTATCTGGGCGTTCATGATCATCTTCGAACACACTACACATGGATGAGTTGTGACATATATGGAGGAACCGGCAATGCTAACTCCATGGACCGCAGCCTGAATGATTGCGTTCTGCTCAGCATGAAGGCCCCGGCATAATTCATGCCTTTCACCTGAAGGAACATTCAGATCATCCCTTATACATCCCACAACATCGCAGTGAACAGTCCCGGAAGGTGGACCGTTGTAGCCGGTGGCAAGGACATTCTTACCCTTCACAATTACGGCACCTACTTTCCGTCTTGTACAGTTTGCCCTTGATGCTGCGAGATACGCCATTCTCATGAAGTACTGATCCCAGGATGGTTGTGCCGACATAAGTGAAGTAATCCATTGTTCAATTTTAACTTTACATGCAAGGATCTGGATAGTGACATGGGGAAATATGGAAATTCTCCGGGCCTTTCTAAATTATTTAAATAGCCATCACCTTATTTTTAAACTGAAGCCTAAATTTTCGTAAAAATTCTTAAGGCACATCTCACTCTCCTGTCTGACAGCATAAATGCATTTCTTCAATCCTCTTTTTTATCTGGTGGTATTCCTTGTACTGCTATACTTCCCTGTAGCAATATTCCAGTTGATACTGATAATTAAAGGCTGGACAAAGGGTGAGGACCGGCTTTTCACAAGGCTGAAATGGCAGGAGCAGAAACATGTTGTTACAACTCCAATTCTGATGCAGAGAGAATACATCTCCCGGCGGAGGGTCATGGCTGTCATATGTACCAACGGAAAAAATCCAAAGGTTGTAGACAAGATTACCACAATACTCAAATCTTATTCAACGCCACTTGAAGTGTATGTTCTGAAGGAGGAATATGATACACACCATTACCTGGCAGAAGAGATTACAGTACCCTCCAGTTACACCTGCCCTAACGGATCCAGGCATAAACTCCGGGCGCTTGACTACGAAAGCAAATGGTTGAGGGAAAAGGGCATTTCAAGCGAGACCTACCTGATACATCTGGATGATGATTCCGTTGTTTCTGAAGAGTATGTACAGTATGTGTACCGAATGACTGAGGAGGGCGGTCAGGGCCATTTAAGGCTAAGAGAGCCAGGAGTTCATCTATTCTCAACCCTGGCGGATATGACAAGAGTCTCAGACTGCGCAGCATTCTGTACATACTTCAACAAAAAGGGGAGACCCATGGCGGTCCATGGTGAAGGGCTGGTAATAAGGGCTGATGTGGAGGAGCAGATTGGCTGGGACTTCGGAACTTATGGTGCGGATGACATAATTATGAGCCAGCTCATTGTAAAAAATGGATACCGGTTCGGCTACATTCCTTTTCCAATATTCATCGCCCCTCCCACCACAGTAAGGGATTTCTATAAACAGAGAAGAAGATGGATTGTATCCATGTTATGGGCAAGCACATACATCAAAAAAATCAACAGGAAAATGTTCTACTGGCTCATCTACCGTTATGCCGTAGGATGGACAGGTTTCTTTGGGGTTTTTTTGTTGATTCCATCCATACTGTTTCACTTTCATTTCCCTCTCTTCCTGTCAGTGATTTCAGGAATCAACACATTCTGTTATTTTGTATTTTACCAGTATGGTGCAATAAAGACAGGGAAGAAGTGGAGCCCAATAATGCTGGCGCTTCAGTTCTTCATTGCCATATACGAAGGAGGGACACTCTTCTATTCTCTAATATATCCGCCGGACAAAAATGTATTCGATGTGATCACTAAAGTCTGAATCCCTTACTTCTAACTGGGTGCTCCCACAAACTGTGAAATAGGAATTTCCCATTATCTGAATATGGCAGGCAAATCAGAATCCCTGTTCAGGGAGTCACTTAAAGTGTTTCCATCAGGTGTTAACTCTCCGGTCCGCTACTACCGTCCATATCCGGAGTTCATAAAAAAGGCCCATGGCCCATATATTGAGGATGTGGAAGGGAAGAGGTATATTGATTACTGCCTTGGATTCGGGCCAATGATTCTTGGTCATTCACCGAATAATGTTGTGGAAAAGCTGAAGGATAAGCTGGCGGACGGCTTCATCTATGGGGCCCCAACGCAGATGGAAGCAGATCTCGGGAAAAAGATCAGTGCCGCCATACCATCAATTGAGAAGATGAGATTCACAAACTCAGGAACTGAGGCCACTATGCATGCAATACGACTGGCCAGGGCATATACTGGAAAAAACATCATATTGAAATTTGATGGTGCCTATCACGGTTCCCACGATTATGTTCTCCAGAAGATGGGAAGTGGGGGCCTGACATTCGGAATATCCTCCAGCCCCGGAATTCCCGGGGAAGTCTCCGCCACAGTGGTTGTGGGAAAATTCAATGACGAGGACTCTGTAAGAAGAATATTCTCCAGTTTCAGGAGCAAAATTGCCGCTGTAATAGTTGAGCCTGTCCTGGGAAATGTTGGAGTAATTCCCCCAGCTGATGGTTTCCTGAAGTCTATCGAAGAGCAGTGCAGGAATGAGGGAGCAATACTGATATTTGATGAGGTTATCACCGGGTTCAGGTTTAATTTCGGCGGATATCAAAATTTAACGGGTATCAAGCCGGATCTTACCATTTTAGGGAAAATAATAGGCGGAGGACTTCCCGTTGGTCTTTTCGGAGGAAGGAATGACATAATGGATATGGTGGCCCCCTCAGGCCCTGTTTACGAGGGCGGTACCTTTTCAGGGAATCCCTTAACAATGATTGCTGGATATGAAACCCTCTCGGAACTGAGTCAAAAAGATTATGCAGTAATTACAAAAAACACGGAGAAAATTGCCACTTCTGCTTCAGAATCAGCCAGCAATTATGGGGTTCAAGTAAATGTTAACTGCATCGGTTCAATGTTCACCATATTTTTCAACAGTAACAGGGTGGATTCATATGAAACCGCAATAAAGAGTAATTCTGATAGTTTCATGAAATTCTTCAGAATTGCGAAGGAAAATGGAATATATCTGCCTCCATCCCAGTTCGAGTCAAATTTCGTAAGCTTCGCACACGGGACAGCAGAGATAGAAAAGACGATGGAAATTTTTGATACTGCATTCAAAGAGATGCGGATGTCTCTATAATCTTGGAAAGGACAGATTTCAGGGAGTCAGCCTTTTCATTGTTGGGCGTTCTTGCCGCATCCTTAACCGCCAGTATGTATGGGCGGAGAATCTTCTTTGAAATGGATCCACTCATTGCATACAATACTTCGGAAGGGTCAGCTCCGTCTCTGATAGCAGAAAGTGCTTTCTTTACCTCTCTGTCAGCAAGTTTCTCAGAATAACTCATGTAAGCTTCAACGAGATGATCCATCTCAAGTTCCCTCATCTTCTCCATTACTATTTTCAGCTGTTCACTGACAATCTGTCTTGCCTTCCTTATCTCTTCCCCCTTAGATTTAACATTCCTGCTGATTATTGATTCAAGATCCTGAAAAGTATACAGGTGCACATTTTTCAGATTTCCCGCCTCAGGATCAATATTAGATGGATTAGAAACATCCAGCAGGATAATCTCTTTATTGTCTGCTTTATCTAAAAGATCCGTCCTTTCAATTATATGTCTGGTTGAAGAGGTTGCAGTGATGATAACATCAGTTTCTTTTATCATTTCCTTGAGTTCTGACATGTCATGATATGGACAGCCGTTCTCCTCTGCCAGAACGGTTCCTGCAGAACTGTTTCTACCCATAAGGACAACTTCTATTTTGCTGTCTGAGGAGAGGTACTTTAAGATCTTGGCAGCTATTTTGCCAGTTCCAATGAGGAGAATCTTTTTTCCTTCAAGATTGTGATTTTCTCTAAGCAGGTCAACGGATATGTGTGCAATGGAGGTCTTTCCCTTCGATATTCCGGTATCGGTTCTCACCTTCTTGCCAGCAAATATGGCCATTCTGAACAGCTGCTTGAGCATCTTATCCAGGCTGCCCGATTCATTAGCGGAGGTGTAAGCCGACTTGACCTGTGCCAGAATTTCACTTTCTCCTACAGAAAGTGAGTCAAGTCCAGATGTTACGAGGATCAGATGCTCCACAGCATCTTGACCTCTCAGATATCTGTATCCCGGCGGAATACCGCTCAAAGCAACAGGAGAATTCTCAATGAAATAATACTCAAGCCTGTTGCAGGTTTTCAGCTGGACAAAATGGGGGCCATTCAGAATCTCAGTGAAAAATTCTGAAACTTCAGATTCTGAGGTGAGTGCCTCTTGTAAGGTAGAAGGATCCAGATTAAAGCTCCAGGAAACCACTGCAATCTCATTCATCAGCCCATCACTAAACCTGACTGTTATTGTTCCCATATCGCATTCTGATTATATAATCTAAGTGCGGGATACTTGATGAAATATTTATCCAGAAAAGCAAATGGCAGCTTCCGTGGATAAAGATATTTAGAATGATGCTATCTTTCAGAACATGGATAACAATATAGAAGAAAGGAAAGCTCTCGTGATAATTGACCTTCAGAAAGGTATTGCATCGATGCAAACCCTACCTCACCCCTCCTCCACAGTTCTGGAAAACGCAGGCAAGCTTGCAAATAAATGCAGGGAATCAGGCATTCCTGTGGTAGCGGTAAGGGTGACTGGACCCATGGAAATAATGCTTCACCCAAAAGTGGATGGTGACTCAGCAGGTTTTTCCAGAAGAGAGCGACCGGCAGACTGGGATCAGTATGTGGATCAGCTTGGAATTACCAGCGGAGACATACTCATTACAAAACACCAGTGGGGTGCTTTTTACGGAACTGATCTTGATCTTCAGTTGAGAAGGAGGCATGTTGACACTATAATTCTATGCGGGATAGCAACTACATATGGTGTGGAAAGCACTGCAAGGTTCGCTTACGAATATGGTTATAATCAGATATTTGTAGAGGACGCTATGTCGGACATGTCGGCAGAGGCACACGAAGCAAGCCTGAAATTCGTACTTTCAAGAATAGGAATGATAAGGAAAACTGAGGAGGTAATGAAGATGCTGGAGTGACTGATGTTCACCGGATTCCTAATTTACAGAGAATATGGGAGACAGCAGTTGGATGGGAATGAGGTCCTTTGGGAATATTCAGGCAGGCCAGCTTTATGCATGGTTTGATATGCATCTCATGATTGCGTAGTGAAAAATGATCACAATTTCATATCTTCTATCCATACTGCTTGGCAAATCAGGGCCAATTCATAATCTGGTGGTCAATTACGGTTATGCCGGAATTGGAATCCTAATGATGCTTGAATCCGCATCTTTACCCATTCCCAGTGAAGTTATACTTCCACTTTCCGGTCAGTATATCCGCCTTGGAATATTGAATTTTCCAGGTGTTCTAATTGTTTCACTGGTTGGTGGGCTGGTCGGGTTCTCTATCGACTACTTCATCGCATTTTACCTGGGCAAGGACGTAATTTACAATCATCTTTCCCTCTTTCACCTGAAAAAGGAATCTGTTGAGAATTTTGAAGCGTGGTTCGAAAAGAACGGCTCCTTTGCAGTTTTCATAATAAGAATGGTTCCCGGTGTCCGGGGTCTTATAAGTCTGGTAGCAGGATTTGCAGAGATGGACCTCAAGAAATTTTACCTTTTCTCATTCCTTGGTTCGCTGATATGGGACACCCTTCTGATTATTTTCGGTTATTACGCTTTCTCCGGCAGCTTTGCGTCCATTATTGAATACGTTGCAGCACTTATCCTGGTTATGTATCTTATCTATGCACTGCTGATGAGGAACGTCAGAAAGACTGCAGCCAGAGAAAAAAAAGCCAGTCAGAATAAAGATATCAACCCCGGGGACAGTGAAAGCCGTCATATGAGGAATCATTAAATCGTGATTGCTCCATGTCTTGAATGATGGCAGTTAATTCAGAAAGGATATCGGGCCTTGAAAAAATTTACCAGACTGTCAGGAACAAAACCATGGAACTTGTGAGGCCTATATCAAGGGATGACTTCATGGTACAGAGCATTCCTCAGGCCAGCCCTCCAAAATGGCACTTAGCTCATACCACATGGTTCTTTGACCGTTTTATTCTTAGAAATTACCTGAAGAACTGGAAAACCCCGGACACGAATTATGACTTTCTTTTCAATTCCTATTATGAGACACTTGGGCCTTATATGGAGAAGATTTCAAGAAAGAGTCTTTCAAGACCTTCACTGGAGGAAGTTTATGAATACCGTGAGGCGGTTGATGAAGCCATAGCCATGGCATTTAATGAAAACCAGAGAGACGACAATTTTCTAAAGCTTGTGGAGCTGGGCATCAATCATGAGGAACAGCACCAGGAACTACTTCTGATGGACATAAAAATAAATTATTACAACTCACCTTACCGTCCCGCATATACTAAAAGAAAGGGGATTTCAGAGGCTTCGGAAATGAAGTTTATCCGGATGGACGGCGGAGTAAAAGAAATTGGCTGGGGTGAGGAAGGGTTCAGTTTCGATAACGAAAGGCCAAGGCACAGGGTTTATCTCTCTCCATTCAGAATTTCATCCAGGCCTGTGTCAAACGCGGAATATGTGAGATTCATAGAGGATGGAGGTTACGAACGCCCGGAACTCTGGCTTTCGGATGGATGGGCTTTCATAAAGCAAAAAAGTCAGAAACTCCCTCTGTACTGGGAAAAAGAGGGCGATCAATATCTGATTTTCAAACTGTCCGGAGTAGAGAATCTGAATGAGTCAGAGCCAGCCGTTCACATCTCGTATTATGAAGCGGACGCTTTTGCCAGATGGTCTGGTATGAGACTCCCCATAGAAGCGGAGTGGGAATTGTTCGCGACCAGCTCCAGACAAATAACAAAAGGGAACTTTATGGAAGAGAACTCACTTCATCCGGCATGTATCCATAAGGACGGGCAACCACAGATCTCCGGAGCATCCTGGGAATGGACCTCAAGCCCCTATGTACCATATCCTGGATATCGCCCTTATGACGGAAGCCTGGGGGAATACAACGGTAAATTCATGAACAATCAGTACGTACTCCGGGGAGGATCTGCTGTCACTCCTGAAAGGCATTACAGGAACACCTACAGAAACTTTTACCATCCGGACAGCAGCTGGCAATTTTCAGGTATAAGGCTAGCCGGTGATATCTCTTGAATGATCCTGAACCTGAAATTATTGATCTGAAACCTGATCTTGGGGACTTCCGTGCTGAATTTCTCAGGGGCATGACATCAGTGCCAAAGGAGATTAACCCAAAGTTTTTCTACGATGAAACCGGGACCAGGCTATTTGATGAGATTACAAGACTTGAGGAATATTATCCCACAAGGACGGAAGTGTCAATTCTAAGGGAACACTGCAATGATCTGAGTCACATTGCTGGGCTGATAGAGACCGTTGTTGAACTTGGTTCAGGAAACGGGGAAAAGGGAAAACTTCTGATGAACTGCATGCCTGATCTTAAACGTTATGTGTTTGTGGATATATCCATGGCGGCGCTCAAAAAGGCTTTGGACTCTGCCAGTGATAACAACAAACATATTGAAAGAAGAGGAATTTGCAGTGATTTTTCAGGTATAGACCGTATTCTGGATCATATGTTTCCTGAAGCTAAAATGGTTGTTTTCCTTGGCTCAACGCTCGGAAATATGGAACAGGAGGAGGTCATTAAATTTCTTAATGGTCTTTCAGGGGTTCTAAACAGAGGAGACCTCATAATGATCGGGGTAGACCTTAAGAAGGACAAGTACACTATGGAAGCGGCATATAATGACCGAAAAGGTGTAACTGCGAAGTTCAACCTGAATATAATAGCCAGAGCTGAAAGGGAACTCTCCATACCACTGAGCCCACGTGATTTCTCACATCTCGCATTTTACAATGAGCAGAAGGGAAGGATAGAGATGCATCTTGTTGCATTGAAGGACATATCATTTGAACTGGATGGAGTGACAATTGAGATAAAGAGAGGAGAGAGAATTCATACTGAGAATTCATACAAATATAATGTGGAGGAGATATCTGAAAACCTAAAAAAAGCAGGTTTTCAAAATATTGGAGTATGGAAGGATTCAATGGAAAAATTTGCAATAATCAATGCACAGAGGTAAATTCTTCCCTTAGCTGTTGTTACTTTATCTCTATCTTCTTCATCTTTTCTTCTGAATCAGACTCATCATCCCTGAAGAAGCTGTTCCCTGCAGCCAGAATCTCCTTTCCTGCCTTTTCAAGGTGAGTGACGAACCTTCTTAGGTTTCTTGCATTGAACTGTGGAACATTAATTTTGATCTCTATAACGTTTCTCGGATTAGATTTCTGTGATTCCTGCTGCTCTTTTTTCTGTTCAGATACCATTCAAACCATCTCAATATTGAGTTCCCCATTAATAAACTCTGCGGAAACTGGTTTCTTGTCTGAGAATGACTGTGGAAGGTAGAAAATTCTTCTCCAGTTCTCCACCTCAACCACCAGCTCTCCTTTTCGATTAAACAGGTTAATTCCCTGCTTTCTGGCAAATGGGAGTTTCATTTTAACAGTGTACTTTCCATCAACTTTCTCATATGATACTGGCTTTGACTTAGTGAATACCTTGAGGGGGTCCTCATCTCCATAGAGCTCTTTACCCATTTTCTCAAGTTCCTCCCTTCCCAGTGTTTCGGATTTGCTTATGCTCAGTGAAAAGAACCTGAGTTCAGGGAATGCATACTGCGTCTCCTTAAGTATATCTTCCTGGGCACTTATCCAGAGCTTGAAGAATTCACCCGATTCCGGAGGATATACTTTGTTCATAATCAGAGCATCAACGTTGTAGCCATAAAGAAGAAGATATGTATACGCCCTCTTGGTCTCATTGAAAGACATACGGTTTGGATTGGTCACAAGCCTGATCGATGTCAGATCAGGATCTGCCAGATAGTCCCGAATATGTTTGAGGCTGTTATAGAGGGATTCCATATTGCCAAGAACAGCGTCATTCGGAAATGGAATAGAGCTGAACGGCCTTACCAGGGGTCTTATCACCTTAGCAGTTGTCCTGCCGATAGGGAATATCTTTTCCATGTACCATGACATGGCTTCAGGGAAGGAGAGAAGTTTCAGAGACTCTCCAGTTGGAGCACTATCCATTACAATCACATCATAGTTCCCGCTCTTTATGTGTTCTTCCAGATACAGAAGATGCGATGCTTCCTCAAACCCAGGGAGTGTTGCGATCTCTTCAGCTGCGGTCGGATCCAGTCCCTGGGACTGAAACAGCCCTGTGAGATATAACTTGAGCTCTTTCCAGTGTGAATTTATGGCCTCTATAACACTGATTTCCTGCCCCCAGAGGTTTTTTCCAAGCTCTGTTGGGGAATGTCCAATATGGGTTTCAAAAGCATCAGAAAGACTGTGGGCTGGATCTGTAGAAACAATTAGAGTTTTTTTGCCTTTACCTGCAAGAAGAGAAGCGGTAGCGGCAGCAATGCTGGTTTTCCCGACACCACCCTTTCCAGTGTAAAGTATTATTTTTTCCATTTGAAATCACTCTCAGACATTGCAGGATCGTTCTTAACAGATGTGATTTCAATTTATCAGTTATGAGTTGAAAGTTAAATTTAAAATGAAGTAAAACTAAATCATTGAGGTGAGTTATAATCGAATTCTTAGAAGAATTGCGCCCTCAAAAAATTATGAAGTCCAAGATGTATCTATTGAACAAATGATAACTGGAAGTTATAATTTGTAATTGGGCCCGACCGGATTTAGAAATATGTTGGAGGAGCACCACTAAATTGAAATATTAAATGAAAAGCCTTATACGTCCAAGTCTGTTATACAAATAATGAGATTTACAGTTGTCCTGGAAAAAGATGAGGACGGAGTATATATAGCCACAGTTCCAGCTTTACCGGGGTGTATATCTGATGGTCAAACTGTAGAAGAGGCTATGTCAAACATAAAGGAGGCTATTAGTGGATTTATAGAGGATATGAAAGCGGACGGAGAGACCATTCCTCATGATATAGATATAATTGGAAATGTTGAACTGAATGCCTAAACTCCCCATAGTCTCTGGTAAGGATGCAGTAAAAGCTCTTTCTAAAGTTGGATTTGAATTCAGGCGGCAGGTAGGCAGTCATATGGTATTAAAAAGGGTAAAAGATGGGAAAAGAGTGACGATACCTGACCATGATGAATTGCCAAAGGGTACACTCAGAGCTATAATTAGGCAGTGTGACCTTACTGTTGAAGAATTCATAAAGTTACTGTAGGCTGACGTAATCTTATAAGTTCAGAGATGTTGCAGGGCCTCCTGAATATTTAAACAAGGTAAAAGGAAGTCAATTGATCGGTATCAATAGAAAAAGTTATTTCTCGCTCCTGTAGAATTCGATAATTTACCTTTCAGGATCAACAAAATTATCAACAGAAACTTTATCGATGATAAACGCCATCAGTCCCAAATTTTTTCCATTCTGCAATCCTTTCTCTAATATAATTTCCTCTTGGAATATGTACTTCTTGGAGTTCAGGCGCCTTTACATTATCGCCTTCTTCAATTCTAACTCACCCTAAATAGGTTAGTTCTTTATTTCCAATTTCGAAAAACCATAGAACTTATTCTTCTTTAATGTTGAAAGATAACCCTCCATTTTATCAAACGCCTGTGAAGCAGTCAAAGGACCATCGGGTGTCTTGAGGCACATTAGATTTAATTCAGAACTAAGTTTGTGATTAATGAACATCATCATTGTATTTGATTTCTATATATCACATTTCCCAGCTATTTTGCAAAAATTTTTCACCTTTAGGAAACAATTATAACGATATCGCCATGAGGCGTGAAAAAGAGAAGTGGAATTACATTAGGGATTACATCAGTGAAGAGAGATTATTTTCATCTATTTGCCCATTAGAAAGTAAGACTCATTTATAGTTGTTAGTGGGCCCGACCGGATTT
>JAMCPQ010000042.1 GCA_023379825.1 Thermoplasmatota archaeon | reverse complement strand
CCTCACTTCTGGCCCATAATTGAGCGAGGCAGTCCAAATCAACCTCGTCATTTTCCATGCATGAGTCTGAGCCAATGATTTCAAGAGCCTCAAAGCATTTTATGCCATTCTCTCTCAGAATGTGGCACATTGATGTCTTTCCGGTTCCAGGAATTCCTGTGAGCGCGATCACTGTCATGATGAACCACCAAGACTGAATGGTCTGGAGAGATGCCGTCTAGCAATAACCGGGACATCATATCTGCCTGACTTCAGCTCTCTCTCATGTATCCTGTAGTGAGGTATTCTGTATACCGAACCGCATTTCCTGCACCTGAAATCATTTCTGCCTCGGTTTTCTGTCCGTGAATTGCAGTTTTCACAGATCGGATTCTCTCTAATGTAGGCAGTGGAAAGAGAAATGATCTCCATTTTTTCCACATTCAGAACGCCTTCGCTGAATGAGCCATAGATTACAATCCGGTCGCCCGGGAGAAGTTCCCTGAAAATCCTGCGGAATTCCTTGGTGGGCTCAAAGGCAGCCGCCTTCAGGTTCACCTCCCCATAATTCAATTCCACGAAATAGTGGGATCCCCTGATGCTGTATGGATATCCGGAAACAACACATGAAAGCCTGTAGGAATGGAAATCCTGGAGTATGGCCGGTTCAACCTCTATATGTTCATCTGTAGCCTGATTGGTCTCAAATATCATGTCTCTGTCAAATTCAATTCCATTTTTTTCAGCAATCTCAATAGATGATGAGAGCAATTTTTCATCTTCAGTACTCCTGATGCCCATAACTACAGGGGTCCTCTCTCTGGGAAAGATTGCTGGATAAGTGTTCAGAACATCAATGTTGTTGAAGGAGCCCTTTACATTCTCTGCCATAACTGCAGCGTTCATTTTAGTGGAGAAGGGGATCGAATCGGGATGCGGGTATCTGTAAAGAAGGGCTTCATAGGTTCTGGACGAAGGGACCCAGGAAAGTGCTGCGGCGGCCCCTATGATTCCGCGGCCATTCTTTATCCCGAGATATGAATGCCCGGATTTTTTCAGTTTTTCAGTTACACTGCCTATATCTTCAACTCCGCGTACACATTTCCAGTAAATATCAGGGCTGGTTGGAGACTCTCCTACAACAATGCCGGGGTTTGTGGCATCCTCAAGAAGCTCTGCAAGATCATAAATCGCCATTGCGGAAATCTCTATCATCTCTTCCCTGCTTATTCCCTCATCGCCAGATTCAAAGGCATAAACTGTCCTGCCATCAAAATGCCCTGCTGGCCATTTCCTCCCCTTTCCTTTGCCAAGTTTTGCGCATAACGCACCGTTGCCTCTGGTCTTCCACGGTACTGATGGATTCAATCTCACAAGTCTTGGATATCCGATGAGATCGAGACCGCTTCTCCGGATAATCTCTGTCAGAACATATGTGGAGCATCCTCTTTCCCTTGAATCAGTGTCGTCTATACCTATATACATTCATGCACCGAATCTTCTCTTCCTGTTCTGATAGTCCCTGATTGCCCGCAGGAAATCAGATTTTCTTAACTCAGGCCAGTTCACATCAGAAAAGTAAAGTTCGGAATAGGCAGACTGCCAGAGCAGAAAATTCGAAATCCTTTCCTCTCCGCTGGTACGGAATATGAGATCCGGATCAGGGATCGAAGAGTCATAGAGATAGCCACGGAATACACTCTCATCCACATCATCTATGCTGATCTTACCTGCATTCAGGTCCCCGTAAAGCCGTTTTATGGCATTTATTATCTCCTCTCTTCCACCATAGCCAATGGCTATATTGAACCTGAATTTCCTGAAACCTTTTGTAGTGGATTCGACCTTTTCAATGGTTTCACGCAGATACTGGGGGAGAGTCTGTGTCTCACCGATTACCTTTACACGGATATTGTTCTCATATACCCGTTTATCCTTAAGGAGATCTATGAAAGCATCATTGATAAGTCTGAAGAGAAAATCCACCTCCCTCTTGCTTCTCTTGAAATTCTCTGTGGAAAATCCATAAACAGTGAGAATCTCCACACCAATTTCCATGCACCATTCAAGCACCTCCTCAAGTTTCTCCTTACCCTTTACATGGCCTTCGTCCGTGGAAAGGCCATTGGACCTGGCATATCTCCTGTTCCCGTCAGTGATTATCCCCACGTGTTTTGGAACAGGATTGTTTCTGATCTCCTCCAGAAGAACTTTCTCGTAAACTTCGGTGGTGAGGTTACCCAGTCTGTCAGCAATCCTTCCCTTTATACCTTCCAGATAACTTTCACCTCCATTTCCCCCGTTGCTAAGCAATCATCAGGAACTGATAATCGTAATCCTCCACATCAAATAAGTATCTTCATTAAAAATACTTGGCATAAATCATCAATCCATAATGAGTTCAAGAGAGTGCATATAAACTCCAGGTGCGTATCCATGGACTATTCTCTTCCGTGAGATCTCCATTCCCATGTCTCTGATCTGTTCCATTCTGGATTCCAGTTCCTCTGAATTGCATATCTCATAGTAGTTTATCACGCCTCCAGGATTCAGGTGTTTCATGGCAGAATATAGAAAATCCCTGGCGCTGTGTGGCAGATTCATTATAATTCTGTCATATAGGCCCTCTTTTTCAATGAGAGCCATGGAATCGCCCGTCTCCATGGAAATCCTTTCAGATACGCCGTTCAGGGATGCGTTCTTTCCAAGCCAGTAAATGCATCTCCCGTTCAGGTCAAAACATCTGACTCTGCAGCCTGATAGTTTTGCAATTGTTATGGCAAAAGGACCGATGCCAGAGAACATGTCAAGCACATTCTCTCCCTGCCTGCACCTCTTGGAAAGAAGCAGCCTTTCAGTGGCGAGCCGTGGAGAAAAATATACTTCCCTTATGTCGAACATGAACCTCAGACCGTTCTCCCTGTGCGTTACAACATAATTCTCCTCTCCGGCCAGTAGAGTTAAATTTCTGGTTCTTTCCTGCCCTGTGATTCCGCTGTCAAGAAAGACGCTTCTTATGCTCTGATTGGTCCTGAGTATTTCATTTGCAACCTCCAATGCACGATTCATATTTCGGAGCTTGAGTATTGCAACAGAACCCAGATGATCAAATGAAGCCCTTGCAGTTACGGGCCTTATTCTGTTTTCCCTCCTCTTGCCGTCCAGGTCCAGAATACTGGTTTCAAACGGGGGTTCTCCCAGATCAGCGGTTTTAAGAGGAATAAAGACCCCTGAATCAGAATTCTGAATCCTGTAATTGTCATCAATCAGGTTGTTTTTCCTGAACCATTCAATAGCGGTTTGTGCAGTATTTCTGGGAACAGTAGCATGGAAAGTCATCTGATCTCCCTCATGTGGGATGCATGAGAAATTGTGTCCTCCGATAATCTGTCGGAAAAGCCTGCTATCCGCTTCAGTGTCTCCACATTTGCAGAGGCCAGCTGTTCAACACTTCTGATGCCTGCATTGTATAGCCTTCTGGCCCTCACTCTTCCTATGTTTGGAATGGTGGTGAGCTCCAGTATGTCAGATTTTATGCCCTCTCTCAGTCTAAGGCTGAGCATCTGGAAGTAGGTGGATTTCTGTGGGAGAAGCATTTGTGACATCCTTCCAAGAGCGAAGGCCATCCATTCAGCGGTACTTATCCTTGACTGAATGTCTCCGGGGCCAATTCCATATTTCTCGCAAATATCATCTATCCCCACCTCATTTATCCAGTCAAGGAGAACCATTGCTGTCTTGATCCTTGATTCGTAATCCTCAAGATCGAAGAATGGCAGGTCCTTTGACATAAGAAACTCCTCAACAAGTTCCTGCTCACTGCTCCTCATATTTATTGGCTGAAGATCCTGCGACATGCAAATAACCGTGATGGCAGAGTCATCATCATAGTTTCCGTTTCCCAGATAATCCCTGAACAGGACAGCTGTCTGAGGATCAATATAGAGATCACTGACAAGTTTCCCAATCTGAGAAATGGAGTATCTATCCCCAGTGGTCTTTGCCAGAGAGTTTTCCACAAGGTATTTCAGGGAGGAATCAAGTACAGGTTCCAGGTTTTTCATGCCATTCTGAACAGCCATCAGCGATTTCTGAAAGAATTTCACTATATTCTCCCTGGTTGATCCAAGGCCTGTTGATATAAGAGCAAGTGAGTTGAACCTGATCATTCTTCCGTTGCCAAGATTCGAGACAACTGGTTCAGGCTCTCCGTTGAAGTATTCACGTATCCTCTCTACTGATGAAGGATTTGCAGAATAGATTACACCATATCCCACGGTATCAAATTTTGGCCTTCCTGCCCTCCCAAGCATCTGATTTACCTCCGTGTTGCTGATATATCCAACACCACCATCAGAGAAACGGGTTATGTCACGAATTATCACTGCCCTTGCCGGAAGGTTCACTCCGGCAGCAAGTGTGGGTGTCGCCACAATAACCTTGAGGTCACCAGACTTGAACCTGTCCTCAACAGTCTTTCTGTCAGAACTGGATAGACCTGCATGATGGAAAGCAACTTTTCTCGGAAGAAGAGTTGCAAGCATCCTTGCGAACCTGTCAGTCTTTTCCTCAGGTTCCGCAATTTCATTTTCCGATGAAAGCCCAAGAGAGAGGGAAAGTTTGACAGCAGTGTCCTCAGCCCGCTTTCTGGAATTAACAAACACAAGGACCTGTCCTCCCTGGCTGATGAAATGTGATACTGCATCCTGAAGTTCCTGCTTTCTTCTCAGCTTTATCTTACTGCTGTCTTCAAACGTCATTGTGGAATCTGATATCAGTCCCTTTCGAAGTTCAACAGGTCTGAAATCACTGTTAATAAGATCACACTGCAGCCACTGGGAAAGTTCCCCTGAATTGCTTATTGTGGCGGAGAGTCCAAGTATCATGATATCCGGATTCATGTACCTTGCGGCAGTTAGGAACATCTCAAGTCTGGGTCCGCGTCCAGGGTCACCCACAAGGTGAAGTTCATCGGCCACTATCAGTGATATGTCAAACATCATCGCAGGGTCATGATGAAAAAGTGAGTCAGCCTTCTCCGAAGTGCAGACAAGGACATCGAACCTTTTCAGTATGTCAGGAGACTCCTCATAATCCCCGACAGATATTCCAACCCTCATTCCAAACTGCCTTAGGCCTTTCAGTTCTTCGAACTTCTCGGATGCCAGTGCCCTTAGAGGCACAATGTAGATGCATCTTCCATGCCTGAGGTATTCTCTGAATATGGCGACATAGGCAACCAGTGTCTTTCCGGATGCAGTTGGTACAGAAAGTATAAGGCTCTTTCTATCACCGATGCGTGAAACTGCATCCCTCTGGTGTGGGTAAAGCGTATAATCGCTTCCGTCGAACAGATTCAGAAATTCCTCTGGAAGCCCCAGGTCGCTGATCCTCATTACTCCCAAGAAATGCAGGTCTTGCATATACATGTTTTTGTGACAACGACCAGACATGTTTATATAAATTCCAACACCGGCCAATCAAAGAGTTTGACTGGCCTACATTTCTTAGATTCTGTGTGATTTTACTTGGTCTATAGAACTCTGAAAGAGAAAATGACCTTGAGAGATGAATCAGTGTATTGCCTGTCAATTTCTGTAGCCAGGGAGAACTTGGTTCTAAAGGTGTAAACCTCCATGTTCAGGGTTGTAATTGATGCATGAAAAGGGGGTTCAAGTTTTCATATTCTTTCATATTTTTTGGAGAACTCGGAATGAAATCTATGCCCTTATTAAACAGGATTACCGGCAAATAATAAGGAAATCTGGCTTTTCCAGCAGATAGAGAGGCGAACAAAAACGTGTTTCAGACCCTTAATAGTAAAATATCAAAATTAACCTGATGCCACGGCTGATTCCTGCGAGGGCGATGTATCAGAATGCCCTCTTTATATAATTGCTCTGGAACAGATTTAATTTGCATTAGTTATACATGGATCGTGTCTAGCAAGACAATAGTCACTGTCAATGTTGCTCTGAGCCTTAATGGGATGATGGCAGGCAGGAATGGCAGAAGGGTCAG
>JAMCPQ010000041.1 GCA_023379825.1 Thermoplasmatota archaeon | reverse complement strand
GAGACTTCTGGATCTGGGATGTGGACCGGGCTCTCTTTCATTCAGGCTATCACATGCCTTTCCGGATGCTGATATATATGCAGTAGATTATGATCCGGTCCTGCTTAGGATCGCCAGGGAAAACTCCAATGGGAGGAGAATAAAGTTCATTGAAAGAGATTTGAACAGCGACACTTGGCATGAGGATCTAATTGCCGGCTCGTTTGATGCGGTGGTATCAACGACAGCACTTCACTGGCTCCCATTCAGCAACCTTGAGAAGGTGTACAGAGTGATACATTCTCTTTTGAGGCCTTCAGGAATATTTCTGAATGGGGATCACTTTCATAGTGCTTACGAAAAGACTGCTGCAAGAAGAATTTACGATTCCATGAGGCATGCTATAGAAGAATCAAACCTGAAGGAAAGCGGAACAATGGACTGGGAAGGGTGGTGGAAGTATGTAAGGGATTCCGGAGACTTCAGGGATGATCTTGCAGAAAGGGATAGAAGATATAAAAGCGGCGCCCACGATCAGGGTCTCACGCTGGAGGATCACCTGGCACTTCTTGAGAAAGCAGGTTTCAATGTTACAGATGTGGCTTGGAAATATCTGGACAACTGTGTCCTTATGGCTATTAAGGATTAGGGATTTAGAAAATTTAGAAACCGTTTCACTTAAATCCGGGAATTAACTGTTCACTTATGAAATGCCCTGTTTGTCTCGAAAAGGTTCAATCATACCACAGCATGGCTTCACATTTTTTATCAGAGGATGAGAAATCGGATCCGGGGCATGTAATGTTCCTGAACAGGTACATCAGCAGAAACAGGATAGAACAGGAACAGCTTTCAGATAATCTTGAACGGTTCTTCCATATGGATAATGGTTTCAGAAACTGGATAATCAGAACTTTTGTAAACAGGTTCTTCGGTGATTCCCCACATCCATTCATACTTGAGAATCAGCACCCTAAACCTTACATTATCAGAGGATACGCCATGGAACATCACCACTTCCTGTGGCAGTGGGTCCGCTCCTGCTCATATATTATAGGGAATTCTGACAACGATGATGTGGTGCAGTATGAGATTGAGAACATAACTTCAGAATGGTATGGCACTAATGATAGTCCATCACATCATGAATTGCTCCTGAGGATGGGTGAAGCCTATGGCCTTAACAGAAAGGATATTTTAAACTCGATACCCCTGCCTGCAACAGAATCTGCCAAAGAATTCTGGTCATATGCCTGCAAAAACCTCTCATGGCAGGAGGGGATGAGTGCAATGCATTCACTGGAGCTTATAGCAAACAGAAAGGTACTTGAGTATGGCGGAAAGTTTGGCTACTTCGATCCTTCCGTAATGAAAAGCTCAGAGATACGGGAGGAGGCAAAGGAGTTTCTGAAGGAGGGTTATCTTGCAGATGTTTCACATTCAGAGAGAGCTCTCATAATAATAGAGAGGCACTCCGATCTGGAAATGCTTCAGAACTGCCAGGCGGTTTTCATGAAATCCATAGAGTATTTCTATGATTATCTTCTGGCAAGAATTGAGAGAGGTTATATACTTGAAAACAAACAATGAGACTGGATGTGGGCTCTGCGACGCCACCTGGGGGAAATACTACAAAGATATTGATGGGGATAACATGGTGTTCTGCTGCAGTATATGTGCTGACATATTCGAGGAGATGGTCAGAAGGGTTAAGGAAAACACTGGCTGGAAATCCATTGACTATGTTGAGCTCCATGGAAATTATTCCAGGGGAAGGGAATGTACAGCAAGAAATGGGGATGACACTTTTTCTTACTATTTCCGGACTTACTCTGATGGAAAATTTATAACATTTGAAAAGAGATAGGGGGAGGGGGGTATGTTTCCTATGGAACCATTCTTGGTCTGGATACCTCTCCAGGCAACCTTTTGTCCCTGACTACAACATCAACCTTTGTTCCCGATTTAGAGAAATTTTTATCTATGAATGCAAGTGCAATTGACCTTCCAAGTACAGGGGAAAGAGTTCCACTTGTAACTTTCCCTATGATCCTGTCACCAGCCATTACCATTGAACCTGATCTTGGAATTATCTTCCCATCAATCTTTATTCCTCTGAATATTTCCTGACTCTGACTCATTTCCATACCCTCTCTGCCGATGAAGTTACCTCTGTTTGTCAGTATGAATGATATAGAACACTCTCTGGGATTCCTGTCAGATGAGAAATCAGTTCCGGAAAGCAGCATACCCTTTTCCATTCTAAGTGTGTCTCTGGAACCCAGACCACATGGAAGACCATCAATATCCCTCAAAAATAGGAGCAGTTTATTCCATAATTCGGAAGCATTTTCTGAAGGGACAAGAAATTCAACACCTTTCTCTCCTGTGTAACCAGTTCCTGATACTATGTATCCATGATTTCCAGTTATTCTGTTAAGTGAAAAGTCGTTAGAGGTGACTTCATAGAATTTGAATTCTCCCGGATACTTTATTTTCATTTTTTCAAGAATTTCTTCCGATCTCTTTCCCTGAAGTGCAATGCATGCTATATAATCTGAAACATTTTCTATAGTTACATCAAAATCTCCTGTATGAGATTCCATCCACTTTAAAACAACATCAGTGGTTGCAGCATTTGGAACGATGAAATATTTTGTTCCAGATAATCTGTAAAGTATGGTATCATCTATTATGTTTCCATCATCATTGAGAAATGCGGTGTATATGGCTGTACCATCTTTCAGCACTGAAACATCTGATGGAAACATGAAATTGAGAAACTTCTCAGAATCCTTTCCTGAAATAACTATGTCACCCATATGTGACACATCAAAGATGCCTGCCCTCTCCCTGACCGCCATGTGCTCATCTAGTATCTTCCCATACTGCATTGGCATGTCCCATCCATGGAAATCTACCATAGTGGCATTCAGTTTAAGATGATCATCATAAAGTGGTGTTCTCTTACCCATATTCATCTACTCTCCAGTGGAAGTATACCCCTCCCCCTCTACCATGTCAAGGAACATTTCATGAATCCTCAGATCATCGGTGAGTTCAGGGTGAAATGTCAGCCCAAGAGCATTACCTTTCCTCAGTATGACAGGCTCATTTCCATATCTTCCTATTATTGAATCCTCATCTGCGTTAATTATCTTTGGTGCCCTTATGAATGGCACAACCATCTTCCCAATGGAATCAACGCTGATCTCACCCATGAATGATTCTTTCTGCCTCCCGTATGCGTTTCTGGTAACAGTTGCGTTCAGAATTCCCATCCCATTCACCCTTGGGTCCCCGGTTTCCTTTGAGATAAGTATGAGGCCAGCGCATGTTCCCATTACCGGGAGGCCGGTTTTGCACTCAAGTTTGATAAGATTGTAAATCCCGTAGGTGTTGAGGAGCTTGTAAATTGTGGTGCTCTCACCTCCTGGAATAACAATCCCCGATATTCCATCAATATCCTCCGGCCTTCTTATAGGTCTTACTTGCAGCTTTCTGCTGCGTCCGGCTCTCCTCAGTGATTTTACATGTTCCTGAACGTCTCCCTGAAATCCAACTATTCCTACAATCATGAAAATCATTCACCAAATATCTCGATATATTTGTAAGGCTCGAGCTTTCCATAGCAGTATTTCACAGAATTGAAGTTTGATTTTATGCTTCTGGTCTCCTCTCTTATCTTCTCAGGTTCTGATCTTCCCTTTATTACCAGAGACATTAATCTCCCAAGGTCCCTTACATCATTCTTTGAGAATCCTATTCTTGTTATCTCCTGTGTGCCTATCCTTATGCCGCTTGGATTCTGTGAGTCTTTGCTGGAGTCTCCGGGAAGCAGGTTCTTGTTTACAATTATTCCTGCCTTTTCCAGATCCTCTGCAACCTTTCTTCCTCCGCCATTTGTTCTTACATCCGCAACAAGTGTATGGGATTCTGTAAATCCTCTGGATTCCCCAAGAATCCTGATTCCTTCTGAGTGAAGAGTTTCCGCAAGTATTTTGCTGTTCTCTATAACTGCGGATGCATAGGCCTCTCCAAAATCCAGTTCCTCGGCAAGTGTGACTCCAAGAGCAGCCATGGAATTCAGGTGATGGTTGCTTATAGTTCCTGGAAAGACCCCTCTCTGTATCTTCTTCCAAACCTCCTCCTCTGCATTTCCAATGATAATTCCCCTCTGCGGCCCGGGGAATGTTTTGTGTGTGCTACCGGTGATTATTTCAGCCCCCTCTTTCAGCGGCTGCTGAAATTTTTTCCCCGCTATGAGACCAAGTACATGGGCACCATCATACCAGATACGGCAACCCACTTCCTGGAAAGCATCCCTCATCTCCCTGAGCGGTGTGGGAAAAAGGAAAACAGACTGACCAAAAAGGCAAACCTTTGGCTTTTCCCTTATGATCATTTTAGAAGCTTCATCAGGAATGATGGTCATAGTTTCTGGATCAAAAGGGTAGTTCAGAATTTTCAGACCCCTCAGGCCAACAGCACCGAATGAGGCAGCACTTATATGACCCCCTCCGGCAAGATCAGGGGCGGCAACAGTATCACCAGGCTTCATGAGACCATATATTACCGAGGTGTTGGCGTTTGTTCCAGAAATGGGTCTAGGATCACAGTATCTGGACTGAAAAAGCCTCTTACCAAGATCAGTTGTCAGATCCTCTATCTGGTCAACAAAACCGTTTCCCTGGTAGTATCTGTGGTGAGGAAGTCCCTCAGCATATCTGAATCCAAGATCCGTGGTGAGCATTTCCATTGCAAGTGGGCTCATAATGTTCTCAGAAGCAATAAGTGGAATGCTTTCCGAAAAGAATCTCTGATGCTGCATTGCCAGGCTGCGGATTTTGAAGGCCTCATCCCTGAAGGTCATGCCAGGGCAATTTCCAGTTGTTATATAGACATATTGCGGCAGGTCTCAGAAGTAAAAATCCCGGGAGATTCAGCGAAGAAAGTTCGTAGAGAAGTAATACCTTCTGGGAGAACGGTGACCAGTAATGGGATTCTGGTTTCTGTCCTCAACCTCGTAAATGAAATCCGGGTCCCCAAATATTTTCAACAGATTCTGATCCCCGTAGTCGAAATTAATTACATACTTTCCCCTGATATTGTGGAGAGACTCTTTCATTCTGATATAATCATCAGGTGAGAACGAATCCTTATACCACCTCTTGGACCCGTAAGGCGGATCCAGATAGAAGAAAACAGAATCAGAATCGTATTTCCTTATTATCTGCTCAAAATCATGGTTTTCAATTACCCATCCTGAGACTCTCTTCGCTATTTCAGGGAACATTTGAATGGTCTTTCTTGCATATGGAATAACAGCCTTTTCTCTTGTGGCGTATGTGTTACCATCTCCTCCGAAACTTATTGTATGTTTCACTATGGTTAGTAAGGCACTGGAGAGATCAGTGTCAAGTTTCCTTCTGAAAACCCAATCCCTGATCTTTGATTCTGCCTCTTGAGGGGATCTCCTTTCAATCAGACCCGCATGGAAAGCTTCCTGCAACTCCCTCAGAAGGGGCTCGGGTCTCGTTTTTATTGTAAGAAAAACTCTGAAAACATCCTCGCTTATATCATTGAACACAATCTTACCCGAAGGTATGTTCAATGATACATAGCCGGATCCACCAAAGAGATCGACGAAAACAGCACATTCAGATTTCCTGAACAGCTCAATGACAGGTTCAAGTAGTGAATTCTTGGATCCAGGATACTTGAAGAGCCTCAGTCTTTCCATGGTAATGAGAAGGATACAGGTTAAGGTAAATTATTTATGGAGTACGGAATAAGAAATCAGATACAGCTTGAGATAATTTGCTGACTGAATATGAAGGTGAAGCCATGAAACCTCAGGAAGAAGGAGCATCAGCCGAAATTGATGATATAATATGCAGAGCTGAAAGCTGGAAGAAAAGGGCATTATCAGAATCAAGGTCAGTTATACTTTCCGTTGACAGACGAATAGTGGAGGAGGTTAAGTGGAAGAAACCAAGCAATCCCTATGGGATTCCGGTATGGTCTATGAATGGAATTATCTGTTTTGCTAACGTTTTGAAAAATGCAGTAAGGCTGACATTTCCAAAAGGGACACAGATAGACGATCCACAGGGATTATTCAATGAGAGGCTCAACAGCAAAACGGTAAGGGCCATTGATTTCTATGAAGATTCTGAAATTGATGA
>JAMCPQ010000040.1 GCA_023379825.1 Thermoplasmatota archaeon | reverse complement strand
AGCCTTTGTTTCCAGCCATTTGCTCATTTTTCAAACCCACAGGAATGACTATCTACAAGATTATATTCAATTTAATTGAGGATAAATGCTTTCAGCAGAGGAAATGAAACTACTTGACAGAATTCGGGTACTTGAATCAGAGCGACTGGGGATAAGGGAATTGAGAAAATACAACAGAGACCTCTACGGGTACTATCTTACCTGGCTGGAGAGAAAGGAAAACAAGCTTCTGAGAAAATATGTAAAGAAGTTCAATAAATTCCCCGAAATAGAAGGCAGGATAAAGATTAAGGGGATGGACGTTACCGCCTCTCTTATCTGACCATAATATAAATTAATCTATTCATAATCCACAGTCGATGCCCAGCAGAAATTTTGAGACTGTAGACACCAAGAAAGGACCGGTTGATGTTGCCAATGAGATTCTTGAATATTGGAACTCAGCCGGAATTATTCGGGAGTCACTGAGCTCAAGCCTGGGAAATAAGAAATTCACTTTTCTTGAAGGACCACCTACCGCTAACGGCAGACCCCATGTGGGGCATGCCATGACCAGGACTTTCAAGGATACCGTTCTGCGTTATAAGTACATGACTGGCCACAGAATAGAGAGGAGGTCAGGAGGCTGGGATTGCCACGGTCTCCCTGTAGAGATAGAGGCTGAGAAGCACTTTGGTTTCAAGACAAAAAAGGAGATAGAGGATTTTGGAATTGACAGATTCAATGAATATTGCAGGAAGAGCATATTTTCCTATATAGACGAATGGATGGAAGCGGATAGGCGGCTGGGATTCTGGGTTAATCACGATCAGGATTACATAACTCTCAGAAACGAATACATGGAAAGTGAATGGTGGGCACTGAAACAGCTCTTCGAAAGAGGATTGCTTGTGAAGGATTACAAGATAGTGCCATATTGCCCTCGATGCGAAACATCCCTGAGCACTCATGAACTCTCTCAGGGATATGATGACGCCAAAGATCCTTCTGTATATGTGAAATTCAGGGAAAAGGGAACTGCCAACAGATTCTTTCTGGCATGGACTACAACACCCTGGACCCTACCCTCAAATCAGTTTCTCACTGTTAACCCATCTGCTGAGTACTCTCTGATCCGCCATGGGGAAGAGGAATTCTACCTGGCATCATCCCTGGCAGAGAACCTGTTCGGAAAGGACTATACAACACTGAAGAAAATGAGAGGATCTGATCTTGAAGGAAAGAAATACGAGCAGTTAATGGATTTCCTGGCACTCCCTGACAACTGCCTTACAGTGGTTACAGGAGATCATGTGACTCTTGATGAGGGGACTGGAATCGTACATACTTCACCTGCCTTTGGGGCGGATGACTTTGAGATGGGAAAGAAGATGGGCGTTGAACCTGTGAATCCCATCAATCTGTCTGGAAAGTTTGATGATCCACGCCTCCCCTTCAATGGGCTATTCTTCAAAGATGCGGATGTCCCTATCCTTAAAATCCTAAAGGAGAAAGGGCTTGTTTACAGATCTGAAAAATTCATCCATACCTACCCATTCTGCTACAGATGCGGGAGCCCTCTTCTTTACTACCCATTGAGGGCATGGTTCATCAAGGTTTCTCTTAACAGGGATCTTCTCATCAGAAACAATCAGAAAATTAACTGGATGCCAGAACATCTAAGGGATGGAAGATTTGGCAATTTTGTTGCAGAGGCCAAGGACTGGGCACTGAGCAGGAACAGATTCTGGGGAACTCCTCTCCCAGTATGGATCTGTGAAAATAACCACATGAGAGCTATAGGCTCAAGGAAGGAAATACTCGAACTTGGCGGGAAGGTTCCAGAAGATCTTCATCGTCCATTTATAGACGAAACAGTGTTCCCATGCCCTGAATGCGGAAAGGAGATGATTCGGGAGCCTTATGTGATTGATACCTGGTTTGACTCAGGCAGTGCATCATATGCTGCGATGGGGTACCCGTTCAATTCAGGATTTAAACCGGAAAGTGACCTCCCAATCAGCTTCATAACAGAAGCAATTGACCAGACACGAGGATGGTTCTATACCCTTCATGTGATAGGAAGTCTTCTCTTTGGAAAAAACAGCTATGACAGTGTTCTTTCCATAGATCATATACTGGACGAGAACGGAAGGAAGATGAGCAAAAGCAAGGGAAATTCCATCTACGCACTTGACTTCATAGATGAATTCGGGCCTGATCCAATAAGGATGTTCTTCCTTACAGGAATTCCATGGCGCTCAAAGTCAGTGGATAAAAAACTGATAACAGAGCTGAACCGTAAGGTTCTGCTGACTCTTGCAAATGTATATTCCTTCTTCGAGTCCAATGCAAATCTCGATGGATATGTTCCAGGGACCCTTGATCTGAAACCATCCAATTTCCTTGACAGGTGGATAGTTTCCAAGGTCAACTCCTCTCTCTCAGAATACAGGGAGAGGATGGAGAAGTATGAGATGCATGCTGCATTGAGGATAATACAGGAACTTGTGGACAACCTTTCCAACTTCTATCTTCGACTGTCCAGAAGAAGATTCTGGGATATGACGGAAGGAGAGGGGAAGGTACAGGCCTATAATTCCCTCTATTCTGCCCTTAATACTGTATGCCTGATGCTGGCACCCATGACTCCATTTTTCTCGGAATACATATTCACGAAGCTGAACCCCGGGAAAAAGAGTGTACATCTCCAACTCATTCCAGAACCTGATCTGACACTGATAGATCCAGAGATTGAGAAAGCGGCGGAATACGGATATGCAATACTGGAGAATGTCAGAAAGATGAGACAGGAAAAGAATATAAAGGGCAGACAGCCCGTAAAGGAGATACTCATATCCGGGCCATCAGACCTTCATGGCAATGCCATTGCAAGCATTTCCGATGAGCTCAATGCCAGAACTGTAAGAATAATTAACAAAGATGAGAGACCAATCCAGCTTTCCCTGCGACTTGTCCTGAATAAGGCAGCACCTGTTCTGAAGAAAAAAACTTCTGAGGTTGCAGAATACATAAAATCGCTGTCCAATGATGACATAATTGGCATAATGAATGGAGAACCACTTAATGTGAATGGTACCTCAGTTCCGGCAGAATTTTTTGAAGTTCTGGAGAATGTCTCAGGAAATTATGCCATGTCCAGCGACAGCAGACTTGGTCTCACTGTTTTCATGAGCCTTGATATGGACAGAGACCTTGAAATAGAAGGTTTCTCCAGAGAGATATTGAGGAGAATACAGGTCATGAGAAAGGAAATTGACCTTCAGTATGATGATAACATATCCGTTGAGGTAAACTGCACTGACAGCACGTGGGAAAAGATAGAGCCAAAGCTAAGCTGGATTTCCTCGGAGTCTCTTGCTGTTTCTATCAAGCGGAGTGATGCTGATGGAGGAATGGAGTGGGATATAGACGGAGAATCCCTGAAGATAAAGATTGTGCCCGAAGAGAGGGTTAGAGTTGAATAGCAACAGGGCATTCATTGTGGGGAGATTCCAGCCTTTCCATAACGGACACCTTGCCATAATAAGGGAAATTCTCAAAGAGACTGATTCCATAATCATAGGAATCGGCAGTGCTCAGTATTCCCACACCCTCAAGGATCCTTTCACAGCAGGGGAAAGGCACATCATGATATCCAGCACCCTGGAATCCGAGGGGATATACCAGTTCTATCTTGTTCCAATAGAGGATGTGAATTCAAACCCGTTATGGGTCGCTCATGTTGAATCACTCACTCCTAAATTCAATCATGTATTCACCAATAATCCACTTGTGAAGAGACTATTCTACGAAAAGGGATACACTGTAAAATCAATGAAACTGATCAACAGGGATTCCTGGTCAGGGACAAGAGTAAGGGAAAAAATGCTGAATGGCCAGGACTGGAAAGTGGATGTACCCGGAACTGTAGCACAGATAATAGATGAAATTGATGGGGTAAACAGGATCAGGGATCTCTCTGCCACAGATGAGAATGCCTGAGGATCACCCGTAAATTATTTTCTCAATGACCTTACAGTCCCCGAGTATGTGCGGTATGAGTACGTATTCATCAGCCTGGTGGGCCACTTCAGGTTCTGTGGTGCACCATACTGCAGCTTCTATCCCCCTTCTTCTGAAGAAAGCTGCACATGTTCCCCCGCCAATTCCTATTGCCTTTGCCTCCTTCCCCTTCACCTCACGGATGGCATCCTTCAGTATCCTGACGATATCTGAACTTTCATGAGTGGGAAGAGGAGCCTGCTCTCTCTGAAAGAACTCGTAGCTGATCCTTGCCTTTGAAGTTTTGTGGAATTCCCTTATTTTTTCGTCAATGAAATCTGTAACTATGTCCAGATCATATTTGGGAAGAATTCTGCAGTCGTAATACTGAATCTCCGAACCAGGTATGGTGTTGACGTTATCCACATTTTTTTCCCTCTTAGTGGGCTCGAATGTTGAATATGGGGGAGTGAAAATTGGGTTCTCGTCAGCGAATCTTTCATGTAAGGCCTGATCCAGCATCAGAAAGAACTTCATGGATTCCCTGTTTGCATTGACAGCCATGAACGGCTGGCTTGCATGATACTGCTTTCCGGAGACCTTGAACTTGAGCCAGAGTATGCTCTTCTCTGCTACCTCTATCTCGGTGCCTTCACTTGTTCCAGCATCAGGAACAAGCACCAGATCATTCTTGGAAAATAGCCCCTTATCCAGAAGAAATTCTATTCCATATTTGCTTCCAACCTCCTCATCTGCAACAAATACGATTCCAATATTGTATTTCAGGTCTGCTTTTCTCAGTTTCCTTAAAAGCAGAAGTGAAAGGAAGACTGCCTGACCGTTATCTGATGTGCCCCGGCCATAAATTCTGTCCCCCTTAACTGTTGGCTGGAAAGGATCGTAGCTCCAGAGAGACCTGTTTCCAATAGGTACAGTATCAATATGAGCAACGATCCAGAATGTTCTGTCCCTGTTTCCCTCCTTCACAACAAGGCTGGGCCTGACCACATTGTGGGAATCCCGGACCTCATACCTCTGGACATTTTTCACCCCCATTTCCGTGAGTATCTCCATAAGGACATCTGCCCTCTTTCCTTCACCTTCACCTCCAGACTCCGGAGAAATTGCCTGAACTGGAATTATCCTCTTTGCAAGCTCTATGATGAATTCACTGTCGCTCATGGTTTCTATCTGATTCATGGAACCACATAATAAGGAACAGTTTATAATTGCTTCGGGATTTCTGCTTCACTTCAAAACAATAACTGGTAGTTCCGGTTACCTGACGGCCTCTTACCTTCATTGATGTACAATCTGTGAAGCCATTACATGTGTTCTTATGACTTTGAAAATTCTTTAAACAGATTGTTGTGAAAGATTAATTAAAAAACCAGAGTTATCTCAGCGAATGGAGAACAAGAAAAGCGATTTCAGTTCCTGGTACAATGAAATAATTGATATTAGCGGGCTCAGCGATAAACGCTATCCGATTAAGGGAATGAACGTATGGCTCCCCTACGGTCTCAAAGCCATGAAGAGCATTGATAACATCATAAGGGAACATGTGGACAATTCAGGTTTTCAGGAAGTACAGTTTCCTGTTCTTATCACAAGAGACCAGCTCAGCATAGAGTTTGAGCACGTGAAGGGTTTTGAGAACGAGGTATACTGGGTTACACGTGGCGGAATGGAACCTCTCGATGTGGAAATGGCCCTGAGGCCAACTAGCGAAGCTGCAATGTACGGTATGTTCCAGCTCTGGGTCAGAGCCCATACCGATCTTCCGCTGAAAATTTACCAGATCGTCAGTGTCTACAGATATGAGACAAAGCATACAAGGACTTTCATAAGAATCAGGGAAATACATTTCTTTGAGGCACACACTGCTCATACAGATTATGCCTCTGCTGAGAGACAGATGGAAGAATACAGGAGAATATGGAATGAAATCAGCAGTGAACTCTGCCTTCCTTTCATTGTGGATCAGAGACCGGACTGGGACAAATTCCCCGGAGCTATGTACACGCTTGCCTTTGACACTGCCATGCCGGGTGGAAGAAGCCTCCAGATAGGAACAATTCATCAGTACGGGGAGAACTTTTCAAAGAATTACGGCATAGAGTACCTGAAGGAGGACGGCACCCATTCCTTCGTGTCTCAGACAACCTTCGGATTGAGCGAGAGACTTCTGGCTGCGATCATCGGCATACATGGAGATGATACCGGACTGATATTCCCACCCTCCATAGCACCCGTACAGGTCATAATAGTGCCAATTCCATCTGAAGGCGCTGACACTGATGGATATGCAGTAAGGGTCAAGGAGTACCTTTCCGCTGCAGGATTCAGAGCTCAAATAGACAGCCGGGACAATTACACCCCCGGTTTCAAATTCAATGAATGGGAGATGAAAGGTGTTCCGCTGAGGATAGAAGTAGGGGGCAGAGAGGTTCATGACAGCACTGTTACCTTGAGGCTGAGGACAGGAGGAAGCAGAATAAAATGCAATCTTACAGACGTTGCTTCTGAGGTATCTAAAGCTCTTTCCTCCGTAAAGGAAATTCTCAGGAAAAGGGCATCTGATCATTTTGAAAAGAGTATGGTAGACGGTGACACCATTGAGAAGATAAAGAATGGGGAGTCTATGTTTCGCTTTTACTGGTGCGGTTCCAGGGAATGCTCAGACCACCTGGAAGCAGATACGGGAAAAACTGTGCTGGGAATGCAGAGGGAGATGAACAGTACTGGCAGGTGCATCATCTGCGGTAAGGAGGGAAAGCTGGCCACAGCGTCCACTCCATATTGAGGCTCAGGAAATGCGAGTAAGGCTGGTTGCATTTGACATGGACGGTGTTCTTACCTTGGAAAGATCCAGCTGGGAGTTTGTCCACAGGTATCTTGGAGTGGACAACTCCGATAACCTGGAGCTTTACAGACACTCCAGAATAACCTATGAGGAGTTCCTCGCAAGGGATGTCAGGAGATGGCTTCAGGTCAGACCGGATATGAAAGGCAGGGACCTTGAGAGAATACTCTCCAATGTGACATTTACTAAGAATCTTGTTTCTTCTGTAAAGGCACTCACTGAATCGGGAATAACATGCGCAATCATATCCGGCGGGCTCATGTCACTTGCAGGCCGCATTGGGGCTGAGACAGGCATAGATATTGTGAGAGCAAACGACATTGTACTTGCCCATGACGGGACCCTGACTGAGAGGGGGATAATAATGGTTGATCCAAGATCCAAGGATATAGTTCTGAGGGATGTTCAGAAGAAGACAGGAGTGTCCAGGGATGAAACTGTCAGTGTCGGAGACTCCCCTGAAGATTCAAGGATGTTTTCACTCTCAGCAAATTCAATCTTCATAACTTCTGAAAAGGATCCGTCCGGAATCAAAGCCTCCTGTACAATTCCACCTGGAGACCTCAGACAGGTGGCGGAAGCAATTCTGAACTGGAATTCGCAATAATTCTCAATCCCGGGGAAAAATAAATATGCACATCCAATAAGGGATCATGGAAAAGCTTGATCCCACAAGCCTTCAGCCGAAGCTCAGTTCAGGGGTTGCATGCATTGATATGGTTATGGGTGGGGGTATTGAATCAGGGGTCATTACAGAAATATTTGGAGAGGGTGGAGCCGGAAAAAGCAATCTGGCAATGCTGTTCACAATCTCAGCTTTATCCATTCCGAAAAAAGTCATATTCATAGATTCTGAGGGTTTTTCAACGGAAAGGTTTCTTCAGTTGAACTCAGGCAGGACAGACAACATGGAAAACCTTCTCCTTTACAGGGTTTCCTCTTTAGATGATCAGGAGGTTGCAATTATTAAAGCGTCAAAACTTATGGATAAACCGGGAGGTGTCGGGGCAGTGGTAATCGATTCATTCACAGAATTCTTCAGGCTTGAGAACTTTCAGGATTACCAGAGCCGGAGTTCTGCATTTCAGCGACAGCTCAATCTCCTGACCGGGATTGCCACCAGAAACTCTGTTCCTGTCCTGTTAACAAATCAGATATACCAGGATCCGGAATCGGGAAGCCTTCATCCTTTCGGCGGTTTTCTGATGGATCATCTAATGAAGGCAATATACAGGGTGGAAAAAATTGCAGGAGGAGGAAGAAAGATAAGCGTAGTGAAGCACCGTTCCATTGCAGAGGGTAAGAGTGCTCTGTTCCACCTAATGGAGTATGGGATTTCCTGTGAGGTGCCCTGATGGGAGTAGATATTTCGGATATTCTCATAAAGCATGAGACGAAGATAGAGGACCATTCTGGTATGACCATGGCTGTGGACTCATACAACATAATTTACCAGTTCCTCAGCAGCATACGGCAGCCTGATGGTACACCGCTTATGGATAATGCAGGCAATGTTACTTCCCATCTTTCAGGCCTGTTCTATCGAACAGTCAGCCTGATTTCAGCAGGACTGAGACTTGTTTACGTTATGGATGGAAAACCATCCAGCCTGAAGGGTAATACGCTTCAGGAGAGGAGGCTGATGAGAGAGAAAAATATACTGGAGCTTAAGAAAGCAGAAGAGGCAGGAGACGAAGAGCGTATACGCTCGCTATCAGGAAGGATCAACTACCTCACCTCCTCAATGATAGATGAATGCAGGGAACTTCTTGAAGCTATGGGGATTCCTGTTGTACAGGCCAGGTCAGAAGGCGAAGCACAGGCATCGTACATGAATGCACAGGGTGCTGTGGATGGGGTTATATCCCAGGATTATGACTGCCTTCTTTTCGGAGCAAGAAGGGTGTTCCGCAATATGACCTTCTCTGGAAGAAGAAAGGTACCGGGAAGGAACTTCTATGTCAATGTGCGACCGGAATATATAGACCTGGAGGAAAACCTGTCAAATCTTGCTATTGATCGCCGCCAGCTTGTCTGGATAGGCATACTGACAGGGACAGATTTCAACAGAGGCGTTGAGAGGGTTGGAGCAAAGACAGGCCTCAATCTGGTCAGGAAGGGCAAAACACTGAAGGAGATACTGGAAATGAAAAATGCCCACATTGACAGCCTTGAGGAGGTCGAGGATATTTTCCTGAATCCTCCGCATGAGGAGTGGGGTGATATCCAGCAGAGGTCACCTGACAGGGAACTGATCATGAAGATACTTTGTGACAGGCATAACTTCTCCCAGGACCGTGTTTCCCCCTATATAGATACTCTGGCCAGGCTATTTTCCAAAGGTGCGCAGAAAAGCCTGGACAGGTTCTTCTGATTCACAGATGCTATCATGTGTCAAACTTATATATGTGCGTTGGGTTATCATCATACTCATGAAGACACTCATAGATGTTTCACATGTTTCTAAAAAAAGCAAATCCCTGAGAATCACCATTCCAAAGAAAGTTATAGATGAACTTAGGATTCAGCCTTCAGAAATACTTGGCTACTATCTTGAGGATGGTAAAATTGTTCTGGAAAAAATTAAATGATCAGGGAGAGGGATATACATTTTCAGATGGAAGTGCTCTCCGAATTCAATGCAGATCTGCCCTTTTCCATCAATCTGTTGAGGCTATCTGAAACTGCCTTTTTCAGGTCCAGAGGATGGATCTCTCCATTCTCATAGGTCCTGCTGAATTCATTGAAATCAGTGAATCTGATAGGGCCCCCCTTGGATGCGGGCCTTATAATCTCTATACCTTCTTCAGAATATGGTAGAATTATATATCTGAGGATATCAATAACAGGATTTCCTGCCACCTCTCTGACAGGGCAGAAGGCAGATGATATCTTTCTCTCCACATCAGCAGCGCTGTCTGTCATGAATATTGCGGAATCTGCATCGCTCTTGGACATTTTCTTGAATGGATCCATTCTTCCTGTCCCCTTCAGGCTTTCAAGGAGGTTGCCATGAACAGATACCACCTTTTTTACGCCCATCCTTTCCGCTATGTCCCTCTGAAGCATATGGGCATGCCTCTGATCCATCCCTCCAAGGGCAATGTCAAATCCACTGTATATTATGTCAGTAACCTGCATCAGGGGGTAGATGAATTTGCTGAAATCACCTTCGGCATCCTCCTCTGTTCTTCCCATAATTGGAAGAGAACGTTTCAATCGGGAGAGTGTTGAACTTTTTGCAACCCTTATCAGTGTGGCCCAGTATTCCCTGTCATTCACCATATCAGTTGCCCAGGTGAACTGAACGTTTGAAGGGAGGCCATATGCCTTCATGCATCTCTCTATCATTCTTCCGCTCTTCTGAATTCTGTCAAGGTCTCCGCCAAGTTTGTCATTGATCTGCGAATGCAGGTCCGCAAGAAGCACTGTCACTTTCACACCGGCCTCAGCAAGCTCCTTAACCTTCATGGTCCAGAGAATTCCTGTGGCAATGTGTGGAAGGCCAGAAGGTTCAAAGCCAATATATGCGGTTGAGGATTTTAAATCAAGTCTGGCAGCTTCCTCAGTGGTTACAATCTCTGCCATGTTTCTGGACAGAATATCAACAGGGAACATTTCCCCGCTCTATCGTTTTGCTGTAATTAAATTTTGCAAACAGGAATCTTTGAAAGAGCAGCGGAAACATTTCCCAGGATTATTATGATTCCTCTGACCTGATCCGTTGCTCATCCTCATTTCCTGAACAGTCTGCAGAAGTTTCCGCTTCAGATCCTGAGAGTTATCAACTCTGAATTTTCTTCTTCTGTATTCGAGTATACCATGATCGATTCTCATTCCGGGATAGTTTTCCTCAAGTATCAGGAAGTATGCTGCCATCTGCAGGAGATGCCCGCTTCTCGGGCGATCTGCGTCAGTGCTCTTGTACTCAAATGGAACAATACTTTTGCCCTTCCTCATGATCATGTCCGGTTTGCCGGATATCCCGTATCTTTTGCTGACCATAACTCTGCCCCCGGAAGAAAGATCGCTGTAGATTTTCTTTGAGCCGGGTTCCGGGACTGACTTCCTCAGCAGGTAATAGGAAAGCGTCAGTAAGAGTATGATGAGAATTATAAGTACTGGCAGCAGCTGCCCGATCAAATAAATCCCGCAAGCATCAGCACTGTCGTAACTATGAGGATCACCATGAGGATTACCATGCTCAGTGAAAGAACACGGGCATATCTGAACTGTCTCTCCTTCTTCTGATGCCTGTTCATCCCCTTTCTGATCCGTCTGGATGATTGTGTTGAATGTGGAACCCCGGCCCTCTCCATTTCCCAGGCCACATTGCAGAACTCATACTGAGATATCTCTGAGGCAGGGATGATCCTCTTTGCACTTTCAGTATTTTCATGCATGGAGTTCATCTCCTCAACTCATTCAGAACTCTCAACTCTATGGGCCCGAATGGGTGTTCCTGGAATATGTCAATTTCTCTGTCTCTGGCCAGAAACATACAGTATACAAGAAGTGACTGTCCGGTAACTCCCGGATTCATGGGTATACTGTCAAGGTCAATCTTATCTGAAGCCATGCTGCGAATCACATCCAGGATCTCTATGGCCTCCTTTTCAGGCTCCTCAGGATGGAGTTTTTCGAATACGGAGTCTATGTCCCCCTCTGGATGCTCTACCCCGAACCTTCTCTCATGCTTCTTTTTTTCTGAGAACTGGTAGGCGTCCTTCATAACATCCAGGAGCTCAACTAGAAAGACTTTCCTCTTTTCCCTGTGAATAACAGGTTCCCTCAATTCAAGGGGGTCCCACATGTTTCTGATATTACCAGAATCATCAGGTTCTGTATCCTCAACAGGATCTTCCATCTCGTTCCTTATTCTTCTTGAAACTGCTTCGTCAGACTTCAGGGACAGTATCTTCCAGGCATTCTGCATAAGGTATCCGGCTACATAGAAATCCCTGAAATTTCTATCAACCATAGAAGAGAATATTCGACTGAATGCGCCGATGTCAATGGACCAGGGATCAATGGTTCCACTGATGCACATGTTGAAGACTCCTGCTATCATCTCCTCCAGAGGGTCGTTGAAAAGCATCTCTTTCTTTGATGATTCCAGTATTGCAATATAACTTCCTGTATCGCTCTCCAGCATGCTACCCTGAACAATGAGGCTATGCAGAATCTCTTCTCTGTTCATTATCATCACCTCTCTCCTCATCAATTTCATCGTGGAAGCTCTTTTCATAGACGTTTGAATTCTCGCCGTCTATATTTACAACTGCAACGACATTGTCGGCATACTTCAGCATTGACTTTCTCAGAGACACTGAAAATATCTGGGATGTGCCCGAATTCGCCTTGAAAAGTTTTCCAACCCTTTCGGCATTTGCACCGTCAAGGAACATGTCAACCTCATCCAGATAATAGAATGGGGAAGGGTTGATTCTCTGTACCGCAAGAATGAAAGAAAGTGCGGTCAGGCTCTTTTCTCCACCACTCAGGGCCTCAAGCTTTGTAAAGTTTGAACCTTTGGGTCTGGCCCTGATAGTTACCTCGGATTCAAGAGGATTATCTGGATCACTCAGTTCAAGATAGGCATCACCGCCTCCGGAGAGCTGCTCATATATGGTTCTCATAGAGGTATTTATTCCATTGAACATCTCCATGAAAGCCACTTTTTTCTGATCAGTCAGCCTTTCTGTAAGATCAACCAGCTGTTTTTTCTCGGAAGAGAGCTGTTCAATCTCGCTCTGTATGGAATCGAGGTCTCTTGACACAGTCTCGAATTCCTCTATTGCTCTCTGGTTAACCGGGCCAAGTGACTCAATGGCGGATAATGTCTCTGACATCAAAGACCTTGCCTCACTGGCGGTTCTTACAGAATCCATTCTGGTTCCTGGAGATGAACTGATCTCTGCCTCGATCTCTTTTAGCCTGTTCTGGGAGTTTTCTCTCTTTCCCTGAAGTGTTATTATCATCTCCCTCTTGGTTGAAATCATGGATTTTGTTGATTCTATGTTCTCATTTACTGTGGTTTCCTCACGCTCCATACTTCTTATTCTCTCAACAATCTCTCTTGTGCGTTCATCGATCTGTGTTTCCAGTGCAAGCAGTTTGTCCAGCTCCCCTGACAATACTGATTCCTGGGTCTGAAGAGAGGATATGAGGGAACTCTTAGCAGAAAGATCATCCTGAAGAACACTGCTCTTTTCAACGACGTTCTGAATATTCTTCTGTATGAATTCCATTTCAGATTTCAGCTTTGAAATTTCAACCGTGTATTCATTTTTCTTTGATGAGAGGGATTCTATTTCTGAATTCAGATCCTCATCCTGTGACGCATATGATGGGGAAATTCTTCTGAACTCTGCAAAGTCTCGCTCCTTTGACTCATTTTCAGAGGATATCCTGCTCCTGAGATCCGCTATGCTTCTGGCCAGTGTACTGATCCTTCCGTCCAGCTCAAGGATCTCCCTTTTCTTTGCTTCTCCCTGTGGTCTCAGTTCATCCAGCTGCTTTGTAGCCGTTTCCAGGTTCTGATTCAGCATATTCAGCTTTGTTTTATGGGAACCCTGATCCTGAGATCTTGACTGGAGTTCCGATGATACGGATTCAAATGATGCCGAAAGTTCTTTAATGTCCGTTTCCAGAACGGAGAGCTCTGCATTGAGGGCCTGTATACTTTCCGATAGGGATCTGGCTCTGTTTTCAAGATCCTCGCTATTTTTGGCCCTTTCGGTGAATCCACCAGAAATTGCTCCGCTGGCCTCGAAGATATCGCCGTCAAGCGTGACCATTCTGATTCCACCCATATATCTGCGGGCAGTCCTTACGGTATCCACTATAACCGTATCCTGGAAAGCGTACCAGATTACGTTTGAATACTCTTCCGAGTACTTCAGATTCTCAAATATATACCCGAGGGAGCCCTCAGAGGAACGTACTGTGATTGCCTTTCCCCTGGGCCTTCCTGGAAGCATCTTGTTAAGTGGAAGAAATGTGAGCTTTCCGGTTCTGCCGGACTTGAGAAGATTCAGACACTCTTCTGCAACACCATCATCTCTCACAACCACGGCATTCAGCCTTGATCCGGCTGCAGCTTCCACAGCCTGCCTGAATTTAGGATCATAAGTGATCAATTCTTTCAGTGGGCCAACAATGCCCTGAATGGAGCCGCTGTTTCTGGCCTCCAGAATGGTGGCAAGTGCACGGTTCACTGTGACACCGCGGGAACCCAGAGAAAGCTGAACCTGAGAATATTCGTGGTTGAGTCTTGAAAGTTCCCTGACAATTTCGTCCTTTCTCTGCCTTTTACCAGAAAGTTCTGACTTCAGTGAATAATATCTTCGGTTCAGTTCCTGGAAATTCTCAGAGCTTGAGGTTTCTGTTTCACTTATCTCCCTGATCGCCCATCTGTAATCCTTGATCTGAAATTCCACCTCGCCAATGCGATTTTCCAGAGACGCCATTTCCGTATTCAGGCGGCTCTTTGCAATTGCAAGCTCCTTCTGTGTTTCCTGCAGTGAATCAAGTTCAGAATTGAGAGCTGAGAGGTTTTCATCGTGAACCCGGATGGATTCCTGCAGACCCATCAGAACCTTGGAATTCTCCGCAGAGGATTCCCTCAGTTTTTTAAGGATATCGTTCTTTTCCGCCAGCTTTTTCGCTGTTTCTGCAAGAATCAATTCGCTCTCCCTTATATTGGATTCCAGCCACTGTATCCTTCTTGAGGATTCCTCCCTGTACCTTGAATTGGATTCAATTTCCGATCTGATTGATGCAACACTGTCTCTGAGGTCAGAACTCTTCATCCTGTTGGAGGCCAGGTCAATTTTCAGATCCTGAATTTTCTGCCTGATCTCTTTCAGCTCCGAATTTCCGGTCCTTTCCAGGTTGTCCTTCTCTGAATTGATCCTGTTCCTCAGATCGTTCAGCTGAGCAAGTAACTGAGAGACCTCTGTATTCAGGTCCTGTATTTCATTCTCAAATGACGATATCTGATCTGTCTGTGAGGTTATCTCCCTTCTCAGGGAGTCCTGCTGGATCGAGAGTTCAGTGAACTTCAGATTTCTCATTCTTTCAGTCAGGTTAAGATATTTCTGGGCTATTTCCCTCTCTGACTCAAGTGAGACTTTCCTGTTCTTCAGTTCCTCCTGCAGAACCTCCAGTTTTCCGAGGTTTGAATTCAGGGTATCGATATCATACTTTGCCTTGTCTATCTGCAGGTCAAAACTCTCTATTCCGGCTATGGATTCCAGAAGCTTCCTCCTTTCTCCACCGCTCATCTTCACGATATTGTTTATATCCCCCTGCAGGACAAAACTGTAGGAATCAAGGAATATTCTGAATGAATCCAGCATTGTTGATACTTCCGAATATCGAACTTTCCGGCCATTTATGTAATAATTGGATTTGTATCCATCACTGTCGGAGACTACCTCTCTTCTAATCTCCACTTTTCTGTCCTTTTCATCTGCACTGGAGTCTTCAGTATCTATCCTTATGGAAACACTGCAGTAATTCTTCTGTCTTTCACCTCTGGAACTCTTATGAATCAGGTCAGACAATCTGTCAGCTCTAACCGTCTTATTGGACCGTTCGCCCATTACAAAGAGGAATGAATCTCCAATGTTTGATTTCCCGCTTCCATTGGGTCCACTTATCACGGTAAATCCTTTTCTGAACACTATCTGGACCTTCTTACCGAACGACTTGAAATTATCCAGTTCCAAAGACTCAACTATCATAATGACCTCTGTCTGACAAATGTCATATGCTTAACATTTCGAATATATATAAATCTATCTTCATATATCATCTTTTACCAGTTCAAGATTTCTGGAACCTGATCTTTCGGAGAACTGTGTGCGGAGTTTTCACTGTCTCAGTATTTCCCCATGGAAATGGTTAATAGGGGTGAATTTTCTTCCGTATCACGTAAATATTTGATTGAAATAAGCAATTATGGTTTCAATCGTTGACTTCGACAGGTTTCTCATGGGATACACGCTTGGAGCGCATATTCTTATTGTAACACTGAGCATTTCACTTGCTGTACTTATCTCCACCGCAGAGTTCCTTGGCATCAGGAGAAAAGACAGGTATTATGAAGCCATTGCCAGGAGGTTTTCAAAGGCGCTGGTTGTTTTCTTTGCTGTGGGAACTGCCAGCGGTACGGTTCTTGCAGTGGAACTTTTTACCCTCTGGCCAAGTTTTATGGTCCTGATCGGGAAGGTTGATATTCTTCCGTTTTACTATGAGGTTTTCGCATTCTTCCTGGAGGCAATAGCGCTTGTTCTCTATGTCTATTACTGGGAATATTTCAAGAACAGATATCATCACTGGCTACTTTCCCTGCTTGTTGCTATCGGTACAGTGATGTCGGCTGTTTTCATAACCTTAATCAACGCATTCATGAACACTCCCTCCGGATTCAATATTCCAGAGTATCTCAAGACCGGTAACATTACTGGTGTGAATCCGATTGCTGCTTTCATGTCCCCTTCCGGATTTGTTGAAGTTGCTCACGTTACTACAGCAACATTTGCCGCTGGTGCTTTCCTGTTCCTTGCATATCTTGCCTACAGTTATCTGAAGAACCATGACAGTCAGGCAAGAATCCTTTACTCCAAGGCAATGAAAATAACCATAGTATCAGGATTCATCGGCTTAGCCCTTGCTGGAATAAGCGGAGATTCTGCCGCCAGAACCCTCATATCACTTCAGCCGCTGAAGTATGCTGCTATTGAACTCAATCTGCATCCTGCTGTTAATGCGGCGGAGAGGCTTGGAGGTATCATTGTTAATGGAGTTCCTGCCTACTACATTTCAATTCCTCGCCTTCAGAGTTTTCTTGCTTTCCTGAGCTTCAATTCTAAGCAGGCTGTACCCGGCCTTTCCCAGTTCCCGAAGGCTGACTGGCCGCCACTTTTCATACACCTTACATTTGATACCATGGTCGGTGGAGGATCTCTGGTCGGTCTTTTTGGTCTCTACCTGCTTTACAGGATGATCATCAAAAAGAATTATCTTAACTGGCTGAGCCTTTATGGAATGATTGTTGCAGGAGTGCTCATAGAAGTGGTTTATGATTCGGGATGGGTTACTGACGAAGTTGGAAGGCAGCCATGGATCATTTACAATGTGATGTCGGTTGCATCCGCCGCCAATACATCCCCATCAGTTATTCCACTTGGAATTGGAATTATAATATTCTATCTCATTGTTGTGCCATTTACCTTTTACTTCGCACATCGCCTGCTGCAGCACAGCAGTATAGGTGAGGAGCTTTCAGCGGGGGTGAAAAAGGAAGATGTCTCTCCATCCTGAGGTATTCATAAACATCGCCATTTTCTCAATGTTCTTTGCCATACTCTCAATGGAACTTATGGCAGCTTCCGCCATCATATTCAGGTATAAGGAGAGTGAGAAAAAGGTCATACCGTTCATAATACCCATATGGGAGATCACAGGAACCTTCTTCGTGTTCTATGTGGTTAATCTGGAAGCTCTTGTTCCCTCAATTCTTCCCCTCATTGCGTATACTTTCATCAGCTATATCCTGTTCTTCCTCATAGTCTTCATTCTCAGGAACGCCGCAATTATAAGTGCTGAGTATGTCTGGAAGAACAGGTTTGCTAACAGGAAGACACTTTACAAGGTGTACGCTATTGTGACATTTGTTCTGGGAGCCATCGTCCTGATGATATATGCATCGATGATAAGCGGAGCGGGGATAAATTACAGTCTGCAGAGCTTCAACGCGGCCAGGTTCGTCTCATTCCTGCCAAACGATGGATTTGTCATAGGGTCTGCTATCATACTCTTCGGCCTCGCCTCTGTTTTTTATGATCTATTTGTTGATCCCATCATGACATTCCTCACTGTCATAGTTGGTGTGATCATAGCAGGAGTTTCATTCTATGAGATGGGTGATCTGACAACGCTCTCATTTGTTGCAATACCGCTTGTCATAACAGTTGCCATACCTGCCCTTAATTTCCTTAAGGGGGCCAGGAAATACCTTCATAACAAGATATTATTCCAGGGGCTTCTGGCAGTGGCAGTATTTTTCCTTGCATTTACTGATTACCCCTACCTTCTTGGAAAGACTCTGAATGTGAATACAATACTGAACAACTCCGCCATGCAGACACAGATATTCTATTCAACAATTGTTGGGGGAGTCATGCTTCTGCTAATGACACTTCTGTTCTTCAGGGTTTATTCCAGGCAGAACGGCAAACTGTCAGAATCTGTTTGACCACCAATATACAATTTTTTTTAAAAATAGAGTTGTTTTTTACTTATTTCTGTTATTCATAAATTATATGCTTTCAGCCCTGAGCACTATATGCCTGGGATGGGATTTGAGAATCTGCTTCCCTGCCTCGGTTGTGTCCTTGAAAGGGCGGCTGCTTGTGAAATCCTTGAATGATTCTATGCTATCCCATTCTGTGAAAATCATGAACTCCCCGGGCTGATCAACATCCCTGTAGAGTTTTGCATCCTTAATCCCTGAATGACCGGTTTTGAGAAACTTTACGACACCCTTGAAAGTTGTCTCGAACTCTTCCTCCTTTCCAGGTATTACAGAATAGAAGAATCCCACGTTAATCATGATTTTGAATGTATTCACGCCTTAAATAGTTGCTGAATAACGAATTCCATATACACAAGGGCTATCTGTTTACTTTGGAATTCAATTATTAATTATGGATCGGAATTGAGTATACCCGGACATCCACAATGCCATCTCATCGGGAAATGATGTCCTCAGTGAATAGAACTTTGCAGAATTCACCGTTGAGGGAGGCAATGGTGGAATCATGGACAAGTTGTGAGTCTATTGTTGAACCGTCAGTTAAAGTTCTGTCAAATGTGGCACATGCATCATATATCATTGATGTCCTGAATCCATAATCAGATGCCATCCTTATGGATGTACTGACACAGTGATCTGTGGCAATTCCCAGGAAATACAGTTCAGGCCTTTCCATTTTCTGGAGCATTTCCAGAAGGCCTGTCCCTATGAATGCGCTGTGCACATGCTTTGTCAGTACAACCTCACCCGGCAGAGGTTCTGCTTCCCTGATGAACTGAAACCCCGGTTTCCCTGATTTCAGTGGTGATGCCTCGTTCATGGAGTCATGCCTGATGTGAATTATGGATCTGCCGGAACTGCGCCAGTGATCCAGAAGCATGGATACATTCTTCTCCAGTGATGGATTATTTCTGTTTCTGTATTTGCCTTCCATGAAACCTTTCTGTATATCGATTGGTATGAGGACAGAGTTTTTGGATAATTCCATACTGAAATATCATCTTCTGCCTAATTAATGTGTCATTACCCAGAACTCCATTGTCCCATTTCCCCTTAAAGGGGCTTTCTGCTCAGCCATATCTGGCATTGCATAACAGAAATCCATTTTTTTCAGATCAGGAATCTGCAGCTGATTCCTGCCTCTTTTCCCCGGGGAGAAGAATTCCTGCTATAAGGGCCATAATTGCTGCCGACAGGATGAAAAGCCACAGCAGATATATACTTCTATAGTAGAGCTCCACCATGGGAAAGCTCACAGATATGAAGACAATGGCAACAAGTATTCTCTGGAATGATGAATATACTCCTCTGTTCTCCTTTCCTACCATTCTTACCTCATATCCCAGCGCACCAGCTGTTGGAAGAGGGCCGGGTATCATGACTGCAACAGATGCAAAATAAAGAATCCTGTTTCCATAAAAAGTGGCTAGAAATATCATCATATATGAAATAACATCTATGATGCTTACCATTATGACATAAGCCTTTCCCATCTCAGGAAATTTCTGAAGTAGAGTTTCCGCAATTTTCCCGAAGGGTATGGAGGCAGCAAAAACTGCCGCAAGGAGAAGTATAGGGATTTCGGAACCAAGGCCAAGATTGATCCCTGTAAGGATGAAATAATAGGAGAAACCATAAAAACCGATTGCCATGAAAATCTTTCCCGCGTATATTGGGATGATGAACCGCTTTCTGGAGCTGAGATTCCTCAGACCCTTCCTCAGAGACTGTTTTGGAATGCTGGAAACCTGCAGTGCCATGCCTGTTCTGCTGTCCCTGTAGAGCACTGTGAAAACCAGCGAGACAGACATAATGAGGAGAACGGGAAAAATGATGTAAGCGTACCTTATGGAGGCGGTCATTCCGATCAGGAATACCACCAGCATTGCCACTGTACCGCCCACCATCTCCATTGTCAGTATCCTTGCATAATTGGAACCCATCAGAGAGCTCCTGACAGCTTTTCCTATGAACGAATTCATGGATGACCTGAATGCATTCTGGCTTGCAGTGGCAATCAATATTGCCACAGGTATGATGAGAATGAGGCCATCCCTGAATAGTATACCTGAAAAGAAAAGTGAACCTATTGATACAGAATAGATGAGAGAACCCGCTACCATTATAGAATATGTGTGGCCTCTATCTATTGCCCTGCCCTGCGGTATAAGGATTGCCAGAAGTGCCAGCTGCCCCATTGATACTCCAAGTGCCCCCCAGTAAAGTGATATCCCCTCTCTGTTCAGGAGAAGAAAGAGAGTATAGCCGAACAGAGTCATGAGAAGAGAATAAAACAGGTTTACAATCGATAGACCTGTGACGAAAGGATTTATGCCATTTCTGCTTGGCTTGGACAGATCAGGTTCAGACAATTAGCATGTCAAACACAATCAGTATATTATTCTTTTATATTTTTAAGATTCAGGTATATAATTGCCAATTTCATAAAGTCAGGTGATAAAATGGTTCAGTTCCAGAGGAAAGTTGTCAACATTTATCATGTTCTCCCCATCCATTGCCGGACCAATATTGTAAATTCCGCTGAAAGCCTGGTATGGCATTCTTCCAGAAACCATGACATATTTCCCGCCTGACTTCTGGAAAAGACCGAATCTTGATGAATTAGGGTCCACTATATTCTGGGAGATCTCCAGAAATGAAGCCAGCCTCTCCGGAGTAAGGTCAGGGCTGACAACAACCTTTGAGGCTCCTGAGACAAGCGAATCCACCAGATCACCGACATTGTAGATGAGATTGAACACTGTGAATTCAAAAAACTTGGCCAGCTCATTGTACAGCTTGAAGTTGGTCTTACCGTCTATGATGGAATCCAGATCGCATACCATAAGTTCCTCTATACCCTCCTTCATGAGATCGTATGCGGTCTTCCTGCCCACTATTTCCTTTCTTCTAATTACAACAGACGGAATGTGCACTGACATTGCATGTGCGGAATATATTTTAATTCTACCTAAAGTGACAGGTATTAACAATGTGTTTTATCGACTATCTCAACTAAAAGACCAATTTCCATTCCCATAATGCATTGAATTTCAAGTGTGTAATTAATCGGGAAAAATTGAGAATTGCAATAATATAAATATCTTTTAAGTATTATATTTTATTATGTTCTCCAATGCCAGATCATATGCCCTGAAATTCGAGAAAATTGTTGTCCCCATGGCTAAGGGCCAGCAGTCCCGCCTTCCTCTGGAAATAGCCTTCTTTCTGGCTGAAAAGTATTCCGGTGAGATTACTGCCCTCACTGTGAAGGAAGAGATGAAGGAACTGACCTGGAGCGACAAGGTGAGAATAATCACAAATGCATATCAGGATGGGAAGGAGAGAAATATCAAGGTTGTTCCCAGAGTCAGGACTGCCAGAAATATAAGAACTGGAATTGTGGAGGAGCTCAAGGAGAAGAACTATGATCTGGTCCTCATGGGTACCCACAGAAGAAGTGGTCTTTCCGGAAGCCTTTTCGGTTCTATTGGAGATTATGTCATGAAGAACAGTTCCACCCCGGCTGTTATTTTCAGCATCAGGCGAAACGAGCTTCCTTACAGGAACATACTCCTTCCAGTGGCTGAAACCATCAACAACAGAATGGCAGTATCATTTGCCCTTCATCTCAAGCAGAGCACAAATGCCAACCTTATCCTTCTCGATCTTAGAAAATTTGATGAAAAGAAGACGCACGGTTTCCAGCACCTGTTCGATAACCTTGGTGAGATTCACACAAGGTTCGGTGATGGAATCACAATTGTCAGGGGAGGCGACGGCGGAACAATGAGTACCCAGATAAGCAGTGCCATCAGGGAATACAGTGCTGATCTCATTGTACTGGGCCTGCGTTTCTCCCAGGACAGAAAAATCAGGGTGAATTCCACACTGAAAGCACTTATAAAGGACAGCCCGGTTGATTCGGCCGTTCTGAGAAGGTAGGCCCTGATAAGCAGGGCTGAAATATCAGTATCCTTTCAGCGCTCCATCCCCAATGAGAAGATTCAGTATTGCCAGATTAAGCTGCACTGTGTTAACGTAATATGACCCGAACAGGGGGAAATTCTGCACAGTGTATCTGGAAACGGTATCATTGAGGAATGATTCCAGAGATGTGTTGGAGACATTTTTACCTGCTGCAAGAAGAGTGAAATGCAGTGCCCCGGTAATGCGTGGGATCTGATCCTGCGCCCCTAGCAGAGGTATGTCAGGATCAACTCCTGAACCTGAATAGGATACCATAGAGTATGGAATGCGTGAAATATTTACCGTAGGGTTCTCACTAATGAACCTGCTTATGAGACTCCGAGTCTGGTTCAGGGTCTGATTTGCGTCCAGAGCATATGATCCAGATCCAGACCCGGAATAACTGTATCCTGTGGCAGAGGGCCTTGGCTGGAAGAAATAGGATTCATTGAACGCCTGGGCAAGCAGGTATGAGCCATATACTGTTCCGTTCTCCTCTATGAGTGAGCCGTTCGCCTGGAATGGATCTATGCCTTCCGCTACAATTGAAGAAACAGTAGGATAGACAAAACCCAGTATGAACATGAACAGTGCTGCGAACGCAAAAAGCTTCAGAACGGACTTTGTCTTCACCAGTGAACACCTCCTGCCACAAGGATCAGGTATATCACCTTAATAACTATGAAGGGAAATATCACACCTCCAAGACCGTAAATGGTTATGTTTCTCTTCAGCAGATCATTGATCGATGTTGGCTTGTATCTTACACCCCTGAGGGCCAGAGGAATCAGCATCAGAAGAATAATTGTGTTGAATATCAAAGCTGAGGTTATTGCAACAAGGGGATCCGTGAGGCCGAGAATATTCAGGAAGCCAAGCTCAGGAAATACACTGAATATTGCCGGAACTATGACAAAATACTTTGAGAAATCGTTGGCTATACTGAAAGCAGTCAGAGAGCCACGTGTTATCAGTATCTGTTTACCAAGGAAGATCACATCCATGAGCTTGGTGGGGTCGCTGTCAAGGTCAACCATGTTAGCGGCCTCTTTTGCCGCCTGCGTTCCGCTGTTCATGGCCATTCCCACATCGGCCTGTGCCAGGGCCGGAGCATCGTTTGTGCCGTCGCCGACCATTGCAACCATCCTCTGCCTTTCCTTCTCCCTCAGCACCACGTTATATTTATCCATGGGAGTGCTGTTTGCCACATACTCGTCTATTCCGCTCTCCTTTGCTATATATGCGGCAGTGATGTCATCGTCCCCTGTACACATTATGGTCTTTATGTTCATCTTCTTCAGCAGTTCAAGCCTCTGCCTTATGCCTGGCTTGAGCATATCATTGAGCTCAATGACACCCAGGAATTCCCCATTTCTTGCCACTGCCAGAGCAGTCCCGCCTCTTGCTGATATACCGTTACAGAGACCTTCCAGATAGTCATCGGATATCTTGTATTTCGCCTTGATAGCTTTCAGGGCACCCTTTATGATCTCCTCCCCGGAGGACCTGATTCCACTGTACTTTGTCTCTGCAGAAAATGGGATGAATTCGTATCCTTCAATTTCCTTCAAGTCAGCGTTGACTCCTTCTGATGAGGCAAGTTTCACTATGGACATACCCTCAGCGGTCTGATCCTTCAGAGATGCAAGTGCACAGGATCGTACAAAATCAAGATATTCCACCCCTTTCTTAGGGTAGAATTTAACTGCCCTTCTGTCACCCATAGTAACTGTTCCTGTCTTGTCAAGTATAATTGTGTCTATATCGCCAGCGTTCTCAACAGATTTCCCGCTTTTTGCTATGATGTTGTACTGCGCAATTTTGTTGATGGAAGCGATACCTATTGCGGGAAGGAGCCCGCCGATGGTTGTGGGTATCAGAGCTATGAGAAGAACTATGAAAATCACAAGATTCGGGGCAACAGAGAGAAAACCGGATTCCGCAAAGACTGCACTTACAACAATCAGGAATACCAGTGTGACCCCGCTGAGAAAAACTGTTAGAGCAATCTCGTTGGGGGTTCTCATTCTCTTTGAAGATTCCACAATGTTAATCATCCTGTCAAGGAATGTTTCCCCGGGATTGCTTGTCACCTTGACCATAAGACTGTCTGTAACGAGAGTGGTACCGCCTGTAACACTGTCACCAAGAATCTTTCTTACAGGTCTTGATTCACCGGTTATGCTTGACTCATTGACAAAACCAGTTCCTTCGATGATTTCCCCGTCTATGGGTATGACATCGCCCTTGTCTATCCTCAGAATATCGCCCTTTTTAAGGCTCGAATATGAAACTTCCTGAACTCCGTCCCCGGATACAAGTTTCCCTGTAACCTCCTTTCTCATGCTCTTAAGTGATTGCGTAATTGCCTTGCTTTTGCCCTCAGATAGGGAAGAGCTCAGGTTTGAAAAGAGGACTGTAAGAAAAAGCATCACTACCACGGATACATAGAATTCTATATACACGGGGGTGTGAGGTATGCCGAACTGAGATGGAAATATGGCGGCAAAAACCGATATGATCAGAGCTATCTCAGTAACAAACATCACTGGGGATGACACAAGCTTCCAGGGGAGGAAACCGTAGATGGAATTGATGAAAGCTTCCAGATACCTGTTCTTCATAGCATCCCCCCGATGAAGAGATTAAAGTCCTTTGCCCAGGACAGGAACGGGCCCAGGGCCAGAACAGGGAAAAACGAGAGTACACCAAGCATTATTATTGTGACGAACAGCATAAGGGCAAACAGTGGAGATCCAGTTTCTATTGTTCTCCCCGTTTCGACCTTGGGACTTTTGGTGGCAAAGGACTGAGCGATTGCCAGTTGCAGGCCCATGAGAACAAAACGCCCCAGAAGCATGAGAATTCCGTCAGTGATATTGAAGAAAGCGGTGTTTGTAACAAAACCACCCACCTCTGAACCATTGTTTGAGGCTGCACTGAGAAATTCATAAAGGACACTGGATATGACATCTGGCCTTGGATTTGGATCTCCGATAACAAGGGCAGGAAGAAGCATTGTTATTCCAAATGGGATAAGAACAAGCAGAGGGTGTGTCACAAGAGACAGAGTGGAATATTTTATCTCCTTTGAACTGATTTTTATGCTCATAATCTCGGGAAGCTTCCCGACCATAAGTGAGGTTATGAAAATGGCAAATATCACATACATGAATATATTCAGGACGCCTGTTCCAACTCCGCCCAGGGGATCATTGAGAATAAGATTACCCATTAGTCCCAGCAATCCTGCAGGTGTGAATGCCAGAAGAACAGAATCTGCTGCCCCTGTTGAGGTAAAGACGGCCCCAGATGAAAATATGGAAGTCTGCGATATTCCTATGGCAGTTTCCTTCCCAAGCATATTTCCTGTGAAGATTGTTCCAAGGGATGTTATTGAGGGGATTCCGCTGTATTCTGCGAAGAATGTCATGAATGTGGTGAAAAAGAAGATAGAAATCAGAACAACATAAAGGGTCCTGGCAAACCCTCTGTTGTTGAACACCTTACCAAGAGAAAGAATCGATCCAAGAGGTATAACAGTGAAGGAAAGAAATTCTACAAGGTTGGTGAACCAGTTTGGGTTTTCCAGAGGCATGGCCGCATTTGAACCATAGAAACCGCCTCCGTTAGTTCCAATGTTCTTAATTGCTTCCCATGTTGCAACCGGACCGAGAGGAAGCCTCTGTATGCCACCGGACAGAATCGGGTTGACATTCACGTACTGGCTCAGGTCCTGAGGTACTCCTGAAAGGATGAATATAATGGTGACAAGTATGGTCAGAGGAAAGATCAGATAGAATACTGAAACCAGGAAATCTCTGTAAAAGTTTCCGATTCTTCCGTTTTCATTAAGTATCCCTCTGATGAAGGCCATGGACACTGCAAAACCTGTTGAAGCTGAGAGGAACATCAGCCCAGTAAGGACAAATGTCTTGCTGAGGTATGAAAGATGAAGTGGATCTGAGTAATGCTGAAGATCGGTATTGGTGAGGAAGGATGTCACTGTGTTGAAAGAAAGAGAGAAGGAATAGTTGTGAGTTATTCCTGCAAATGGAATGTAGGACTGGAAGAAAAAGAATACAAAGGCAATAATTCCTGCCGCTGCATTGAATACAATCAGCGTGATAAAATATTCCTTCATCTTGGTATCCTTTCTGGCATCCTCCCCAAACATATTTATGAAGAAATTAACCAGCCTTCCGGAAACGGGATCAAGCCATGTCTTCTCTCCCCTGTAAAGCTTTGCAATATACCCGGAAATAAGGTAGGCAAAAATGGAGAGAAGAAGTATGTAGATAAGTATGATGATTGTTCCTGAAAGAAGTCGCTGACTCTCAAAGAACGTTGCCCAGAAGTTTGAACCTCCTGAAGATTCAGTTGAGACATAACTCAAAATTTCTCAGCCCCTATAATACTGTAGAAAAGATAGACAGCTACCAGAAGCACCACTATGCTCACTGATACAAGAACATATGACAATTCTATCCCGCTCATCATGCATAGCACTTATTTATAATTATTGATAAAAATGAATATTATTATATTAAAATTCTATAATGCTTGAATCAGGAATTTCAGGGTTTCAGATTCTTTGACATATATGGGCCCAGTCTGCTGTACCCTGATCTCCTGAAATATTCCCTGACCCCTATGCCGCTTATTACGTTGATCCTGTCAAGGGAGTATTCGTCCAGAGTGATTCTCTCAGCTTCCTGTAAAAGGGCTCTACCCAGCCCACGATGCTGCCATAGGGAAGATTCATGCTGTCCCAGTGGAACTACTTCGCCAAGAACTTTGATTTCCCTGACAACTGAGGAACCGTCCATTTCGGGTCTGTGGTGATCAGGTGAGGGGATCCTTAGTCTCAGGTAGCCATAGATACTGTGTGATTCCTCGAAAGAAAGGAATATTTCCCTTCCGCCCGAAGCATCATAATCCCTCCTGATGAGTTTCGGATCCCCACCATTCCTCTGTGATAAGCCAATCTCTCTGCTTCTAATCTCCCATGTTTCAGAGTTCTCTTCTCTCAGTTTAAGGTCGATGATGTTCCTGATGTCACTCCTCTTGACACCGGCCTCTATGAAATTTACAGGTATGTCTCTCTGCATCCTCTGGACTCGGATCCATGGTGGGCATATCTTAAGAAATTCTTTGATGATCTCAGCGGCCTCCTCGGTGTCTGGAGGACGGTATTTTCCAATTTTCCAGAGATTGTAAAGTGCGGTTCCCTTAACAACCAGGGTAGGATATATCTTGAGCATATCAGGTTTGAAATCAGAGTCCTCCACAATTTTTCTGAAGCTTCTCAGATCCTCTTCTCTATCAGAACCGTACATTCCTGGCATAACATGATAGACGATCTTGAGGCCGGAATCCCTGGATAGCTTTGTGGATTCAACTATCTCCCTGACACCATGCCCGCGTCCATTCATTCTCAGTATCTTCTCATTTATCACCTGGACTCCCAGTTCAACTTTCGTGGTGCCGTAGGAAAGGGCCAGGTCGATATCCTTTTTAAGGAACCAGTCAGGTTTTGTTTCAACTGTTATTCCCACACATCTTCTGGGTGCGGTTTCATTTATTTCAATGCTCTTTTCGAGAGATTCTGAGACTGTTCCATTCATGCCGTCAATGCAACCTTTTACGAATGACCTCTGATATGATGGATCCCTTGCTGTAAATGTTCCGCCCATAACAATCAGGTCAATCTTGCTGGTATCATGCCCGATGGTTTCAAGCTGCTTGAGGCGATTGAATGTTATCTGATATGGATCATAGCTGTTCATCCTTCCCCTGAGAGCCGAGGGCTCGTATCCAGTGTATGCCTGAGGAGAATTGTTCTTCACTCCTCCCGGGCAGTAAAGGCACTGACCATGGGGGCAACTCTCAGGAGAGGTCATGGCAGCAACCACAGCAACTCCAGAAATGGTCCTGGTGGGTTTGATTCTCAGAAGCCTGCTTTTTTCCCTTTCTACCATCCCGGAATTCAGTATCTCTGTATCACTGGGAATGTGATCCAGATGCAGCATGCTGGAAAGTGAAAGCTTTCTTCTCTGAAGCTGATCCCTTTCACGGATCTTACCACTGTTTATCTCCTCCGAGATAGTTTCAAAGAAGTCCATCATCTCTGTATTTTCATCACAATAATAAAATCTAACCTGAAACCTCAACAACAAGAACATGATTCTTTTATCCATATTTTCCAGGCGTTTTGAAGGAAAAGTTCTATCTCAGGAATAATGGTGGTGAAAAATACCGGATTCAGAAATTGTTCGTAAAAGAGTAATATACTCTTGATATTACAACTCATGGTTAATCTTGAAGAGGTAGAGATCAGCTTTCCAGAAGGGTGTAACGTAATTCTTGGATATTCACATTTCATAAAGACAGTCGAGGATCTGACGGAAATCATTGAGACTCACCTGAACGGCACAAAATATGCTGTTGCATTTTCAGAAGCCTCTGGAAAGAGGCTTATGAGATACTCATCAAATGATGAGGATCTCCAGAAGTGCGCTGTTGATAACCTGATGAAGCTTTCAGCCGGACACACATTTCTGATAATTCTGCGGAATGCGTTTCCCATAGCAATACTCAATGCAGTAAAGTCATGCCAGGAAGTTGGTAATGTGTTTGCAGCAACTGCAAATCCCCTTAGCGTGATTGTGGCAAAAGGAAAGAACGGTAACGGTATAATGGGTGTCATTGACGGGTTTTCTCCGCTCGGAGTGGAAACTCCGGAAGATCAGAAGGCACGTATTAAATTCTTAAGAGACATCGGGTACAAGAAATAAGGGCCCGTAGTGTAATGGATATCACCTAGGCCTCCGGAGCCTATGATTCGGGTTCGAATCCCGGCGGGCCCG